>DATFMX010000127.1:0-20049 GCA_035266685.1 Solirubrobacterales bacterium
CGACGATGTCGGTTCTCGAGTACTGGGGCGCTGCGCTCAGCCATCGCAGTGCGGCCGAGCTGTGGGGGCTCCTCAGGTCCGGCAACGGACCGGTGGACGTATCGATCCCAGACGACACCGGAAGGGCAAGGCGCTCGGGCATCCGGCTGCATCGATCCCGTTTGCTCCTGCCTGCTGCAGTCACGTCCCGAAACGGCATTCCGGTCACGACGCCGGCCAGGACGATCGCGGACCTTCGTCGGGTATCGACCGGCAAGCGGCGCCTGATCGCGCCCCGTGAGCTGCGACGCGCGATCCGGCAGGCAAACGTTTACGGATTGCCGATCGAGGAAGGCGACCGGCGCAGGCGGGAGCGCAGCGACTTGGAGGAAGACTTCGTTGCGCTCTGTCGCCGGCATCGGCTTCCCACTCCTGAGGTCAACGTCCGTATCGGCGAGCATCTCGTCGACTTCCTCTGGCGAGACCGGCGGCTCGTCGTCGAAACGGACGGCTACATCTACCATCGCGGCCGTGCCGCGTTCGAGGACGACCGCGGCACGGATCTGGCGCTTCGTGTCATGGGATACGACGTCGTTCGTCTCGCGGATAGCCAAATCGACGAAGAACCAGACCAGATCGCGGCGGTGTTGAGGGGTCGTCTGGCGAGTTTCCCGTCCAATGGCCGGGAAAGTCGCCAGGCTGCGCCTTAGAGTGGGCGCCGATGTCGCCTGACGCTGCTGCCGCCTCCTCCGCCAAGCCCGAGCTCTTTCTGATCGACGGCAATTCGCTTGCCTACCGGGCGTTCTTTGCGCTGCCGGAGTCGATCGGGACGAGCGACGGGCGGCCGACGAATGCGATCTATGGGCTTGCCTCGATGCTTGTGAAGATCATCGACGAGCACCATCCGGCCGGGGTTGTGGTGGCCTGGGACGCGGGGATGTCGGGGCGCGAGGTCACCTACGACCTCTACAAGGCGCAGCGCAAACCGCGGCCCGACCTGCTGCGCGAGCAGTGGCCGAACCTGATGCCGCTGGTCGACGCCTTCGGCTACACCAACGTCAAGGTCGAGGGCTATGAGGCCGACGACGTGATCGCCTCGCTGACCCGGCAGGCGCGCGAGGAGGGGATCGATGTGATGGTCGTCACCGGCGACCGCGACGCCTACCAGCTCGTCGGCCCCGGAATCCGGGTGATGAGCACCTCGCGCGGGATCACCGAGACCAAGATCTACGACGAGGCGGCGGTCGAGGAGCGCTACGGCGTGCCGCCGGCGCTGATCACCGACCTGATGGGGCTGCGCGGCGACACCTCCGACAACATCCCCGGCGTCCCCGGGATCGGCGAGAAGACCGCCACGCAGCTGCTGCAGCGGTTCGGCACGCTGGAGCGGGTGCTGGCCAGCGTCGATGAGATCTCCGGCGCCAAACGCAAGCAGAACCTGGTCGAGCACGCCGACGACGCGCGGATGTCGAAGCACCTGGCGACGCTCCAGTACGAGATCGAGACCGGCGTCGACCTCGGCGCGGCGATGTCCTCGGAGCCCGACCGCGGCGCGCTGCGCGACTTCATGCGCGAGTTCGAGCTGCGCGCGGTGCTGGAGCGGCTCGAAGAGGCGCTGCCCGAGGGCGAGGCGGTTCCCGGCCGCAGCGTCGAGCAGGAGCTCGCGGTCGAGGTCGAGGAGGGGACGCCGCAGGATCTTCCGCAGGGCGCCGTCGCCATGGGGGTCGCAGGCGAGCACTGGGCGGCCACGCAGGGCGAGCGCACCCTGGCGGGCACCTCGACGCTCGACGAGCTCGCGGTGGCGCTCGCCGCACACCCGCTCGCCGCACACGACGCCAAGTCGCTCGGCGGTGGCCGTCACGGCCTGCTCGCCGCTGCCGCCCGCGAGGGCGTCGAGCTGGCGCTCGAGCACGACACGATGCTCGCCGCCTACCTGCTCGAGCCGCAGCGGCGCACCTATGAGCTGACCGAGCTGGCGGCCGACGCCGGCATCGGCATCGCCGAGGGGGCGGCGGCCGAAAGCGAGGAGGAGGACGCCCAGATGGCGCTCGGCGAGGAGGTCGAGGCGGGGCTCGACCCGCCGCAGGAAGCGCGTCTCGTCGCCGCCCTCGCCGACGCCCAGCGCCCTCGCCTCGAGCAGTTCGAGCTGACCTCGCTGCTGCAGGAGATCGAGCTGCCGCTGGTCCACGTGCTCGCGGCGATGGAGCGCGAGGGGTTGAAGCTCGACGCCGAGCGCCTGGCCGAGGTCGGCGCCGGCTTCGGCGAGCGCATCGCCTCGCTGGAGAAGGAGATCTTCGAGCTGGCCGGGGAGGAGTTCACGATCGGCTCGCCGCAGCAGGTCGGCCGCGTCCTCTTCGAGCAGCTCGGGCTGACGAGGAAACGGCGCGGCAAGACCGGTTTCTCGACCGACGCCCGCGTGCTCGCCCAGATCCGCGACGAGCATCCGATCGTCGAGAAGATCGAGAGCTGGCGCGAGCTGACCAAGCTGAAGAACACCTACCTCGACTCGCTGCCCGACCTGATCGACCCGCAGACCGGCCGCGTCCACACCACCTTCAACCAGGCCGCGACCACGACCGGCCGGCTCTCCAGCACCAACCCGAACCTGCAGAACATCCCGATCCGCACCGAGATCGGCCGCCCGGTGCGCGCCTGCTTCGTCGCCGAGCGCGGCCACCGCCTGCTCTCCGCCGACTACAGCCAGGTCGAGCTGCGGGTGCTCGCCCACGTCGCCGAGGAGGAGGTGCTGAAAGAGATCTTCCGCGCCGGCGAAGACGTCCACGCCGCGACCGCCGCCGAGGTCTTCGAGATCTCCCGCGACGACGTCGACGTCGGTCAGCGCTCGAAGGCGAAGATGGTCAACTTCGGCATCGTCTACGGCCTCACCGGCTTCGGCCTCGCCGACCGGCTCAACATCCCGCGCAAAGAGGGCGAGGAGTTCGTCGCCCGCTACCTCGAGCGCTTCCCCGCCGTGCGCGCCTTCCGCCAGCAGGTCGTCGAGCGCGCCCAGGAGGAGGGCTACGTGCGCACGCTGATGGGACGGCGGCGCGCGATCCCCGAGCTGCGCTCCGGCAACCCGAACACCCGCCGGCTGGGCGAGCGGCTCGCGGTCAACACGGTGATCCAGGGCACCGCCGCGGACATCATCAAGCTGGCGATGGTGCGCTGCCAGAACGCGCTCGCCGCGGGCGAGGCGAAGACCCGCCTGGTGTTGCAGATCCACGACGAGCTGCTGTTCGAGGGCCCGCCGGGGGAGATGGACGACGCGACCGAGCTGGTGCGGCGCGAGATGTGCGCCGCCTACCAGCTCGATCCGCCGTTGGAGGTGGACATCGGCGTCGGCCAGGACTGGCTCGACGCCAAGTAGCTCCTATTCGCTCGGCTCCCCTTCCGGTTCGCCTTCTTCTTCGCCTTCGGCCGCCGGCTTGGGCAGCCCGACGACTTTGTAGATCGCCTTGCCGTCGACCAGCACCAACGCGGCGAACTTGACCGTCGCGCCCGCGGTCAGGTCTTCGGTCGAGCAGCGATCCCGGTGCTCGAAGCCGCGGCCGGGACCCTCGCTGCGGCCCGGCGCGGTGCCGTCGTGCCCGGGCGGGTCGCCCGCTTCGGGGTTGTCCTCGCCGGGTTCCATGTCCTCGCCGCGGCGGTGGCTTTCCTCGCCTTGGCTTTCGTCTTCGCTCCCTCGACCGCGCTCGTGGGACGCCGTCGCGCGACGGTGACGCAGGCGGTGGCGGCGACTGTGACGCAGCCCGCGTCGACCCCGATGCCGGCCCTTGTCGCAGCGAATGTGGGTGCGCCGGGTGACCAGGCCGCTGACCGTGCCGCCTTCGGTCAGGGCGATCGTCAGCATCCCGGTTTCCTGGTCGAAGGATTCGATCGTGCCCGCGTCGGCCAGACCGTCGTGGCCATGGTGAGCGGACGCGAGCCCCGGCAGCACGACGAGCGCCAGGACCGCGGCCACCGCGGCGAGCACCCCTGCGAGCCGAGCCTTATTGCCCTGCGGAATCATCTTTCCCTCCTGATTGGATTGAGCGAGAACACCTTCGACGGCTCAACCCCGGGGAGCGACGAAGATCACGGCTGTTCGTATTCCCGTCCAGTTCCGCTGGCGTCGCCCTGCCTGGTGCTTTCGCCGGGGCTCTCCGCCTCGCCGGAGCCGCCCGGCGTCGTCTCTTCGGGGGGCGGTGGCGCCGCGCCTTCGTCGTGGACGCCGCCCGATCCGGAGTCGCCGCGCCGCCCGGGGCCGGCCGGCGAGCGGACGCCTTCCCCGCCCGCGCCCCCGTCGTCTCCGGGGGCCCGACCGCCGTGCCGGCCATCGCCGAGCTCGCCGCCTCCGCGCCCGGGGCCAGGTCCGGAGCGTCCGTCGTGCCGGGGCCCGGGTCGCCGGGGCCCTCCATGCGGCGAGAGCTCGCCGCGGCGTCCACCGTGCCGCTCGCCCTCGTGCCCACCGAGGCGTGGCGGGCGGCGCTGCGGCAGAGGATCGGTTTCGATCTGCCGGCTGACCCGGCGCGCGCCGCCCGGCGGCCTCGGCTGGGGACCGGCGTGGCCGCCGGACGCGGAATCGCCGCGTCGGCGACCGGACGACGCTGCAGTGGGGGAGGCGCTCGGCGCGATTCGCTGCGCCGTCGGGGAGGCCGGCGCACGGCCGGCGGTCTGCCCCTGGGCCGCCGGGGCGGCCCGCGCCTCGGACGAGCGCCCGCCGCCGTGGTGCTGCACGGCGACGCCGGCGCCGACCGAGCCGGCGACCACGGCCGCGACGACGCCGAGCTTGAGCGCGCCGCTCGCGCCCGCGCCGCCGGCCGAGACCCCGGCCGCGGCCAGCGCGCCTCCGGCGCCCGCGCCGACGGCTTCGCCGCCGTGGTCGATCAGCAGGCGCAGCAGCGGCAGCGGCAGCAGCAGCCCGGCGCCGTCGCGCAGCGCCTGGCGCGCCCGGTAGATCGCCTGGCGGGCGCCGCCCCCGCTCAGCCCGAGCGCGGCGGCGATCTCCTCGTGCCCGAGGCCCTCCAGCTCGCGCATCACGATCGCCGCGCGCTGCGGCTCGGGAAGCTCGCGCAGGCGGCGCATCAGGTCGGCGAGCTGCTCGCGCTGCTCGAGCTCGTCGGCCGGGTTGCGGCCACCGGCCAGCGCCTCGGCCAGCAGCTCGGGCGAGGGCGGGCTGTCGCGCAGGTCGTTGAGGGCCGTGTTGCGGACGATCCGGAAGAGCCACGGCCGCAGCTCGATCTCGGCGTCGGCGCGTTGCAGCGCCGGCAGCGCCTTGACGAAGGCCTCCTGCAGCACATCCTCGGAGCGCCCGCCGACGATCGAAGCCGCGTAGCGCCCGAGCGGCCGTCCGTAGCGGCGCACGATCTCCTCGAAGGCGGCCTCGTAGCCCTCGCGCACGAGCGTCACCAGCCGCCGGTCGGGCTGCGCGCGCAGGGCGGGGCCGAGGAAGAGGCGGGAGGCGAGTCCCTCTGCTGGCGGTGGCATGTTCAAATGATGCAACACGGGCGGAGGAGAAAGATCACCACCGCTTGAGAGGATGGCCGGATGGACAAGGGGGTATACGTCGTCCTCACCGCTCTGGCGGGCGGCCTGATCGCGCTGCAGGCGCCGATCAACGCCGGTCTCGGCCGCGCGACGGGGAGCCTGCCGGCGGCGCTCGTCTCCTTCGGCATGGGCACGCTGGCGCTCGCGGCGATCGTCGTGCTCAGCGGTCAGGCGGGCGGCCTCGGCGCGGTCTCCGGCGTCAGCTGGTACTACCTGCTGGGCGGCCTGCTCGGCGCCGTCTACGTGACCAACGCGCTGATCGCCGTCTCCGCGATCGGCGCGGGCGGGGTCGCCGCGGCGACGATCACCGGCCAGCTCGTCGCCGCCGTGGCGGTCGACCGGCTGGGGCTATTCGGCCTGCACGAGGTCGCGCTCGACCCGCCGCGCGTCGTCGGCGTCGTCCTGCTGATCGCGGGAACCGTTCTCGTCGTCCGCTGAGGCGGGAGGCGGCGGCGCGATCCGCAGGTAGTGGTCGAAGGACCAGTCGACGAAGCGCTTGCGGCCGAGCAGGCGGATCAGCGGCGCCAGCAGGCGCGGCGGGACGCGCGGCACGAGCTTCTGCGCGCGCAGCATCCAGCGGAACTTCCACTCGTGCGAGTCGTGGTAGGAGGCGTAGTTGGCGGCAGCCCGCTCGCGGTCCTGGCGACCCTCGTGGACGGCGCGCAGCTCGCGCCCCAGGGCGACGCCGAAGTAGAGCGCGGTCCTGATCCCCTCCGCGGTCAGCGGCAGGCAGTGGCCGGCCGAGTCGCCGGCGAAGAAGACGCCGCCCTCGGTCGCGGCGCGCAGCTTGTGCGGGATCCAGTTCCCCTGGTAGCGGACCCGGTCCTGGCCCAGGTCCTCGGCCAGCAGCTCGGTCGTCTCGCGCACGTGGAAGCGCGGGTCGAAGGAGCCGACGCCGATCCGCAGCTCGTCGCCGGCCGGGAACGACCAGCCGTAGCCGGCGGGGACGTAGCGGCGGTCGATCCAGACCTCGAGGTCCTCGCCGCTGCCGTGCGGGTGTACCTCGAGTCCGCGCGAGAGCGGCGCGTCGGGCGGCTGGAAGCCATCGCCGGAGGCGAGCATGCGGCGCCAGCCGAGCGCGTCGACGACGAGCGGCGCCGAGAGCACGCCGCGGTCGGTCTCGACCGCGATCGCGCCGTCCCCGTTGGCGGCCGTGGCGCGCCCGTGTACCTTCGCCGTCTCGAAGCGCGCGTCGCACTGCTCCCAGAGCAGCCCGCAGAGCTCGCGGTAGTCGAAGGTGGAGAAGGTCCAGGGCAGCTCGTAGCGCTTGCTGCCGTGCGGGGTGTGGATCAGCAGCGAGTCGAAGCGCTGGCGCTCGGCGCCCATCAGCCCGGTGGCCCGCAGCCAGTCGGTCGGGATGCCGCAGGCCGAGGTCTGGCGCTCGCCGATCTCGTAGCGGTCGACGATCAGCACCGCGGCGCCGCTCCCCGCCAGCTCACGTGCGACCGCGAGCCCGGCGAAGCTGGCGCCGCAGATCAGCACGTCGTAGGAGCCCTCGAGAGGAGTGCGGTCCTCACCGCGTTTCGTTGCTCGAACCGGCACGACGCAGAGCGTATCTACCTGCAATCATGCCCCGCTGTGTCCGTGACCGATACGACCATTACCCCTGCTGCAAACGGCGCCCCGGTGGAGGGCTCCGCCGGCCTGCTGCTCGAAGTCGACGGCAAGGTCGTCCCCAATTACGCGGCGACGATGGTCTCCTTCGACGAGGGCGACGTCGTCAAGGGCAACGTCGTGCGGATCGACAAGGACGAGGTCCTCGTCGACATCGGCTACAAGTCGGAGGGCGTCATCCCCTCGACCGAGCTCTCGATCCGCAAGTCGGTCGATCCGGCGGACGAGGTCGAGCTGGGCGAGGAGGTCGACGCGCTCGTGCTCACCAAAGAGGACGCCGAGGGTCGCCTCGTCCTCTCCAAGAAACGCGCCCGCTTCGAGAAGGCCTGGCGCAAAATCGAGGCCGCGGCCGAGTCGGGCGAACCGGTCGAAGGCAACGTGATCGAGGTCGTCAAGGGCGGCCTGATCCTCGACCTCGGGGTGCGCGGCTTCCTGCCCGCCTCGCTGGTCGACATCCGCCGCGTGCATAACCTCGACGAGTTCCTCGGCCAGGCGCTCGAGTGCAAAGTGATCGAGCTCAACCGCAGTCGCAACAACGTCGTGCTCTCGCGCCGCGCGGTGCTCGAGGAAGAGCGCAAGGAGGTGCGCGAGCAGATCCTCGGCCGGCTCGAGCCCGGCCAGGTGGTCGAGGGCAAGATCTCCAACATCGTCGACTTCGGCGCCTTCGTCGACCTCGACGGTATCGACGGCCTGATCCACATCTCCGAGCTCTCCTGGAGCCATGTCAACCATCCTTCCGAGGTCGTCTCGATCGGCGACACGGTGCGGATCAAAGTGCTCGACATCGACCGCGACCGCCAGCGCATCTCGCTCGGCCTCAAGCAGACCCAGGAGGACCCGTGGCAGCGGGTGATCAGCACCCACCGCTCGGGCGATGTGCTCGAGGGCACGGTGACCAAGGTCGTCGCCTTCGGCGCCTTCGTCGAGATCCTGCCCGGGGTCGAGGGCCTGGTCCACATCTCCGAGCTCGCCGACCACCATGTCGAGAGCCCGAGCGAGGTGGTCGAGCCGAACTCGACCCTGAACGTGAAGATCCTCGAGATCGACGAGGAGCGGCGGCGCCTCTCGCTCAGCATCAAGCGGGTCGAGGGGCAGAACATGCCGATGGGCGATCTCGGGCAGCAGATCGAAGCGGCTGGGGATGCGCAGGAAGAGGCACGGGACGAGGGGGATCAGCCCGCGGGTCCTGTCGAGGCAGGGGACCCACCTCCCCCTCCGGTCGCTGAAGCGTCCTCAGGGGAGGTCCCCCCTACGCCGCCACCCGCGGCAGAGGCGGTTGAGACTGACGCCGTAGAGCCCGAGGCCGTTGCGGAGGAACCTGTTGCCGAGGCGCCCGCTGAGGAAGCTGGGGAGCCTGAGGCCGTAGCTGAGGAGCCTGTGGCCGAGGAGACGGCTGAGCAGGTTGAGGAGCCCGAGGCCGCGGCTGAGGAGCCTGTTGCCGAGGTCGAGGAGTCGGACGCTCCCGAGTCCTGAGCGGCGGTCGTGGGACGGCCGCTCACCATTGGGCTGACCGGGGGGATTGCCGCCGGGAAGTCGGAGGCTCTGGCGGCTTTTGGGCGGCTGGGAGCGGAGACGATTTCCAGCGACGCGGTGGTTCATGAGCTGCTGGAGGGCGAGCCGTTGCTCTCGCGGCTGGTCGAGCGTTGGGGGGAGGAGGTGGCGCCGGGCGGGGCGATCGAACGGAATCGGATCGGCGAGGTCGTGTTCGCCGACCCGCAGGAGCTGAAGTGGCTGGAGGCGCAGATCCACCCGCTGGTCGGCGAGCGGATCGGCGGCTGGCTCGGCTCGCTGCCGGAGGGGACCGAGGTCGCCGTGGTCGAGGTGCCGCTGCTGTTCGAGTCGGGCATGGAGGGGGTCTTCGACACGACGGTCGCCGTGGTCGCTTCCGAGGAGGTGCGCCGCGAGCGAGCCGCCGGGCGCGGGCACGCGCTGGTCGACGAGCGCGAGGCGCGCCAGCTCGCCCAGGCCGAGAAGGCCACCCGCGCCGCCCACGTGGTCGAGAACGACGGCAGCGTCGAGGAGCTAGAGCGGGAGCTGTCCGGCCTCGTCGCGAAGCTGAGGGGATGAGAAGAAGGGCGAGGCGCCGCCGGCGCCTGCTCGTCGTCGGCGTCGTCGTGGCGGCCGGGATCGCGGCGGGCCTGGCGCTCGGCCTGGCGGGTAGGTTCGACGATGTGATCCAGGAGCTGACGCTGCCGCTGCGCCACGAGGACATCATCCGCCAGCAGGCCGCCGAGAAGCATGTCGACGCCTCGCTGATCGCCGCGGTGATCTACGCCGAGTCGCGCTTCGAAGACCAGACCTCGAAAGCCGGCGCGCGGGGGCTGATGCAGATCACGCCGGCGACGGCGAACGAGATCGAGCGGCTCAGCGGCGGCACGACCTTCAAACTGAAGGACCTGAGCGACCCCGACATCAACATCCGCTACGGCACCTTCTACCTGCGCGAACTGCTGGCCCGCTACGACGGCAACGAGGTCGCCGCCGTCGCCGCCTACAACGCCGGCCCGACCCAGGTCGACGAATGGGGCGGCAAGCGCCTGACGATCGATGAGATCCCGCTCGACGAAACGCGCGGCTACGTCGCCGATGTGCTCGACAAGCAGCCCGCCTACCGCAAGAAGTACGCGAAGGAGCTGGGGTATTGAGCGCCGCGCCGCGCCCCCGCCTCGCCGCGCTGGCGATCGCCGTCGGCCTCGTGCTCGCCGACTCCTCGATCGTCGTCCTCGCGCTGCCGCAGATCTACCGCGAGCTCGACACCAGCGTCGCCGGGGTCACCTGGGTGCTCGTCTCGTTCAACCTCGTGATGGCGCTCGCGGCGGTCCCGGCCGCGCACCTCGCGCGCCGCATCGGACCGGGCCGCGCCGCCGCGATCGGCCTCGCGGTCTTCGCCGGCGCCGGCATCGCCTGCGGGCTCGCCGAGCATCTGAGCACGCTGGTCGCCGCCCGCTGCGTGCAGGCGCTGGGCGGCGCGATGGCGGTGACCGCGGTGCTGGAGCTGTTGCCGGCCACGGTCGGCTCCGAGCGCCGCGCCGTGGCGGTCTGGGCGACCGCCGGGGCGACCGGCGCGGCGCTCGGCCCGGCGGTCGGCGGGCTGCTCACCGAGCTCGTCTCCTGGCAGTCGATCTTCCTGATCCAGGCGCCGATCGCGATCGGCGCGGCGATCCCGGTGCTGGCCGTCGCCCGGCACGAGGCCTCGACCGCGGTCGTCTCATCGGAGCTGCGCCGCACCGGCCGGCCGCACCTGCTGGCCAACGCGGCGCTGGCCCTCGTCTCTTCGGCGATCGCCGCCGCCCTCTTCCTGCTGGTGCTGCTGCTGATCGAAGGCTGGCGCCTCAGCCCGATCGGCGCCGCGGTCGTCGTCTCGGCGATGCCGCTGGCGGCGCTGCTCGGGGCGCGCATCGGTCCGCGGGCGGGCAGCGAGCGGGCGCGCGCGGCGGCGGGGGCGATCCTGGTCACCG
This sequence comes from Solirubrobacterales bacterium, assembly GCA_035266685.1. GTDB lineage: Bacteria > Actinomycetota > Thermoleophilia > Solirubrobacterales > 70-9 > VRUE01. The sequence continues at coordinate 10,578 of DATFMX010000127.1, forward strand.
GCGGGCTCGGCGGGCTGGCGCTGCTGCCGAAGGCGAACGTCGCGCTGACCCTGCCGCCGCAGGTCCTCGTCGGCGTCGGCCTCGCGCTCGTCCTCTCGGCGCTGACCGAGACCGCGCTGATGGGCAGAGCCCCGCAGGCGATCCACGGCGGCTGGACGATCTCCGCCCGCCACGCGGGGGTGGCGATCGGCCTGATCGCGCTGACGCCGGTCTTCACCGCCGACATCGCCAATCAGCGCCACGACGCGATCGACGCCGGCACCGCGATCGTGCTCGACGCCCGGGTCAACCCGCTGCTGAAGCTGCAGCTCGCGCAGCGGATCGAGGACCGGCTGGAAGGCGAGCGGGGCAAGGTGCCGACGATCGGCCCCGCCTTCGAGCCGCTGCCCAGCGACCCCGGAGACCGCGCCGATGTGACCCGCCTGCGCGAAGAACTCCAGGACCAGCTCGACCGCGCCGCCACCCACGCCTTCAGCCCCTCGTTCGGGCTCGGCGCGCTGCTCGGCCTGCTGGCGCTGGTCCCGATCGGGCTCGCCCGGAGGGTCGACCTATGAGAAGCGCGCCGGGCGGGGGAGGGGCGCTGGTGGCGGTCGCGATCGTCGCTTCGCTGGCGCTCGTCCTCTCCTACCTCGCGGCCGGCGGCGCCTCGTATGAGCCGGCGAAGGTGCAGGACCCGTGCAAGCCGCGGCCCTGGCGCGAGCCGGAAGGGCTCGAGCAGCTCGCCGAACAGTTCTCGCTCTCGGCGCTCGACGGCGCCGCCTGCAAGCTCGGGGTCAGCCGTGAGACGCTGGCGCGGGCGCTGGCCACGCCGGCGTCGCGCGACCGCTTCGCCAGGCGCTACGGGTTCAGCGAGGCGGAAGTCGCCCGGGCGGTCCGGTCCGGCCTGCTGCGCGCGGTCGACGACGCCGAACGCGCCGGCGCGCTCAACCCGCTGCTGGCGGCGCCGCTGCGCGCAACCCTGCGCCGCATCCCACTCGACCAGGCGATCGAACTGATCCAGAACGCCGAATCGCTGCTCGACAACCTGCAGAGCTTCCTCGGCCCGGCCGAAGGGCTCCTGGAAGGCCTCTTCGGTTAGGGCCCGCCTATTTCTTGAAGATGAATTTCTGTTTTTTGACGTTCCAGGAGATGCCCGTGCAGAGCTCTTCCGGCGTCACTTTGAGCGCGCTTGACAGCTTGATGATCGTGCCCAGCCGCGGCTCGCGGCCACCGCGCTCGAGCAATGAGATCTCGGTGCGGTGCAGATCGCAGCGGAAACCGAGCTCCTCCTGGGAGAGTTCCGCTTTCTGTCGCGCTTTGCGCAGGCTTATGGCGAATCGGTCGCGTGGTTTCATCTGCGTGATTCTCTGTGTTCGATGACAGGGGTACTACAGACAGCACACTCCACACCAAAACTTGTGCGTTTATCCTACTTGCGTCGGGCCGCTAAGGTCACCCGGTGCCCGAGTTCAAGCTGAATCCCGCCTATACGCCGACCGCCGATCAGCCGCAGGCGATCGCCGGGCTGGCGGAGGGGCTGGAGGCCGGCGAACGCTTCCAGACGCTGCTCGGCGCGACCGGCACGGGCAAGACCTTCACGATGGCGGGGACGATCGCCGCGGTGCAGCGGCCGAGCCTGGTGATCGCCCACAACAAGACGCTGGCCGCGCAGCTCTGCAACGAGTTCCGCGAGTTCTTCCCCGAGAACGCGGTCGAGTACTTCGTCTCCTACTACGACTACTACCAGCCCGAGGCCTACGTCCCGGCGCAGGACCTCTACATCGAGAAGGACTCCTCGATCAACGACGAGATCGACCGTCTGCGCCACGCGGCGACGGCGGCGCTGTTCGCGCGCCGCGATGTGATCATCGTCGCCTCGGTCTCCTGCATCTACGGGATCGGCTCGCCGCAGGTCTACAACGAAAAAATGCAGCTGTTCAAGGTCGGCGGGGAGGTCGATCGCGACGAGGTGCTGCGCAAGCTGGTCAAGATGCAGTACCAGCGCAACGACTCGGTGCTCGGCCGCGGCGCCTTCCGGGTGCGCGGCGAGGTGCTGGAGATCATGCCCTCCTACGCCGAGTCGGCCTACCGGATCGCCCTCTTCGGCGACGAGATCGAGTCGATTCAGCACTTCGACCCGCTGACCGGCGAGGTGCTCGACACGATCGACCATGTCTCGGTCTGGCCCGCCTCCCACTACGTGACCAGGGACGAGACGCTGGAGCGGGCGGTGGAGGAAATCCGCCAGGAGCTCAACACCCGCACCGCCGAGCTCGAGCGGGAGGGCAAGCAGCTCGAGGCGCACCGGCTGCGCCAGCGCACCGCCTATGACATCGAGATGCTGAAGGAGCTCGGCTTCACCTCGGGGATCGAGAACTACTCCCGCATCCTCGACGGCCGCCCGCCGGGCAGCCCGCCGCACACGCTGATCGACTACTTCCCCGACGACTTCGTCGTCTTCGTCGACGAGTCCCACCAGACGATCCCGCAGATCGGCGGGATGTACGAGGGGGACCGCTCGCGCAAGCGGACGCTGGTCGACTACGGCTTCCGCCTGCCCTCGGCGATCGACAACCGGCCGCTCAAGTTCGACGAGTTCCTCGAAAGGGTCGACCGGCTGGTGATGGTCTCGGCGACGCCGGGGCCGTTCGAGCGGGCCGAGTCCTCGCGCACGGTCGAGCAGATCGTCCGCCCGACGGGGATCATCGACCCGGAGATCGAGCTGCGGCCGACGAAGAACCAGATCGACGACCTGATGAACGAGATCAAACTGCGCGCCGACGCCGGCGACCGCGTCCTGGTCACCACGCTGACCAAGAAGATGGCCGAGGACCTGACCGAGTACCTGCTCGAGTACGGGATCAAGGTGCGCTACCTGCATTCGGAGATCGACACGCTGGAACGGATCCAGATCGTGCGCGAGCTGCGGCTCGGCGAGTACGACGTGCTGGTCGGCGTCAACCTGCTGCGCGAGGGGCTCGACCTGCCCGAGGTCTCGCTTGTCGCGATCCTCGACGCCGACAAGGAGGGCTTCCTGCGCGGCGAGACCAGCCTCGTGCAGACGATCGGGCGGGCGGCGCGCAACGTCAACGGGCGGGTGCTGATGTACGCGGACCGGGAAACCGACGCGATGCGGGCGGCGATGAGCGAGACCGAGCGCCGCCGGGCGATCCAGCTCGCTTACAACGAGGAGCACGGGATCACCCCGGCGACCGTGCGCAAGGGGATCTCCGAGATGGCCGAGTTCCTGGCGATGGAGGACCGGGCGCCGAAGAAACGCCGCCGCAAGGCGAGCGGCGATTTCGCCGACCCGGCCGAGCTGGAGAAGACGATCGTCTCGCTGGAAGAGGAAATGCTCGCCGCCGCCGACGACCTGCGCTTCGAGGAGGCCGGCCGCCTACGCGACGAGCTCAAAGAGCTCCGCCGCGACCTCGACGGGATGACCGCGGGCGCTTAGGCCAGCAGCTTCACAGCCTTGGCGCTGTCGGAGTGGAACTCGCCCCGGACCACCTTGCCGTCCGCGTTGAACCTCATCACGTGGGCGAACGGCGACTCGAAACTCCCCTTGTCGTTGCTCGCGCGCTGCGTTCCGAGCACGACGACGGTGTCGCCGGCATCGAGGAACTCGCTCGGCTCGACGCTGAACGACGACCAGTAGTTGGGGATCTGGGCGAAGTTGGCCATGACCGCGTCGCGGCCTTGGGTCTCGCCGCCGAGCGGCAGCTCCTCGGAGGTGTACCAGACGGCGTCCTCGGCGAAGTCGGCCTGCAGGGCCTCGAGGTCGCCGCGGCCGAAGGCTTCGTATGCGGTCCGTGCGGTGTCGACGTTTGACATCTCTTCTCCTTGCTCGAAGTTCCCCGCCCAACGACGACCGTACCGCGCCGATTTCCTCGCGCATCGGGGAATTGCCGCAATTCAGGGCCGAGCCGAATTAAGCTCCAGGCATGGCGATCGACGTGACCGAGGCGAGCTTTGCCCAGGAGGTGATCGAGCGCTCGCGCAAGACGCCGGTGGTGGTCGACTTCTGGGCCGAGTGGTGCGGGCCCTGCCGGACGCTTGGGCCGGCGCTGGAGGCGGCGGAGAAGGCGCGCGAGGGCGAGGTCGTGCTGGCCAAGGTCGATGTCGACTCCAACCAGGGACTGGCCGCGCGCTACGGGGTGCAGGGGATCCCGGCGGTCAAGGCGTTCCGCGACGGCGAGGTCGCGGGCGAGTTCGTCGGCGCGGTGCCGAAGGCGAAGGTCGAAGAGCTGTTCGACTCGCTGGTTCCCTCGCGCGCCGACGAGCTGCTGGCGCAGGGCGACGAGCTCTCGCTGCGCGAGGCGGCCGAGCTGGAGCCGCGGCGCGCCGATATCGCGGTCGCGCTGGCGAAGGCGCGGCTGGAGCGTGGGGCGGACGACGACGCCCTGGCGGCGGTCGAGGCCTTCGAGGGGGATTTCGCCGCCGAGGGAATCGCCGCCCGGGTGCGGCTCTCGCAGCGGGGCGTGGCGGTCGAGGCCTTCGCAACCCTCGAACGCGGTCACCGCGAGGCCGCCCTCGACGCGCTGCTGGACGAGCTCTCGGGCGCCGACGAGGAGACCCGTGAGGACCTGCGCAAGGCGATCGTCGGCATCCTCAGCGAGCTCGACCCCGCCGACCCGCTCGGCCCCAAGTACCGCAAGCGCCTCGCCACGGCCCTGTACTGACAGGAGGCCGCCGCGCCGAGGGCGAATATGGCGGGATGAGTCCGCCTCCTCCGCGCAAGCCGCGACCGCCGCTGCCGCGGGGCCCGTTCCTCGTCGTCGGGCTGGCCCGCTCGGGCCAGGCTGCGGCGCGGCTGCTGGCCGGGCGCGGGGAGGGGGTGCGCGGGGTCGACGCCGGCAATCCGGGCGGCGCGGCAGGGCTGGCGGGGGAGGGCGTCGAAGTTGCCCTGGATACGGATGGAGTCGCTCAGCTCGATGGCATGCGCACCGTCGTCAAGAGCCCGGGCGTGCCCCGGGAGGCGCCGGTGATCGCCGCTGCGCTGGAGCGCGGGCTCGACGTCGTCGGCGAGCTCGAGCTGGCCTGGCGGACGATCCCCAATCGCTTCCTCGCCGTCACCGGGACGAACGGCAAGACGACGACGGTCGAGCTGCTCGGGCATGTCTACCGCACGGCGGGCGAGCCGGTCGCCGTGGCGGGCAACGTCGGCACGCCGCTCGCCTCGCTGGCCGGCGAGCTCGACCCCGCGGCGACGGTGGTCTGCGAGGCCTCCAGCTTCCAGCTCGAGGACACCGCGTACTTCGCCCCCGAGTGCGGCGTCTTCCTCAACCTCGCGCCCGACCACCTCGACCGCCACCGCGACCTCGACGCCTACCTGGCGGCGAAGCTGCGCATCTTCGCCAACCAGGGCAATGACGACCTCGCCGTCTACAACGCCGACGACCCGGCGCTCGCCGGCGCCGACCTCGGCGGCTGCGGGCGGCGCATCGCCTTCTGCCGCGGCGCGGCGCCGGAGTGCGAGGTGGCGCTGGCCGAGGGGACGATCTTCTACGACGGCGAGCCGCTGATCGCCGCCGACGAGCTCGGCATCGTCGGCGAGCACAACGTCGCCAACGCGATGGCGGCGGCGACCGCGGCGCTGGCGATGGGGATCGACCGCGACGGCGTGCGCGAGGGGCTGCGCAGCTTCGCCGGCGTCCCGCACCGGCTCGAGCAGGTGGCCGAGATCGGCGGCGTGCGCTTCGTCAACGACTCCAAGGCGACCAACGTCGCCTCGGCCGTGGTCGGGATCTCCGCTTTCGAGCGGGGCGTGCATGCGATCCTCGGCGGCAGCGAGAAGGGCGAGGACTTCGCGCCGCTGGTCGGGCCGCTGCGCGAGCGCTGCACCGCCGCCTACCTGACCGGCGCCACCGCCGACCGGCTCGCCGTCGAGCTGGCGCCCGTCGTTCCCGCCGGCGTCGAGCTGCACCGCTGCGCCGATCTCGATCAGGCCGTGCGCCGCGCCGCCGCCGCGGCGCAGCCCGGCGACGTGGTCCTGCTCTCGCCGGCCTGCGCCAGCTTCGACGCCTTCGAGAACTTCGAACGGCGCGGCGAGCGCTTCCGGGCGCTCGTCGGGGGGCTCGGATGAGCGCGCTCTCGCTGCCCTGGTCCGGGTCGAAGCGAACGGGAAAGCGCAAGAAGGCCAAGTCGAAGAAGCGCGCGGCGAAGCTGCCGGCCGAGTACAACATGCTGCTGACGGCGACGCTCTGCCTGCTCGCCTTCGGCGCCGTGATGGTCTTCTCCGCCAGCTCGACGACGCGCATCCTCAACGACGGCGGGCTCTCCGACAGCGCCTTCTACCTGAAGCGGACGCTGCTCTTCGGCGCGGTCGGCCTGGCGATCATGCACCTGGCGGCGCGCCACGGCCTCTCGACGATCCGCCGCCTCACGCCGGCGATCCTCGGCGTCTCGATGTTCCTGCTCTTCATCGTCCTCTTCGGCGGCACCTCGGTCAACGGGTCGAGTCGCTGGATCGGGCCCGGCTTCATCCAGCTGCAGCCGTCGGAGCTCGCCAAGGTGGCGCTGATCCTCTACGGGGCCGACCTGCTGGCGCGCAAGCCGAAGCGGGCGCGGACGATCGAGGGCCTGATGCCCTTCCTGCTCGTAGTCGGCGCCGCGACGCTGCTGATCGTCGTCGAGCCCGATCTGGGCACGGCGATGGTCGTCGCCTTCGCCGTCGCCGCGACGCTGGTCGCCGCCGGCATGCGGATCCGCGACCTCGCCGTGATCGCCGCCGTGCTCGCCTTCTTCGGCCTGCTGATGACGGTGATCGAGCCCTACCGGATGGCCCGCCTGACCGGCTTCCTCAATCCGGGCGCCGACGCCGGCGGCGCCGGCTTCCAGGCGGCGCAGGCGAAGATCGCCCTCGGCTCGGGCGGCCTCTTCGGCGTCGGCATCGGCAACGGCGTGCAGAAGGCCTTCTACCTGCCCGAGGCGCACACCGACATGATCTCGGCGGTGATCGGCGAGGAGCTCGGCCTGGTCGGCATCCTCGGCGTCGTCGGCCTCTTCTCGCTCTTCGGCTACGCCGGGCTGCAGGTGGCGAAGAAAGCGAAGGACAACTACGGCAAGCTGCTCGTCGCCGGCCTCACCTCGCTGGTTCTCGTGCAGGCGACGATCAATCTCTTCGCGGTGATGGGCCTTGCGCCGCTGACCGGGGTGCCGCTGCCGCTCGTCTCCTACGGCAACAGCAGCCTGATGGCGACGCTGTTCGCCGTGGGGCTGATCCTCAACGTCGCCCGTGGGGGGACCGCCCGCGCTGGCAAACTGCGCGTCGTCGAGGGCGGGCGCAAGCCCGCGCGAGGAAGGAGCCAAGCGAGCGGTGCCAAACGACGTAAGAGTGCTGGTGGCGGCCGGGGGAACGGCCGGCCACGTCGTGCCGGCCATGGCGGTCGCCGACGCGCTTCGGGCTAGCGGCGCCGAGGTCTCCTTCCTCGGCACGCGCGAGCGGATCGAGGCGGACCTGGTTCCCGCCGCGGGCTACGAGATCGACTTCGTCAAGGTGCGCGGCATCGACCGCGGCAGCCCCCTGCGCGCGGCGAAGGCGGCGTTCGAGGCGCTGCTCGCCGTCGGCACGGCTCTGCGGGTCCTCTGGCGGCGCCGGCCCGATGTGGTGCTCGGCGGCGGCGGTTTCGTCGCCGGCCCGGCGGGCCTGGCCGCCGTGCTCGCGCGCGTCCCGCTCGTGCTGACCGAGGCCGACAGCCACCTCGGGCTCGCCAACCGCCTGCTCGCCCGCGCCGCGCGCCGCGTCTGCCTGGCCTTCCCGATCGACGGGCGGGAGGGCGAGCGCTACCGGGTCACCGGACGCCCGGTGCCCGACGCGGTGCTCGCCGCCGACCGCGGCGCCGCCCGTGAGCGCTTCGGCATCGCGGCCGGGGCGCGCTGCCTGCTGGTGATGGGCGGCAGCCAGGGGGCCCGCTCGATCAACGAGTGCGCGATCGCCGCCCTGGCCGAGCGCGGGGGGCGCGACTTCGATGTGATCCACCTTGCCGGCAAGCGCGACTTCGAGGTCCTGGAGGAGCGGCTCGCCGCGGCGCCGCACAGCCGGCGCTACACGCTGCTCGCCTACGAGCCCGACCTCGGCGACTGCCTTGCCGCCTGCGACCTCGTCCTGGGACGCTCGGGCGGCTCGATCTTCGAGCTCACCGCGGCGGGGCGGCCGGCGATCCTCGTGCCCTACCCGCACGCCGCCGCCGGTCACCAGGAGAGCAACGCCGCCTGGATGGCCGACGCCGGCGCCGCCGTGACGATCCGCGACGAGGAGCTCGAGCCGCAGCGGCTGGCGATGGAGATCGGCGCGATCCTGCACGACGAGGCGCGACTGGCGGCGATGGCCGAGGCCGCCGCCGGTCTGGCGAAGCCCGACGCCGCGCGCCGCATCGCCGACGAGGTCCTAAAGGCGGTGCGCGCATGAACAACCCGCCGACGGGACGAAAACCCACCCATATCGTGGGAAATCGGCCCGTCGGCCGGTGGGGGGAGCGGCGGCTGCATTTCGTCGGTGTTGGCGGGGCTGGGATGAGTGGGTTGGCGTTGGTTTGCGCCGAGCTTGGCGCTGCGGTCAGCGGCAGCGACCGCGGCGACTCCTCTTATATGGAGCGGCTGCGGGTCGCCGGTCTCGAACCCGTCGTCGGCCACGACGCCGCCAACCTGCCGGACGGCGCCGAGGTGATCGTCTCGACCGCGATCGGCGCCGACAACCAGGAGCTGGCGCTCGCCCGCGAGCGCGGCCTCGCCGTCCGCCACCGCGGCGAGTTGCTGGCCGAGCTCTGCGCCGAGAAGCGGCTGATCGCCGTCGCCGGCACGCATGGCAAGACGACGACGACCGCGATGCTCGCCTGGGCGCTGCGCAGGCTCGGCGCCGATCCGGCCTTCTTCATCGGCGGCGAGGTCCCCGGCCTCGGCCCGGGGGGTGCGACTGCCAACGCCGGCTGGGGGACGGGGGAGTGGGTCGTCGCCGAGGCCGACGAGAGCGACGCCAGCTTCCTCGACCTGAAGCCGGAGATCGCCGTCGTCACCAACATCGAGATGGACCACCACTCGCGCTGGGGCTCGATCGGCGAGCTGCGGAACGCTTTCGCCTCGTTTGCTGCCAATGCGGCTGCCATCGTCCTTCCCAAAGACGACCCGACCTGCATCGAGCCCCAAATAGGGGTCCGATGCAGGTCGGACGGGTTTGACGCTGCCGCGCCGGGACCGGGGGCGCTGCCGCTGGCGGTGCCGGGGCGCCACAACGTGCTCAACGCGCGCGCCGCACTTGCCGCGGCCGGACTCGCGGGCATCGATCTGGGCGGTTTCGCCGCGGCCCTCGGTGACTTCCCCGGGGTTCACCGCCGGCTCGAGCTGAAGGGGGAGCGCGGCGGGGCGCGCATATATGACGACTACGCCCACCACCCGACCGAGCTGCGGGCGGCGCTCGAGGCCCTGCGCGAGATGCAGCCGGCGCGGCTCGTCGTCGCCTTCCAGCCGCATCTCTACTCGCGCACCAAGGCGCTGG
>DATFMX010000128.1:0-2315 GCA_035266685.1 Solirubrobacterales bacterium
CCCGTGATCGGTCACAAGCGCGAGGGCGGGCTGGGCGGCGCCCCCGGCGCCCGCCGCCGACTTGTGCTGCGCCGGCCCGAGCCCTGGGAGTTCGAGCTTTTGCGTCTGACCGCCGAACAGCACGGCATCCCGTTCGACCAGCTGGCCCGCTTTATCGGCTGCGATATCGACCAGGCCGCGCGGGTGGCCAAGCACCTCTTCGAGTCCGGCTTCGCCGATTACGGAAGGTTCTTGCATGCCGAGCCACACTGGCTTTGGCTGACGCCTCGCGGAGCCCGCCTCTCCGGCACCGAGTTCGCGGGTGGTTGTCCGAGGGTCGGAGCGATGGACCGCATCCGTGCGGTCAACGAGGTCCGCCTGCATATCGCCAAGCGGGCGCCGGAGGCACGCTGGATCTGTGGCCGCAGCGTCCTTCGCGAGCAGGGCAAGAAGGGTCGCCGGCCCAATGCGGTAGTCGAGATCGGCCGCGAGCGTCACGCGATCCTGGTCAAGCACGGCGACCGCCAGGCCGAGTGGCGCGAACGCGACATCGTCGAATCCCTGATGCGCGGCTACGACGCCGTTGTCGCCTTCTGCGCGCCCTACCCCGGAAATCTCTACCGGCGCTTGGCCTCGGAACATCATTGGCCGAAACTCGTAGTGCGTGACATTCCAGAGCGGCCCGCATAGCCGCACTCGACCGCACGACGTCTATTCGCCGACTGCCTCCAACCCCAGCTGGTTTGCCGCCTATTCGCAGGCCTCAGCACCTCGCGGCGCATGCACTTGCCACGCCCTTCGAAGCGCTCGCGGCATTGGTGATGGAGGACCCCCCGACGTTGCCGAGGATGTCGCCTTCGCAGATGCCCTCGTCTGCGACCTCGTCGTCGCCGTGCTCTTGACGAACCACGACCTCCGTGTCGCCCCAACCCGCGCCGCGCCAACCGTGCGGCGGAACCACAATCCGCAAAGTGGGACGAAATGGCCACCGGCTGCGTCTTGGAGGTGTGCAGCAGAAGCGCTTGGAATCCCGAGATGATCGGTATCGGCCTGACGACATGCTCACGCCGGCCACTGCCGCTGCGCTCGCGCGCCGCAGCGTGCGGACCATCAGACGCGCGTATGGCAGCGGCACCTTGCTCGCCTACCGCGACGGCTCTGGCCGATCCGTTCGAATTCGCTACGCCGACCTGCAGGACTGGCTGATGAAGGAGCCGGCCGCCTCGCCCGCGCGGCGGTCGCCTGCGTCGGCTCGGCCCCACCGGCCCTCTCCCTCGCGCGGCGGCTCGCTCACCGAGAACCTCGCCCTGCTGCGCGCCGCCCGCGCTCGGCGCGCTGCCGCTTCCTCGCCCGCTTCTTCGTCGGCGGCTTGAACGGCTCCGCGGCGACTACCGATCTCGCCTCGCTGCACTCGCGCTCGAGGTCGATCGGCTCTCTTCCCTGGTATCGGGCGATCACGTGCGCGTAGTAGCGCTGCAGCGTCTGCACGTCGTGGCCGGCCCAGGCCGCGAGGTTGTGCAGGTTCATCCCGTAGGGCCCGACCACCAAGGTGGAGTGCAGCGCCAGCGAGATCGCGGTGTGACGGCAGTCGTAGAAGCGCATCCCGTCCAGCCCTGCCGGCGCCGCGGGCGCCTTCGCCGCCGTCTCGCGGGCCGGTCGCCAGATTCGCGCCGTCCAGCGTTTGTACTCGTTGTCGCTCCACGGCACCGGCGTCCGCTTGCCTTCGCCCCGGTCCTCCCAGAGGGGGCCCTCCTCGCCGAGGGATTGGAAGACCAGCGCGTCCTGCGGCTGTGGCCCGAACTCCGCCTCGAGCTTGCGGCGGTAGGCGTCGATCCGCTCGGTCGCGTTCGGCAGCAGCAGCGCCGCCCGCGCACCCGTCTTCAGGCCGACGCCCTCCTCCTCGCGTCCCTGTGGACGCTGCAGCTCGACCGAGTGTTCGTGCACGTCCCTCCACCTGGCCGAGTGCAGCCACTCCGAAGGTCGCGCCGCGACGGTGAAGCCCATTGCGGCGATGAACGCGGCGTCGCGCAGCGGCAGCAGGTCGTTGCGAGCCTCGCGCCGCAGCACCGCCTCGACGATCCTCTCCAGGCCGTAGGCATCCGCCGCGTAGGCCAGACGCTTCACCCGTTGCGGGGGAATCTCGAACAGCCCCGAGAGCTCGACCGTCAGCGCGTTGGGGTGCCGCCGCCTTCCCCAGCGCAGGACGGCCCGCAGCGTCTTCAGCACCTGCGCCCGGTTCGACGCCGTGACGCCGGCGGCCGCCAGCTCATCCTGGAACCGCATGATGATCGACGGGTCTCGCGACAGCCGCTCGAGCCGCACGCGCGCGATCGACC
>DATFMX010000129.1:0-18600 GCA_035266685.1 Solirubrobacterales bacterium
TCCAGGGCCGCCACCTCGCTTCCGTCCCCCTCGGCCTGGTCCTCGAGGACCAGGCCGATCGACTCCTGGGAGAGGTAGCCCCGGGTCAGCAGCCACTCGTCGTTTTGCTCGATCAGGAGCGCTCCGGCCAGGCGGATCACCAAGGGAATGATTCAGTCGGATGGCTGTCGCTTCGTGAACACGGGTCGCCGCGGCTGGCGCCACCCCCGCTACAAGTTCTGCAACGTCTCCACCGACATCACGAGCATCTTCTGCTCGGCATGCGACTGCCTGGGACTGCGCTGGACGGCGTCGTTTCCTTCAAATGAGGCGGCGGCGGTCGCGATCTACGTCTCGCGCAAGGACGACGTCGCCAAGCTCGACGAGTTCGTCGGGGCGAAGCGGTGAGCGGTCGCGGTTATCTCCTCGACGAAGTCGGGCCAGAGGTCGCGCGGGAGGTCGTGGCCCATGCCGTCGAAGATGCGCAGGTGGGAGTCGCGGATCGCGCGGGCGGTGGCGCGGCCGGCCACGGAGCGGATCAGGGGGTCGCTCGCACCGTGCAGGACGGTCGCCGGCAGGCGCAGCCTTTCCAGCTTCGCGGTGCGGTCGCCCGACGCGGTGACCGCATGAAGCTGGCGGGCGATGCCGGCGCGGTCGTGGGAGCGGTCATAGGAGGCGCCGGCGAGCCGGCGGACGCGCTCCTCGTCCATCGGGTAGCCGGGCGAGCCGATCGTGCGAAAGGTCCTCAGGGTCGTCTCGATCGCCGCGTCCCGCCCCGGGCCCGGGCGGTTGAACAGCGTGCCGAAGGCCTTCCAGGCCGGCAGCCCGAGCCAGCGGTTGCCGGTGCTCGACATCATCGAGACCAGCGAGCGCACCCGCTCCGGCTTCCGGATCGCCGTCGTCTGGGCGATCATCCCGCCCATCGACGCCCCGACCAGGTGCGCCGAGTCGATCTCCAGGTGATCCATCAGGCCGAGCGTGTCGTCGGCCATGTCGCGCAGCGTGTAGGCGGCGGTGCGGCGGCGGCCGAGCAGCATGTCGGGGCGGCTCGGCACCCCGGCGTCGTCGAGGTGGGTCGAGTGGCCGATGTCGCGGTTGTCGAAGCGCACGACGCGGAAGCCGCGCTCGGCGAGCATCGCGCAGAACGCCTCGTCCCAGGCGAGCATCTGCGTCGCCAGCCCCATGATCAGCAGCAGCGGCTCGCCGTCGGGGTCGCCGATCTCCTGGTGGGCGAGCTCGATCCGGTTGGCCGGAGCCAGCCGCTCCTCGCTGAGGACGCTCATCTGGACAGAGTAGCCGCGCCAGTTAAGTTCCTGCCAATGAAAACCGCGATCGTCTCCGACCTGCACCTGGGCGGCGGCTTCGGCGAGGACCTGCTGCGCGACGCCGCGATCCGCCGCGTCCTGCTCGACGAGCTCGCCGGCGCCGACCGCCTGATCCTGCTCGGCGATGTGCTCGAGCTGCGCGAACTGCCGCTCGCCACGGTGCTCGACGCCGCCCAGCCGTTCTTCGAGGAGCTCGGCGAGGCGATGGCCGGGCGGCCGACGATCCTCGTCCCCGGCAACCACGACCACCGCCTGGCCGAGCCGCTGCTCGAGCAGCTCGCCCTCGCCGGCGCCCCGCTCGGCCTCGAGCACCGTGCGCCGCTCGCCGGCGACGCCGCGACCCGCCTCGCCGCCTGGCTCGGCGACACCGAGCTGCAGCTCGCCTATCCCGGCCTCTGGCTGCGCGACGACGTCTACGCCACCCACGGCCACTACATGGACTGCCACATGAACCTGCCGCGCATGGAGTGCGTCGTCGCGGCGGCGACGATGCGGACGATGCGCCCGCTTCCCCCCCGCCCCGCGCCTTCCGACTACGAGCATGTCCTGCGGCCCGTCTACGGCTTCACCTACGGCCTCGCCCAGGGCGGCTCGGTCTGGGGCAGCGCCCGGCCCTCCGAGCGCGCCTGGCGGGCGATGTCCTCGCGCAACGCCAGCCGCCTCGGCCGCGCCCGCCGCGCCGCCGTGCGCGCCGCGATCCCGGCCGGCATCTGGGGCGTCAACCGCCTCCTCCACGCCGACTTCGGCAGCGACTTCTCATCCGATGCGATCGCCGCCAGCGGCATCGCCGCCGCGACCGAGATGGCGGCGCGGCTCGAAGTCGACGCCCGTCACGTGATCACCGGCCACACCCACCGCGGCGGCCCCGGCGAGAACGAGCCCGCCTGGCCGCTTCGCAACGGCGGCGCCCTGCACAACACCGGCAGCTGGATCTTCGCCACCGCCTTCCACCACCCCGGCACGCCGCCGAGCGCCTACTGGCCGGGCACGATCACCTGGCTGGACGACGAGGGGCCGCCGCGGCGCCGGCGCCTGCTGCTCGACCGCCCGCACGCCGAGTTGCGCGCCACGGTCGACCAGCTCTCGGCCTCACTCCGCTGAGCGCCGGCCGAACCGGTGCTCAGAGCCACTCGGCGATGATCCGGCCGATTTCGGCGCCCGCGTCCTCCTGCAGGAAGTGACCGGCGTTCTCGATCGGGCGCGGATCCGGGAAGTTGAGCCGCTCGGACATCCGTTCGCCGACGGAGAACGGAATCGCCTGGTCGGAGTCCGCCCAGAGAAGCAGGGTCGGCCGCTCGTCGGTGCGCAGCGCATCAGCCACTCGCCGGCCCTCCGCCGCGCCGGGGGCGTCCGGATCGGTCGGCACCAGCAACGGAAAAGCACGCGCACCCGCCTTCGACTCGGGGCTGGGATAGGGGGCTTCATAGGCGGCGATCACCTCGTCGCCCGGGTCGTTCTTACAGCCGCCGCGCACGAGGAAGCCGACCGGCAGATCCTCGGTCCGCTGCACGAAGTCGCGGAATTTTACCCAGGCCTCGCTCATCCGCTGGCGACCGGTCGCCGGCCCGGTGTCCATGATCACCAGGCGCGAGAAGCGCTCCGGGTGCTCGACCGCGAGCCGCAGCCCGATCAAACCGCCCCAGTCGTGAACCACCGCGGTCGCATCGCGCACATCGAGCTCCGCGAGCAGCCGCGCCATCAGCTCGACATGACGGTCGTAGCTGTACCAGTCGATGTCCGTCGGCTTGTCGGAGCGGCCGAAGCCCGCGTAGTCCGGCGCGATGCAGCGATAGCCCGCGTCGCGCACCGGCGGGATCACCTTGCGCCAGAGGAACGACCAGGTCGGCTCGCCGTGGAAGAAGACGACCGGCGGCCCCTCCCCCTCATCGAGGAAGGCGAGCCGCAGCCCGTCGATCTCGCGATAGCTCGACTCGAAGGGGAAGTCGGGCAGCCCCTGCAGGCTCTCCTCCGGCGTGCGGACGACGTCCCCGGTCACGCCGCGATCATGGCAGCTTGCGCAGGAAGCCGCCGACCTCGGGCCCGAAGTAGGGCGAGAAGAGCTGCGTCGGCCGACCCTGGTAGCTGTAGCTGGTGACGCCGCTGACGTATTCGCCGCCGAACAGCCATGCGCCGCCGCTGGCGCCCGCCGCCATGTCGCACGACGCCGGCATCGTCGGCGGTCCGGCGAAGGCGTCGGTGTAGCGGTCGAGGCCGAGGCCGTGCGCCCGGCAGCTGCGCAGCTCTTCGCCGCGGGCGCGCGCCGCGGGGTAGCCGAAGATCTGGAAGGCGGAGGCGCGCGATTTCGAGGTCGCGTAGCCGCGCGCGCCGACCACATCGGTGAGCTTGCCGAGCTTGTTCGGCCTGACCCGCAGCGCGGCGACGTCGAAGTCCGGGTTTTCGTGCCGACGCCAGCGCGGCATGACGTAGATCGCTTCGGCGTCGAAGCTGCCGAACGGGCGCTTGCCGTGGTCATAGGCGGGGACGAAGGCGATGTCGCGGCCCTCGCTGCCGCCTTCGATCACGCAGTGGCCGGCGGTGAGGACGATCGAGCGGCTGGGCGTGTTCAGCGCCGTGCCCGAGCAGGTGTACGGCCCCGTGCGCGGGTCGACGCCGAAGATCTTGCCGTTGGTGCGTGTGCCGACTTCGGCCACATCGAGCACGCGGACGCTGCTCGCCCCCGCATGGCCGGCGCGGCGCGGGCGCCTCGCCGGCGCGCGGCCGGGCACCCGCAACGGCTTCACGGAGGGCGACGAACCGCCGCGCAGCTCATGCACGACCGGGCGCGAGGCGCTCGCCGCCGCGGCGAAGAAAAGCGCCGCGATGGCCGTCAGAGCAAGCAGCACAGATCGCGCCAGAGGTCCCATAGCGCGGTTCATCGGCCGAATAGTGCCAGATGGACGAATCCTGCAAGCGGAATTGAGCTCGATGTCATTCGTTGCAGGAAACACTTGAATCGGGCAGAAGCTGCTCTAAGTTCCTGTATCTCCTCCTCTAGTACGAAAGGTTTGCTCATGAACGAAGACAGCCTGATCAGCGGCTGGTGGGTTTTCGCCGGCGTGCTGCTGCTCGTCGCCGGCGTGCTCAACATCGTCTACGGCATCGCCGCGATCGGCGATTCGAAGTTCTTCACCGAACACGGGACCTACATCATCAGCGGCCTGCACACCTGGGGCTGGATCACCATGATCCTCGGCGTGCTCGAGCTGGTGGCGGCCTTCTCGCTCTTCTCGGGAGGCGAATTCGGCCGCTGGTTCGGCATCTTCATCGCCTCGCTGAACGCGATCGGCGCGCTGCTGTCGCTGCCCGGCTACCCGTTCTGGTCGCTGGCGATCTTCGCCCTCGCGATCATCATCATCTACAAGCTGGCCGAGGGGCCGGAGGGCAATCCCGTCCCCCGCTGAGCGACCGCCGCTCGGCGGCTAACCAGAAACGTGAGGTCGAAGGCCCCGGGCTCCCGGGGCCTTCGTCGTGCTGGGCGCGGCAGCGGCCGGCGAGTCCGGCGTCTCGAGCGTCGACCAGGGCGCCGCCGCCGGCTCGTTGCTCTCGTACAGCACATCGACGCCGCTCAGCCGGTCATCCCAGCCGCGGCGGCGCTCGTCGAAGAGGATTCCGAGGAAGCCGATGCCGAAGGCGAGCGCGGAGAGAAAGAGCCCGGCGAGCCGCCGCACCGATCTTCGCGGCGCCAGCCCGCGGGTCTCCGTCCCCAGCCTGATGCCGAAGAAGCGCATGCCGAGCGTCTGGCCGGCCAGCGACCAGAAGACCACCATGTAGAGGCAGGCGAGGCCGATCCAGACGACCCCGCCGAAGGCGAGCGCGGGACCGGAGAGCCCGTTGCCGGTGCCGGTGAAGAAGGAGGCGATCAGCGCCAGGACCGCGGCGAGGCCGGAGAAGGCGAGGTTGACGATCAGCAGGTCGAGGCCGAAGGCGAGCAGGCGGGTGAGCGCGCCGGCGCGCTCGGTCGGCTCGGTGCGGCGCTTGCGGAAGGTCGCCCGCCGGGCGCCGCTCTCGATCACGCCGTCGATGCGCCGCGTCGTGTCGCCGATCGTGTGGCCGATGTCCTCGATGAAGCCGACGCTCTGGGCGCTGATCGCGGCGCGGATCTCCGGCGCCTCGGCGATCCGCTCGACCAGCCGCTGCGCCTCCTCGCTGGCCAGCATCCGCCGCCAGGCCTCGTCGACCATCTCGCTGTCGAGCGCCTCGACCAGCGCCCGCTTGAGCGCCTCGCTCTCCAGCGCCCCGTGTACGGCGTCTTCGACCAGCGGCCCGTTGAGCACCCGGGAGAGGGCGCGCTCGACCGCCTCGCTCTCGACCGCGGCGACCATCGCCTCCTCGGCCGCGCTCTCGACCGCGCGGTCGATCCCGGTCGCCCGGCCGAACTCGCGCGCGCCGCGCACCCCGGCGCCGAGCAGACGGACGGAAAGCGGCTGATCGTCAGGCATCGCCGCGAGTATAGGCCGCGGTAGAGGTTTGGCCCGCCATGCGGTCGAAACCTCTACCGCGCCCCCACGGCCTCCAGCAGGCGCTCGATCAGCGGCGCCTGGGCGGGCAGGATCCTGCGCAACGCCTCCTCCGGTCCGAACCACTCGGCGCGGTCGACCTCGGGGAACTCGGCCCGTTCGCCGGAGCGCGGGGGCCATTCCATCTCGAAGCCGTTGCTGGCCAGCGCCGCCGGGTCGAAGTCGGCCTCGGCCGCCCAGGCGTGAACGCGCTTGCCGCCCTTCTGGCGGATCGAGCCGAGCTCGACCAGGTCGCCCGGGTCGAGCGACGGCGACGCCGGCCCGAGCTCCTCGGCCAGCTCGCGCAGCGCGCAGCGCCGCGTCTCCTCCCCCGCGTCCGGTTCGCCCTTGGGAATCGACCAGGCGCCGAGGTCTTTCTTCGCCCAGAACGGCCCGCCGGGGTGGACCAGCAGCAGCTCGGGCGCGGCGCGGTTGCGGAAGAGCAGGACGCCGGCGCTTTCCTTGCCGCTCACGGCGCCTCTAGGCCACCGCGCGCAGGCGGCGCTTCGCCTGCTGCGCGATCACCGCCGCCCAGTCGGAGTCCTCGATCAGCACCGGCGCCGTCGTCGCCATGAAGTCGGCGAGCACCGTGGCGAGTCCCTCCGGGTCTTCCAGGTGGGGGAAGTGGGCGGCGCGCGGCAGGGTCTCGAAGCGGCAGTGCGGGATCGCTTCCTGGGCGGCGCGGCCGTGCGCGATCGGGATCGTGCGGTCGCGCTCGCCCCAGACGATCAGCGTCGCCATGTCGCCGAGCAGGTAGAGCCGGTCGGTGGCGCTGACATGCTGGCCGTGGACGTCGATCACCGAGCGCAGCGTCTGCAGGAAGGCGCGCCGCGAACCGGGCTCCTGCAGCGGTCGCAGCGCCCGCGCCACCGCCTCCAGGTAGACGCCCTTGGAGCTGCCGCGCTCGCGCAGCCGGCCGCCGGCGGCGTCGATCGCGTCGACGAGGCGGCGCTGGGCGGCGAGGCGCAGCAGTGGCGAGGCGCCGGGCAGCGCCGCGCCGCGCAGCAGCGGGCTGACGTCGCGGCCGAGGCCGCCGCTGGAGATGAGCACCAGCCGCTCGGTGCGCTGGGGGAACTGGTAGAAGAACTGCATCGCGACGCCGCCGCCGAGCGAGTGGCCGACGATCGTCGCCCGCTCGACCCCGATCGTCGTCAGCAGGTCGCGGATGCTCGCCGCGTGCGCTCCGAGCGAGTGGTCGCCGCGCGGCGTCGCCGAGTCGCCGTGGCCGATCAGGTCCGGGGCGACCACGCGGTGGGAGCCGGCGAGCCGCTCGGCCACCGCCTGCCAGTGGCGCGAGGAGTTGATCATCCCGTGGATCAGGACGACCGTCGGGCCGCTGCCGGCGACGCGGTAGACCGCGCGGTGACCGTGCAGGTCGACCTCGTGCGCTTCGAAGCTGGTCGCCACGCAGAGACCCTAGCGCCGACACAGGTCCGACCGCGCCAGGTGAGAGGGTCGCCCGATGAAATTCATCGGCTTCGCCAGCGCCCTCGTCCTCTCCGCCGTCGCCCTGCTCGCCGGGGGCTGCGGCAGCTCCGGCTCCGACAGCAGCGGCGGCGGCTCGGACGCCTTCCGCGTCGGGCTCGAGGCGCCGCTCAGCGGCGAACAGTCGGTGCTCGGCGAGGGGATGCTGAAGGGCGCCGAAATGGCGGCGAGCAAGCGCAACGCCAAGGGCGGGATCCGCGGCAAGCGGGTCGAGGTCGTGCCGATCGACGACGCCGCCGATCCGGCGACCGGAGTCAAGGCCGCCAAGGCCGCGATCGAAGCAGGGCTCGACGGGATCGTCGGCCCCTACAACTCGGGCGTCGGAGTGGAGACGCTGCCGCTCTACATCAAGGCCGGCCTGACGCCGATCCGGCTGACCTCCGACCAGTCGACCAACGGCCTCGGCTTCACCCTGCACACGCCGATGTGGTCGAAAAGCTCGTCGCGGGCGAACCGGACGTCGTCTACGCCGCGGTCTACTTCCCCGAGGGCGGCCTGATCGCGAAGGAGATGCGGCAGGCCAAGGCCAAGCCGCAGTGCGTCGCCGACTACGCCTCCTACGACACCGGCTTCGTCGAAACCGCCGGCGTGGCGGCCGCGCAGGCCTGCCCGGTGGTCGGCGTGCCCGCGCCCCAGGACTTCTCCGGCGCCGCTTCCAGGGTCGCCGAATACGAAGAAGAATTCGGCAGCGAGCCCGGCACCTGGAGCCCCTACACCTACGACTCGCTGAACTTCCTCGCCGACGGGGTCGAAAAGGCCGGCGGCACGGACGCGGCGAAGCTCGAAAAGACGCTCGACGGGGTCAAGGACTGGCCGGGCTGGACCGGCTCGGTGACGATCGACCCCCACAACGGCAACCGCCAGCCGGCAACCGTGGTGATCGTCGACACCGACAAGTCGGGGGCGCTGCATGTCGACGAGGCCTGGGCGAAGGCGGTCGGCGCGCCGTACTAGCGGGCCTCGGCCGGACCCGAGCGGCTCAGACCGAGATCGTCACCGGGAAGGTCAGGACCCAGATCGCCGTGCCGGCGAAGATCAGATAGCCGAGCACGAGGACCGCGGAGCGCTGGCGCGGCGCCACCAGCTTGGTGCTGATCCCGGCGAAGAAGAGGGCCGCGGCGAACAGCACCACGGCCAGCACGTAGTTGTCGGAGCGCTGGTTGGACTGACGCGCTTCCGCCGTCGACTGTTCGGCCTCGCTGAGCAGCTTTTCGGATTCGGCCTGGCTGGCGAGCTTGTAGACGGGCATCGCGAACGGCACCGGCGGAGCCTTCGGGTTGTGCAGCGGGTGGGTCGCGATCCAGGCGTGGACGGCGGGCTTGAATTCCTTGCGGAAGCGATCGAAGTAGAAGTTCGCGAGCCGCTGGTCCTTGGCCGCATAGGCGTTGACCCACTGGGTGAAGGTGAGGACGTCGACCTGCTCGAACTGGCCCGCTTCGGTCGAGGCGCGCGTCGACTCGACCCGCGACGCGTTGGCGCGGCTGAAGTCGATCGCCTGCACGCCGCTCCAGCGGGCCGACTGGTAGGAGCTCCACGCCGTGGCGACGGCGGCGATCGCCAGGAGGACGGTCGCCAACAGCTCGAGATGCACGTGCAGCCGGTCGAACAGCCCGGGCGCTGCCGGGTCCGGCGTAGAGGAAGCGGGCTCGGTCGCCGACATCGGCGGAGACTACCTCGCGCCCGCGGCGACGAGGCCGTCCGGCCGCATCGGGGATGATGTCTGGACATGCAGCGGCCAGGCCAGGGAAAACGCACCGAACGCGGCGACTACGGCTGGGTGATCTCGTTCGGCTGCAAACCGGCCGGCGAGCTGCGCCGGCTCAAGGTCGACACCGACCCGTCCTCCGACACGAGCCCGATCGAGGTTCCCTGCGTCTGCGGCGAGGTCCACCGAGTGACCGTCTCCCCCTACCGGCGACGGCGCTCGGCCGACGAGCCCTTCGACCTAGAGGTCACCTCGCTCGACGAGCTACGCCCCGCGAAGGCCTGAGTTCGTAACCGGCCGGGACCGGCCGTACGTCACGATGCGGCCCGCCCGGATCCGGGCGCTGCACGATTCGCTTGATCCTGATCTTCTGGCGGCCGAAATCCCACGGGCATCACCTGCTGCTCGCGGACGACCAGAATCCGCTTCTCGATCGCGGGAGCCGCGATCAACTCAACCGTTGCCTCTTCTGTGTCGAGCCGGCCATCTGAGAATCATCTCAGATCGGCCGGACGTTTTTGTCTACATCGCCTTAGCCGGACGGTATTTGAACCATGAGAATGTCGACTGCATCGGAGCGCTGCATCAAGCGGCGGCGAGTTCTGGCGCGGGTGCGACTTCGCGTTCTGCCTCCTCGTCGGGGACCTGACGCTCGATACCGATCAGCAGCTCCTCGTCCAGCACCGCGAGGATGCGCTTCAACACGGGGATCGTCGGCATGTGATCGCCGCCCTCGACTTTCGAGATGAAGGAATGCGAGGTCCCCCCTCGCTCGGCGACCTCTTTCTGGGTCAGGTCAAGCTCGTAGCGCCGCTCACGGATATGGGCGGCGATCCAGTTCCGCTCGCGCAGCTCGCGGATCGCCGCGTACTCGTCGCGGGCCTCGCGGTACTCCTCGCTTTCACGTGCGAGCTCTCGGGCTGAGTCGGCCGCCGGCTCGCCGACCGGGCTGATGGCGTTTCCGTGCTCTTGGGCGTCTCTGGGCATGCGGAGAGTTTATCCAAAGAGATAAATCATGTGTTTTGCGACCTCTGCCGTGGCGCGTCCCGGCCGGCAGCGCGCGGCGGGACTCGAGGCGTGGTGTTCATACGGTGTCTGAAGTCGGCCATACGTCGTTGTGCCAAGACCTGGTCGCTGACCGGCACCGCACCCGTCTTCTTCGCAAATGCCTGAAGGAGGACGATGAGGCTGCCGGAGCGCTGGTAGAGCACTCGGTAGCGGGTGCGCCCAAACCGAACTCGCAGCTCCCGCAACTCACCGCGGACCTGGGAGGTGATCGGAAACTCGGGGGGCGGGGAGTCGACCGCTCTCCCACTGAGGTGCTGCTCGATGTATTCGTAGATCTTGGCTGCATGCACTCTTGGGAGGGCTCGGATGAACGAGGCAACCGGTTCGACACCCCGTCGGTCGCGATAGTGGACAGCTTGGGTTCGTGAGATGCGCGGTTAAGCCGCCAGATCCGGAACCTCTCCCCCGCCAGACGCAGGTAGAAGGATTTGAGGTCGCAAATTGCGACCTCAAATCGGCCTAACTGGACGGTATTTGCACCATGAGGCGGCTACCCGAATTCGGGCGCTGCACGATCCGCTTGATCCTGATCTTCTGGCGGCCGAAATCCCACGGGCATCGCCTGCTGCTCGCGGACGACCAGAATCCGCTTCTCGATCGCGGGAGCCGCGATCAACTCAACCGCTGCCTCTTTCTGTGTCGAGCCGGCCATCTGAGAATCATCTCAGATCGGCCGGACGTTGTTGTCTACATCGGGGAGACAGGATTTGAACCTGCGACCGCTCGGCCCCCAGCCGAGTGCGCTACCAGACTGCGCCACTCCCCGTGGCTGTTCCGCATTCTGACGGATTCCGGCAAACTGTCGAGGCGCCGGGGGTCGCATGCGGGAGGCGACTCGCTCAGGCGGCGGTAGCTCAACGGTAGAGCCTCAGCCTTCCAAGCTGATGACGCGGGTTCGATTCCCGTCCGCCGCTCTAATCTCACGTTTCGCCGCGCCCGCCCGTTGTTTGGGCCATGACACGGGAGGACCTCACGTTCGGCGTCGGCGGCGACGCCTGCGCGGCTTGGCTGTACCGGCCGGCCGGTGCGGCGACCGCGGGCGTGCCGATCGTCGCGATGGCCCACGGTCTCTCGGGCACGCGGCGCGACCGGCTCGGGCCATTCGCCGAGCGCTTTGCCGATGCGGGCCTCGCCGCCCTGGTCTTCGACCACCGCGGTTTCGGCGACAGCGGCGGCGAGCGCGACCTCTTCCTCCCCGCTCGCCAGCTCGAGGACTGGCGCGGCGCGATCGCCTTCGCCCGGTCGCTGCCGGGAATCGACCCGCGCCGAGTCGCCACCTTCGGCTCCTCGATGGGAGGCGGCAACGCGCTGGCTGCGGCGGCGTCGGACCCGGACATCGCCGCGGTCGTCAGCCAGGTCCCCTTCCTCGACATCTGGGGCCAGGCACACCGTTCGCCGCTCGGGGTGACGGCGCGGGCGCTGCTCGCCGCCGTCCGCGGCGGACACCTCCCCATCGTCGGCCAACCCGACGAGGCGGCGTTCATCAACGCGCCCGGCGGCGAGCAGGGATGGCGCCGCGTCGTCGCCGGCGGCGAGGACTCGCGCTGGCGCAACCGCGCCTCGGCGCGCTGGCTGCTCGGGCGCCCCTACCGACCCGCGCGCCACGCCGCGAGGTTGCACTGTCCGTGGCTGCTCTGCCTCGGCGAGGCCGACCGCGTCGCCCGTCCCGGCCCGGCGATCACGGCCGCGCGGCGGGCACCGCATGGCGAGCTGCGCACCTACTCGGGCGTCGATCACTTCGACATCTACGCCGGCCCCGAGTTCGAGGCTGTCGTCGCCGATGAGATCGAGTTCCTGCGTCGGCACCTACTCGCCGCGGACGACACGACCGCGGTCGAGGTTTCGACCGCATAGCGACGAAAAGCTCTACCGCGCTACCAGGCGTCGACGATGCGTCTCGCGGGCGCCGGCCCGCGCTCGGGCCCGGCGTGCGCGCCGCCAGCCGCCAGGGTCGAGGCGATCAGTCCGCGGGTCTCGGCCGGGTCGACGACGTCGTCGAGCTCGAACAGGGTCGCCGCGTTGAGCGCCTTCGCGTTCTCGGTCGCCGCCGCGGTCAGCTCGCGCACCCGCTGCTCGCGCTCGTCCTCGTCGGCGATCTGCTCCAGCTCCTTGCGTAGCGCCAGCCGCACCGCACCCTCCAGCCCCATCGGGCCGAGATGGGCGCTCGGCCACGCCACCGTCAGCAACGGCTCGTGCAGGCTGCCGCCGGTCATCGCCTGCGCGCCGAGGCCGTAGCCGCGGCGCAGGATCACTGCGACGAGCGGCACCCGCAGCGCCGCCCCGCCGAGCAGCAGGCGCGAGGCGTGGCGCACCAGCCCGGTCGCCTCGGCCTCGGGCCCGACCATCATCCCCGGCGTGTCGACCAGCGAGACCACGGGCAGACCGAAGGCATCGCAGAGTTGCAGGAAGCGGGCCGCCTTGTCGGCGGCGTCGCTGGTGATCGCGCCGGCCATGTGGCGCGTGTCGTTGGCGAGGAAGCCGAGCGGGCGGCCCTCGATCCGCGCCAGCGCCGTCACCATCTCCGGCGCAAAGCGCTCGCGCAGGAAGGTGACCGAGCCGGCGTCGGCCAGCGTCTCGATCACCGGCGCGACCGGATAGGCGCGCCGCTCGCGCTCCGGCACGATCTCGCGCAGCGGCGCCTGGTCGGGCTCCTCGCCGGGCGGCGTCGCCCCCTGGAAGTAGGCGAGCAGGCGCTTCGTCGCCACCACCGCCTCGCGCTCGTCGGCGACCGCCAGGTCGACGACCCCGTTGCGGGTCTGCATCTCCAGCGGCCCGACCTCGTCGGGGTCGACCTCGCCCAGGCCGCCGCCGGCGATCATCGCCGGCCCGCCCATCCCGAGCGAGACGTTCTCGGTGGCGACGATCAGGTCCGAGCAGCCGGCGAGCACCGCGTTGCCGGCGAAGCAGCGGCCGGCGACGATGGCGATCCGCGGCGCCAGGCCCGAGAGCCGCGCCCAGAGCGCGAAGGCCCGCGTGTCGAGCGCCGAGACGACCGGGTAGTCGGTGTCGCCGGGCCGCCCTCCGCCGCCCTCGGCGAAGAGCACGGTCGGCAACCGCATCCGCTCGATCAGCTCGAACAGGCGGTCCTTCTTGCGGTGCCCGAGCGCCCCCTGCGTGCCGGCGAGCACCGTGTAGTCGTAGGAAAGCACGGCGCAGGCGGCGCGCTCGCCGAACAGCTCGCCGTTGACCCGCGCCGTGCCGCCGATCAACCCGTCGGCCGGCGTCCGCGCGATCAGCTCCTCGAGCTCGCGCCGCCCCCGCTGCGCGGCGATCGCGAAGCGCCCGTACTCGACGAAGGAGCCGGCGTCGACCAGGTCCTCGACGTTCTCCCGCGCCGTCCGCCCACCGGCATCGTGCCGACGCCGCACCGCCTCGGGACGCGCCTCGTCGCGAGTCAGCGCCGCACGGCGCCGCAGCTCGGCGAGGTCGTCGCGTTCCAAGCGGGGCAGCCAGGACTCGAACCTGGAATCGCCGGTTTTGGAGACCGTGCGCATAGCCGTTAACTCACTCCCCCAGGGGCGCTACAGAGCCAAATCCTAATCGACGCCACCTCCAGGGGAATGCCCAGGGGAATGACGGCAGCTGCGGTTTCGGCCCGCGCATAGACCGCGCGCTCGCGCTCTTCTCACAGAGTATCGCCACGACAGACGTCGGCATCCGAGGGGCTAGGGGCCGGCGTCAGCCGGCCTGAAGGTCCCGGCGAAGAGGGACGCGCAGCCGCTTGGCCCTTTCGATGAAGGCCTCTTGACCGCCCTCGAGGATCTCGCAAACCTCGCGCCGAATCCCAAGATCCTCAAGGCCGCCCCCCTGATAGGCAATTTCCGGAAGATCGCCGCTGCGGTGCGGCCCGGCGCTGGCGACGATGACCTGATCGGCATCGGTGTTGACGACGAGGTTGGCGTTGTGGGTGACAATGATCACCTGACGGCGGCCGCGCGCTTCGCGGAAGCGCTCGACCAGCTCGTCGAAAACGGACTTCGGATCGAGGTTCTCCTCGGGCTGGTCAATAATCAGCGGCCGGTCGTCGCTCTGGTCGATCGAGAGGTAGAGGAGCAGCAGGACGATGCCGCGGGTCCCCGGCGATAGCTGTTCGATATCGACCCCGTCGTACTGGATCCCGTAGCGGAGGCGCACATGAGCGGTGCCGTCGAGCCAGTTGGCGACCCGCGCGGCCCACTCCCAGTAGGCCTTCAGATCATCCTTGGCGACCTGCGAATGAGCAAGGAGGTCGTTGTCGTGGCGGTCGCGGAAGCTCGCCATCGCCTCGCTTACGTCATCGCTCGATCCCGCCCGCCAAGCCGGCACCAGCTCCTCGCGAGCGGCGTCGAGAAGGGTGCCGTGCCCCTTGAAGGGGCCGCTCTTTCGAAGGTCAAGAAGCTCTTCTCCGGCGTCGGCCCAGCCCTCGACGTCGACCTCGCGACGGACTTCGAAGCTCAGCTTTTCGAGCGCACCGCCACCGCCCGCGAGACTCGCCGCCAGCGGCGCGTAAAGCTTTTCGAGCTCGTTTTCCTCCTCGACCAGCGCATCGAAGACCTTCCCGTACTCGGTTTTCCGCCGCTCCCTGAGCTCGTCGATCCGTCCGGCGGCGCCCTCCGCGACTTTGATCTGCTCGTCGAGGCGGCCAAGGGCGGTTTCGGCCTCGGAGATCTTGCGGTTCAACCGTTTCAGCTGCTCGGCCTTTTTCGCATCTATTCCGATCTGCTTCTGAAGTCGCTCCACCTCCTGCGCGAGCGGTGTCCGCGGGACCTTGGTGAGGTCGGCATCGTCGGCGACGAACGGATCCTCCGCCGAGGCGGTTGAAACTGGCTCGCCGCGCAGATCTGCGATTTGGCGCTCGGCCTTCTCGCGGAGATTGCCGAGTACCTGGTCGGGCTCGCCGTCGAAGCTGCGCCGAAAGGCGTCCCAGTCAGAACTGGTGACCCCGGCGTCGGCGTGGGCGCGCTTCAACTCCTCGAGCTCGGTGGGGATCGTCCGCTCGCGGACGTTCTTGACCTGGTCGGCGAGCCGGCTGACCGCCTGCCCTCGGCGGGCAGCGGCGTCCAGGTCGAGCTGGCGCTTCTCGAGCTCGCCCTGAATCTCGTTGAGTCGGCGAACGCGATCGTCGGCGCCTTTGCTGGTCAGCTCACCGCGCGCCTTCTTGTCGTCGGCGATCGTCTTCGCATCGACAGCACGGCGCCGACGCAGGCCATCGAGCTCGGCGTCCTTGCGACGCTCCTCGAAGGACTCGCGAACCGCGCGCTGTAGTGCCTCACGGCTGTCGTCACGCGCAGCCCGGCTGCGGGCTGCGCGGGTGCGAAGTAGCTCCTCAAAGTCGGTCGCGCCCAAGCGCTCCTCGCTCAGGTGCCGCTCGAAAACGACGCGCTCGATCTCCGAAAGGAGATCGTCGCTAAGGGCGCCCTCGGCCGAGCAGAGCCGCTCGACGAACTGCTGAGAGAGATACTGGACCCGGGTGTCACCATCCTCGGGGCCGTCAACGCCGACTGAGGTCTCCTCGCCATCGGCCCAGATCACCTTGATCTCGAGCTCGCTCAGGTGGTCAGCCGCGCGCCTGATGAAGGACTCCGTGTTTTCGCGGGCCTCCGGAGAGCCGGCGCCGGTGGTGACGAGGTCGACCAGGGCGGTCTTGCCTGAACCCCTTGCACCGATGATTCCGACGAGACCGGGGTTGAGGTCGATTCGCACCGGAGTGCACCAACTGGCACCCGCGAGCTCGATCGCGCTGATCACCTTGTAGGGAAGGGCACCGTCAGGAGGCACCGCGCCAATATGGACACGCGCCGCGGGCTCGATCAGGGCCTGGTGCAGCGCTTCGAAGCTCGGACCGCCCTTGATCCAAGTGAAGCGGTCCATGTCCGGAGCGCAGACCCGCTCGAGCTTGTGAGCATCCGAGCCGTGCAGGCAGGGCTTGGCACCGTTGTACTTCTCGCGCAGCTCTTCGAGCGAGTCGGCGCCCTCCCCCAGCCAGAATGCGCGATCACTCGGCGTGCCGGAAAAAATGATCCCGGCCAGCCGCTCGATCTCCTGACGGGTAGCGGCCATCGAGGTATCCCCCTGCATCCCCGAGGTGCCGCTACCGGTCGTCGCTGCAACGGCAACGACGATGTTCTTCTGTGCCCACTCGCTGTCGTCGAAGGCCCTCTTTAGCTCCGTCGCCGTCGTCTTGAACTGGTTCGTGCCCACCTTAAGCGCCACCTGCTCCTCAACGGCGTCCTTGTCGTGGGCACGCCCGAGCTTGATCAGATCCTCGCGCGTGCAGCTGTAGGCCTCCCCCTTCGCCCTAAAAATCAGCGAAGAGAGAAAGCGGCGCGCCTCGTCGATGTGGTCGGGGTCATCAGGTGAAATCAGCAGATGGGCATTGACTGCCGATCCGCTGCCGGTCGCGACTCCGAGGCGCATCTCGACATTGGGGAAGATCAGCTTGACGTCGGGGAGACGACCCTCGGTCTTCTCGGCCAACACGCGCTCGTAGAGGTCGATGCTCCAGTAGTCGGTTATGCCGAGCGCAACCACGGTCGGCGTCGCGGTTTCGATCCGGACGAGGTATTCCTCCCATGCGTCGGGTCCTTCGAACTCGTCCTCCAGCACCGTTCCTGGCGCGTGGATATGTGGATCCCATCGTTGCCAGAGCGATCCACGGTCGACTGATGTCGTCGAGGGAGGCATGGCTGCAAACCCTATTGCCGTGGTCAGCGTCAGACAGTGTTCGAGCGAACCCGAGTGCGCCAAGAATCCGTTGGGCTAAAGCTTGTGCTCCTCCGTGTGAAGCCAGCGCTGAGGTGCCTCTCGGGCCGCGACTACGATTTCACCCGCGGTCAACCAGAAAGGCGTCGAGCAGGTCGCGGGCACGCTCCAGCTCGCCGGGCAGTACATGGGTGTAGCGCTCCAGGGTGATTCGAGCCGCTCCGGGTTGATACTCCGGGGTCTTATGGCCCATGAACTGGGAGGCCACCTTGGGCGAAACGCCGGCATGGTCGAGCCACGTCGCGGTCGTGTGACGCGCCTCGTGCAGACCGATCGGCTCCAGGCCCTGTTCGCGCCAGCGCTTGCGGACCTTCGACTGGAGAGTGTTCAGAGCAAGTAGACCAGACTGGCGGATGGCCCTCGGTGGACATACCTTGCCGCTCTCCGGTCTTCCCTGCGCCTCCCACTCCTCGCGGAGCAACGCCCACAGCGGCTTCACGTAGGGCACCAGCCTCCAGGAGCCGCCGGGCTTCCGGCCCTCCTCGTCGCCCGCGAGCTCGCCACCGCCGACGTCGAGATCGACATGCGACCAATCGAGGAGCTGAATCTCCTGGCTTCGCGCACTCGCGTAGCCGGCGAGCGCGAAGGGCAGCGCGTCTTTGCGCGCCTCATTACGGTCGCGTGCCATGCCCTCCTCGCGCTCGGAGGGCGTGGGTCTGAAGATCGCAGCGAGCAGGCGTGCGAATTCGGCTGGCGTAGCGATCCGATCGCGTGGTTTCGCGTCGCTGGCCGGCAGCCTGATCTCCTGGGCGGGATCGAAGTCGGCAAGTTCGTGTTCCCTGGCCCAGCGATATAGCGAGCGGATGGCGTTGACGATCGAGGAGATTCGCGAGCCCGAAAGCCGCTTCGGGCCAGCGCTGCGACTGTCGACCAGTGCCTGGATTTCGCCGCGAGTGACGCGAACGAGGCGACGGCGGGCGATCTCATCGGGAACGTTGGCGAGCGCTGACTCAAGGTCTTTGTACGCCTTTGGCCGATAGGGACGGCGGTGCTTGTTGAGCGCGATCCCGGCCTTGGCGTCTCTAACGAATCGAGCCCTGGCCTCGGCGAAGGTGATAGTGGATGGCACCGGTGCCCGACCCTTGCGAAGCGACTCCTGCAGGTCACCCCTTGCGGACCTCGCTTCGGTCACGAGACGGAAATGGCGCGTCTTCCGGGTCCGGTGGGCAATCCGGTCCCACGCCGTTCCGAAGTAGCTCGGCGTGCAGTTGCATCGACCGCCCTGGCGGATGCGACAACTCTCCTGATGGCGCGCAAACACGCCTTGGTAGCGAGTCTTCGTATCGACGCCTGCCATCAGTCAGTCACCGCCGACGGGGCTCGCAAGCCTGGCTGTCCGCCCAGCGCTCCAGGTCGCACGGCCGATATAGCCGCAGCTGACCCGAGTACACGCAGCGCAGATGAGGCTGGACGTGCCGCTGAAAGTGGCTGAGGCTGACGCCGAGCACCTGGGCCGCCTCGCGCCGAGTCAACAGCAGGCGCGCCTGCATGGCGTCCTCCGGGGTGAGCTACCTGATCTCGATCGACGGACTTCACTCGTGCTCCTTCGACTCGGCGGGACTGGCTTCTCTGCGCGACGAAGCCGCGCCGGGAGACCCGCGTATTCGTCGAGATGCCACGACCGCAAGAGTGCGCGGCGGCGAAGAATCTCCCCCCTGCCCCCGGCGCGGACAATGAGCGAAGAGAGGCCAGGCCCGCCGTGGTGAGCTTGAGATTCGCCTACTCGACCCACGGGAACACCTCCACCCAGGTACGCGGCGCACACAGCCCCGGGCAGCCGTAGTCGGAGCTCTTCCAGGAG
>DATFMX010000130.1:0-37645 GCA_035266685.1 Solirubrobacterales bacterium
GTCGACCTGGACCAGCCCGAGCGAGCGCTGCATCTGCCGCTGAGTGCCCTCGCCGCAATCGAACAGCAGCCGTTCGCCCCCCCGCGCGACAAGAACGCTCGCCGTATTGCGCCGCGCCGATGGCACGGCGCCGCCCGTGCCGAGAAAGGCGACCGAGAGATCCATTGCCCGCGAGGATAAGCTGAAGCGGCAAGCGCCCGTAGCTCAGCTGGATAGAGCGCCGCCCTCCGGAGGCGGAGGCCGCAGGTTCGAATCCTGCCGGGCGCGTCGATGTTGAGCGTTCTCACCGAGACCCGGCCGCCGCGGGGGGCGATCGCTGTGGTCTTGGTCGGCCTGGTCGCGACGATCGCGGCGGCTCTGCTGGCGACCGAATCCGCCGGGGGCTCTTCCGTGCAGATCGAATGGGAAAAGGGCGGCGCGATACCGCCGTCGCGTCCCGCCGCGATTCCGGGCGGTGGCTCGATGCGGCTCGGCGACGCCGGCCTGCAGGCGACCGAAGAGAACGTCAACGGCGAATACGTCTACCGGACCAGCGCGGTGCTGACTATCGCCGCCGGCTCGGCCGTCGGCCAGGCGCGGGTGCGCTGCAAGATGCGCGGCGGGCCGCGCTCGGAACTGGGCCGCACGGTCAACAGCCGCGGCGCCTTCCCCCGCTCGAGCGGCGAATACAACCTGACCAAGCAGGACGTTCCCGGCAGCGTCGGCATCAGGCTGCCGATCCGCGGCGCCGAATACGCCTCGCTCGAATTCAAAGACGCCTTCGAAGCGTTCACCGAACTGCCCGGCGTCGTCGTCAGCTGGGCGCCCCATAGGGAGAAATCACAGGAATGGCAGTGGGGCCTGCCGGAAGGGCGCCCGACGAGGCCGCTCGCGCTCGGCTTCGCCGCCTTCTGGCGCGCCACGGGGCCGCCGCTCGCCCACATCTCCTGCACGCTGGAAAACAACGGCGGCGCCGCGACCGTGCAGACCGGCGGCGACCTGAATCGCTAGGAGCCCGGCGCGACCAGCAGCTCGGGCCCCTCGATCCCCTTGCCGACCTTGTTCAGCTTCGGGTTCGCGGGCTCACCGCGCATCCGTTCGGCCGGCAGCGGGCCGCAGATCGCTATCGCGTCCTCGGCGCTCAGGTCGGGGCGCAGCCAGGCGGCCTCGGCCTCGGCGCTCGGCAGGATCGCCGGCATCCGGTCGTGGACCGGCGCGACGACCTCGTTCGGCGTCGTGGTGACGATCGTGCAGCTGTAGAGCCAGCCGTCCGCGGCGCCGCGGTCCTCCTCGTCCTGCCACTCCTTGCGCGTGCAGAGCCCGGCGAAGGCGAAGAGCTCGCCGCCGTCGACCGTGAAGCGCCAGGGCTGGCGCGGCTGCTTCGGGTCCTCGGCCTTCATCCACTCGTAGAAGCCGTCGGCGAGGATCAGGCAGCGGTGGCGGAACTTGCCGACCAGCGGCGCGTAGGCGCGACTCGAGTCGAGGTTCTCGGCTTTCGCGTTGATCATCCGGTAGCCGACCTTGAGGTCCTTCGCCCAGCGCGGCACCAGGCCCCAGCGCATCAGCCGCGCCTCGCGCTCCCCCTGCGCTGCCTCCTCCGGGTCGGGCGAGGAGCGCACCGTCAGCACCTCCTGGGTCGGCGCGACGTTGAACCGCTCCAGCCCGCCCTTGCTGCGCTCCAGCGAGCGTTCGAGCTCGACCTGGAAGCGGTCGGCTACCGTCTTCGTGTCCTTCGTCGTGACCGTGAAGCGCCCGCACATGGTCAGGCGGCCAGC
Organism: Solirubrobacterales bacterium; assembly: GCA_035266685.1. Classification (GTDB taxonomy): domain Bacteria; phylum Actinomycetota; class Thermoleophilia; order Solirubrobacterales; family 70-9; genus VRUE01. Next base: position 1,755 of record DATFMX010000130.1, read on the forward strand.
TTCGCCGGCCGCGCCTCGGAGTGCTCGCGGTACCACTCGAGCGTCCGCCGCAGGCCGTCCTCGAGCGGCACCTCGGGGCGCCAGCCGGTCAGCTCGCGCAGCTTGCCCGAGTCGACGAACTGGCGGTCGATCTCGCCGTCGGGGTTGCCGGCGCCCTGGAAGTCGGGCTCGACGCTGCCGCCCGCCGCGGCGGTGATCGCCTCGACCACCTCGCGCACCGAGTGCGGCCGTTCGCCGCCGGCGTTGAAGGCCTCGCCCGCCGCGCCGCGTTCGAGCGCCGCGGAAATCGCCAGGTAGGCCGAGACGGCGTCATCGACATGCAGGAAGTCGCGCTCCGGGCTGCCGTCGGAGCGGATGACAGGGGCGCGGCCGTCGAGCACGGCGACGACCGTCTCCGGGATCAGGCGGGAGAAGTTGAGGTCGCCGCCGCCGTAGACGTTGGCGAAGCGGGTGACCGCCAGCGGCAGGCCGTAGGCGTTGGCGTAGCTGCGCGCGATCGTGTCGGCCGCCGCCTTGCCGGCGTCGTAGATGTTGATCCCGCGCAGCGGGAAGTCCTCGCGGTAGGGCAGCTCGGGGCTCGATCCGTAGGCCTTGTCCGAGGAGGCGAAGACGACCCGCGCGACCCCGTGCGCCCGGCAGGCCTCGAAGACGTTCCAGGCGCCCTGCACGTTGACCTCGAAGGTCTCCAGCGGCGATTCCCGCGCCACCCCGACGATCGTCTGCGCGGCGAGGTGGAAGACCGACTCGGCGCCGGCGACGGCCGCGGCGACCGCCGCGGCGTCGCGCAGATCGCCCTCGACCAGCTCGACCTCGCCGCGGATGCCGAGCAGGTCGAGGCCCGAGAGACGCTCGCCGCCGACATCGGCGAGCCGTGGCGCCGGCCGGTCGAGCACCCGCACCTCCTCCCCGCTCGCGAGCAGCGCCCGCGCCAGATGCGAGCCGACGAACCCGTGGGCGCCGCTGACCAGCGCCGTCACCAGGGGGCCTTCCCGGATTCCCAGAGGTCGTTGAGGGCGACCGCGTCCTTGTAGGTGTCCATGCAGTCCCAGAATCCCTCGTGCCGGTGGGCGGAGAGCTGGCCGTCCGCAGCGAGCCGAGTCAGCGGCTCGCGCTCCAGCACGCTGTCGGGACCAAGGTAGCCAAGCGCCGCCGGCTCGAGAACGAAGAAGCCGCCGTTGATCCAGTGCTCGCTGCGCGGCTTCTCGACAAACCCGTCAACCGCATCGTCCTCGCCCAGTTCGGCGACACCCCACTGAAGATCGGGACGCACGACCGTCATCGTGGCCAAGCGACCACGCTCGGCGTGGAAGTCCAGTAGCTCGCCGAGGTTCACATCGGCGACGCCGTCGGCGTAGGTCGCACAGAACGTGCCGCCGTCCAAGCGATCGGCGAGCGCCGCGATTCGCCCACCGGTCGGCGTGTCCACGCCCGTGTCCACGCACTCGACGGAGATGTCCCCCGACCAGGCCGCCCCCTGCACGAATTCTTCGATCGCTTCACCGAGATATCCCGTCGCGAGCAGAAACCGTTCAAATCCCTGGGCCAGGTAAATCCCGATCACATGCCAGAGGATGGGCTTCCCGCCGATCTCAACGAGCGCCTTCGGCACAGTCTCCGTGCGCTCGCGCAACCGCGTGCCGCGCCCTCCGCAGAGAATGACGACCGGCGGTTTCAGCGCATCCGACATTGACCCCACCCCACTGTGGTCAATATCGGATACGCGGCTCAGCCACCCGCCACCGCGGGCAAAATGGTTACCTCGTCGCCCTCTGAGATCGCCGTGTCGAGGCCCTGCTGGAAGCGGATGTCCTCGCCGCTGACGTAGACGTTGACGAAGCGGCGCAGGTCGCCGTCCTGGGTGATCCGCTCGCGCAGGTCGCCGTGGGCGTCGAAGACGGCGTCGAGCACCTCGCCGACGGTCGCGCCGGCAACCTCCACCTCGGCGTCGCCGCCGGTCGCGGCGCGCAGCTGGGTCGGGATCTTCACGGTGACGGGCATCAGGCTGCTACCTCCTGCGGCTCGAACTCGGACTCGAAGCTCTCCAGATCGGGATCGATCTCGTGCATGTGGAAACTATCGCGCGCCGCGTCGAGCGTCTTCAGACCCTCGCCGGTGATGTAGACGACGACCCGCTCGCCGTCGGCGATCGCCCCGCGCTCGGCCAGCTTGGCGAGCACGCCGACGGTCACCCCGCCCGCGGTCTCGGTGAAGATCCCGGTCGTCTCCGCGAGCAGGCGGATGCCGGCGCGGATCTCGTCGTCGTCGACCGAGTCGATGGCGCCGCCGCTGCGGCGCGCCTGCTCCAGCGCGTAGGGCCCGTCGGCCGGGTCGCCGATCGCCAGGCTCTTGGCGATCGTCTCCGGCTTCTGCGGCTTGCAGACGTCCCAGCCCTCGGCGAAGGCGGTGGCGACCGGGCTGCAGCCGACCGCCTGGGCGCCGTTGAAGACCGGCTGATCGCCGGAGATCAGGCCGAGGTCGGTCCACTCCTCGAAGCCGCGTGCGACCTTGGTGAACAGCGAACCCGAGGCGATCGGGCAGACGACCCGGTCGGGCAGCTCCCAGCCGAGCTGCTCGGCGGTCTCGTAGGCGAGCGTCTTCGAGCCCTCGGCGTAGTAGGGGCGCAGGTTGACGTTGACGAAGGCCCACGGCCGCGTTTCGGCGAGCTCGGTGCAGAGCCGGTTGACCGCGTCGTAGTTGCCGCGCACGCCGACCAGGTTGGTGCCGTAGATGCCGGTCGCGAGCAGCTTCTGCTCCTCCAGGTTGGCCGGGACGAGCACGTAGGACTCGAGCCCGGCGGCGGCGGCGTGGGCGGCGACGGCGTTGGCGAGGTTGCCGGTCGAGGCGCAGGCGACCGTCTCGAAGCCGAGCTCGCGCGCCTTCGCCACGGCGACCGCGACGACCCGGTCCTTGAACGAGTGGGTCGGGTTGGCGGCGTCGTTCTTGATCCAGAGCTCGGCGTCGAGTCCGAGCCGCTCGGCGAGCCGGTCGGCCTTGACCAGCGGCGTCAGGCCGGGCTCGAGCGGGTCGCGCGGCGGTCCGGTGAAGGGCAGGAAATCGACGTAGCGCCAGATCCCCTGCGAGCCGGCCTGGATGCGGCGCTTGACCTCGGCGGCGTCGAGGCCGGAGAAGTCATAGGCGACTTCGAGCGGGCCGAAGCAGCGCTCGCAGGCGAAGTTGGCGCCCAGTTCGTAGGTCTCCCCGCACTCCTTGCACTTCAAGTTCTCTACTGACATCCGATCTCACTTCTCCTTTGCCTAAAAGAAAACCTCCGCCTGTGGGGCAGAGGTCCGATCGGACGCCTCCCCACATCTTCCAGATCCAAAGACCTGCTGGAGTTGGCACCTCTCCCGGACCAATGGTCCGGGGCGGTTGCCGGGGCTTCTGCGGGCCAGTCCCTCCACCCCTCTAGATGTGGCGCTTATGTGCCAGGAACCTTACCAGGGGCGATCCCGTGCAGGGCGAAAGCGCGCTTGCGTTTAACCTTCCGTTCACCGTGAACGCCAAGCACGCCGAGACGATGGGCCCGAACGATGCCGAACCTTCCGAAACCACGGCTAAGACGGGCTGCCCGGCGCGACCCCCTCGCGGGCGCGGCGAGCGCGCCTGAGCCGCAGGCGCCGAACGTCGAGCAGATCGACTCCTCCGGCCTGCGCTGGGTCAACATCGAGCACCCCGGGGCGCCCGAGCGCGTCTGGCTGGAAGAGCACTTCGACTTCCACGCGCTCGACCTCGAGGATGTGCTCTCGCGCAACCAGCGGCCGAAGATCGACGTCTACGACGACTACCTGTTCATCGTCCTCCACTTCCCGATCTTCGACCCGGCGGCCGGCCGGCTCGGCGCCGGCGAGCTCGACCTCTTCGTCGGGCCCGGCTACGTGGTGACGATCCCCAACCAGCCGCTGCAGCCGGTCGAGTACCTGTTCGAGCGCTGCCGGGCGAAGGAGGAGCTGCGCGAGCAGCTCTTCTCGCGCGGCTCCGGCTACCTGCTCTACCGCCTGGTCGACGACAGCTTCGACTACTGCTTCCCGATGCTGCGCAAGATCGGCAACAAGCTCGACGCGCTCGAGGACGGCATCTTCGAGGGCCGCTCGGAGGAGGTCGTGCGCGACATCTCCAACGTCAAGCAGGAGATCATCAACTTCCGCAAGGTGATCCGCCCGCAGCGGCCGGTGCTGCGCGACCTGGAGAAGGTCAAGCAGCGCTACCTGGCGACCGACCTCAACCTGGAGATCTACTTCGACGACATCGTCGACGCCCACGAGCGGATCTGGGACATGCTGGAGAACTACAAGGAGGTGGTCGAGGCGCTGGCCGAGACCAACGAGTCGGTGATCTCCCACCGGGTCAACGACATCCTCCGCGTGCTCACCTCGATCAGCGTCATCGTCCTGCCGCTGACCCTGCTGGCCAGCCTCTGGGGCGTCAACGTCGGCGTGCCCGGCGAACACGACCAGACCGGCTTCTGGATCCTGCTCGGCGGCATGCTCGCGATCCTCGTCGGCCTGGTCGCCTACTTCCGCCGTCGCGGCTGGCTGTAGCCTGCGGCACCTGTGGCCAACTTTCGGATCTGGGCGCCCTGGCGCCTCGCCTACGTGAAGGACGCGTCAAAGGACAACGAGGAGGAGTGCATCTTCTGCGCCAAGCCGGCGGAGGACGATGACGAGGCGAGCCTGATCGTCCACCGCGGCGAGCGCAGCTTCGTGATCCTCAACCTCTTCCCCTACACCAACGGGCACCTGATGGTGGCGCCCTACGAGCACATCGGCCGCATCCAGGACCTGCCCGCCGAGACGGTGGCCGAGATGATGGCGCTGGCCCAGCGGGCGATGAGCCGGCTCGAAGACGTCTATGACCCGCACGGCTACAACGTCGGCTTCAACCAGGGCCGCGTCGCCGGCGCCGGGGTCGAGCACCACATCCACCTGCATGTCGTGCCCCGCTGGGGCGGCGACACGAACTTCATGCCGGTGATCGCCGACACGAAAGTGATGCCGCAGACGCTCGAGCAGAGCTACGCGGCGCTGAAAGGAGCGTTTTGAGCGAGCAGCCGGTTCTGGCGCCGGAGGGAATCTTCAAGGCCTACGACATCCGCGGCGTCTACGGCGAGCAGATGGACGAGACGACGGCGCTGGCGATCGGCCGCGCCTTCGCCCGCGTGCTGGCGCGGCTGCGCGGCAAGCAGCCGAGCGAGCTGCGGGTCGGCCTCGGCCGCGACATGCGGCTCACCGCCCCCGCGATGGCGGCGCAGCTGCGCGACGGGCTGATCTTCGAGGGAGCGACGGTGCTCGACGCCGGGATGGTCCCGACCGAGATGCTCTACTTCCTCGTCGGCTCGCGCGAGCTCGACGGCGGCGCGATGGTCACCGCCTCGCACAACCCGAAGGCCTACACCGGGGTGAAGCTGATCCGCGAGGGGGCGCTGGCGCTCTCCGGCGACGCCGGGATCGGCGACGTCGCCCGCGAGATCGAGGCCGGCCTCGGCTCCGGCCCGGGCGGCGGCTCATTCGAAGAGGTCGACGTCTGGGAGGAGTACCGCGCCCACGCGCTCTCCTTCATCGACCCGCAGGCGGTCAGGCCGCTGAAGGTCGTCGTCGACGGCGGCAACGGGATGGCCGGGCCGATGGTCGGCCCGATCCTGCGCCAGCTCGGGCTCGAGCTCGACGAGCTCTACTTCGAGCCCGACGGCGAGTTCCCCGACCACGAGCCGAACCCGCTGCTGCCCGAGAACCGCGAGCTGATCGAAGGGCGGGTGCGCGCGGCCGGCGCCGACCTCGGGATCGCCTGGGACGGCGACGCCGACCGCTGCTTCTTCATCGACGGCGAGGGCAGCTTCTGCGACGGCGACTTCATCTGCGCGCTGCTGGCGCGCTCGGCGCTCGCGACCCACCCCGGCGCGACGATCCTCTACGACCCGCGTTCGAGCCGCGCCGTCCCCGACCTGGTCGCCGCCGAGGGCGGGCGCTCCGACCTCTCGCGGGTCGGCCACGCCTTCTTCAAGCAGCGGATGCGCGAGGAGGGCGCCGTGTTCGGCGGCGAGGTCTCCGGCCACTACTACTTCCGCGACTTCTGGTGCGCCGACTCGGGCACGATCCCGGCGCTCCTGATCCTCGAGCTGCTGGGCGTCGACGGGCGCTCGCTGGCGGAGCTGATGGCCGAGTTCCGCTCGCGCTACTTCATCTCCGGCGAGATCAACTCCGAGGTCGACGACCAGGAGGCGAAGATGGCGGCGATCGCCGAGCGCTTCTCCGACGGCGAGCTGACGCGGCTCGACGGAATCTCGATCGACTACCCCGACTGGCACTTCAACGTCCGCCCCTCCAACACCGAGCCGCTGCTGCGGCTCAACCTCGAGTCGCTGGCCTCGCGCGAGGACATGGAGGCGAAGCGCGACGAGGTGCTGGGGCTGATCCGCGCGTGACCCTGACGCCGGAGGGAGCGCTCGAGCAGGCGGCGCTGGCCGGCATCCATCAGCTCCGCATCCCCACCCCCTTCGCGGTCGGCAGAGTCAACTGCTACCTGCTCGAGGACGAGCCGCTGACCCTGATCGACACCGGCCCGAACTCGGGCAAGGCGCTCGACGAGCTGCAGTCCCAGCTCGCGGCGCGCGGCCACTCGATCGACGACCTCGAGCTGGTGATCCTCACCCACCAGCACATCGACCACCTCGGCCTGGTCGAGATCGTCGTCGAGCACTCCGGCGCCGAGGTCGCGGCGCTCGGCCTCGCCGCCGAGCGGCTGGCGGGCTTCGGCGAGGAAGCCGAGCGCGAGGACGAGTTCGCGGTCGAGCTGATGCTGCGCAACGGCATCCCGCAGGAGGTCGCCTTCGCCCTGCAGAGCGTCTCGCGCAGCTTCCGCGGCTGGGGCTCGCGAGCGCAGGTGACGCGGCCACTCGCGGACGGCCAGTCGCTGCCCTTCCGCGACCGCGTCCTGCAGGCCTTCCACCGGCCCGGCCACAGCCCCTCCGACACCGTCTTCTGGGACGAGGAGCGCCGCATCCTGATCGCCGCCGACCACCTGATCGCCCACATCTCCTCCAACCCGCTGATCGCCCGCCCGCTCGACGGCTCGGCGCAGCGCCCGCAGGCGCTCGTCACCTACATCGAGTCGATGAAGAAGACCCGGGAGATGCCGGCCGAGATCGTCCTCTCCGGCCACGGCGAGCCGATCGTCGACCACGTCGCATTGATCGACGACCGCCTCGCCAAGCACGCGCGGCGCAAGGAGAAGATCTACGACCTGATCGCCGAGCGCCCCCGCAGCGGCTACGAGATCGCCCAGGCGATCTGGGGCAACGTCGCCGTCACCCAGGCCTTCCTAACCCTCTCCGAGGTGATCGGCCACGCCGACCTGCTGCTCAACGAGGGCCGCGTGCGCGAAGCCCGCGACGGCGACGTGGTCCGCTACGAGGCGACTACCTAGGACGTTGCGGCTTCGGCAGGACGGTGGCGCGCGAGCGGAAGCCGGGGCATTCGCTGGGGGCGTAGGGCGCGGTCGGGATCTTCGCTTCGAAGACGACGTAGTAGCGGCCCGTCGGGACGCGCCTGCGCTCGAACTTCCACACCAGGGCGCCGCTCTCCGGCTTCGCCCCGGCGGCGATGTCGGGTGAGATCGCGCGGTCGGCGCCGGGCCGGACGCGGTAGATCCGCAACAGCCGCGGGCCGTCGGGGAAGTGGCGGTTGCCCGTCAGACAGGCGAAGCCTCCGGAGCCGTCGCCCTTGCGCGGCATCCTGGCCGTCCCGTAGAAGAAGTCGTGCGCGCGGTTGTAGCCGAGCGTCACCTGGCTGGGCTGCGGGCCGCGCGGCTGCGCTGCGCCGGCGGCGGCCAACCAGCAGCAGGCGAGCGCGGCGACCAGCGTCCCGACGGCAAGGATCCGTGTCGATCGGGTGGCGATAGCCCGCACGATACCCAGGCCGCATAGATTGCAGCGCTCGATGGTCAGGCTGAGCTCCGGAAGATCGCGCAGGTCCGCGAAGAAGCGGATGCTGCTGATCGTCAACCCCTACGCGACGACGGTCTCCGACCGGTTGAAGAACCTCGTCGTCTACGCCCTGCAGGGGCGCTACGAGGTCGAGACGGTGGCGACCGAGGCGCAGAACCACGCCACCGAGATCGGCCGCGAGGTGCGCGACCACGGCTACGACGTCGTCGTCGCCTTCGGCGGCGACGGGACGCTGAACGAGGTCGCCAATGGGCTCGCCGGGACCGACGTTCCGGTCTCCGTCCTGCCCGGCGGCTCGACCAACGTCGTCAGCCGCACGCTCGGCATTCCCAACGACGTCGTCGACGCGACCGAGCACCTGCTGGCGCTGGTCGACGAGTGGCAGCCGCGCCGGATCGACCTCGGCCGGGTCGACGAGCGCCACTTCGTCTTCTCCTGCGGCGCCGGCATCGACGCGACCGTGGTCAAGCGCGTCGACGCCCATCCGCGGCTCAAGTCCGCCGCCGGGCCCTACTACTTCACCTGGGCGGCGATCTCGGCCTTCTACCGCCAGTACATCGTCAATCCCGTGCGGCTGCGGGTCGACGTCGAAGGGAAGACGAGCGAGGGCGTCACCGCGCTGGCCCAGAACTCCGACCCCTTCACCTACTTCGCCAGCCGCCCGATCCGCGTCTGCGAGGGCGTCGCGATCGACGACGGCAGCCTCTCGCTCGCCGTCCTGCAGCGGGCCGCGCAGCGCGACATGCCGACCCTGATCCCACGCCTGTTCAGCGAGCAGCGCCCCGCCGCCCGCCACCGCCAGGTCGAGCACTTCGAGGACATCGCCGCCGCGACCGTCGCCTCGGTCTCCGAGACCAGCGACGGCATAGCCCGGCCCTTCCCGATCCAGGTCGACGGCGACTACATCGGCGAGCGCACGCGGATCGAGCTCAGCGTCGCCCCGGGCGCGCTGACGATCGTCGCCTGATCAGTTGGTCGGCGTGATCCGGTAGGCGTCGAAGACCGACTCGACGTTGCGCAGGCGGGAGATGCACTGCTTGAGCTGCTCGGTGTCGCCGACCTCGACCACGAAGCGGTTCTTCACCATCGGGTGCTTGGTCATGCAGCTTGCGCCGAGGATGTTGATCCCCGCCTCCGAGAAGGTGCGCGAGAGGTCCTCGAGCAGGCGAGTGCGATCGTAGGCGTCGATCTGCAGCTCGACCCGGTAGGAGGACTCGTTCTCGCCCTCCCAGGCGACCTCGACGAAGCGTTCGGGCGACTTCATCAGCGCCTTCACGTTCTTGCAGTCGGCGCGGTGGATCGTGATCCCGCGGCCGAGCGAGACGTAGCCGGCGATCGTGTCGCCCGGCACCGGCCGGCAGCACTTGGCCAGCCGCACGGCGACGTTGTCGGCGCCCTTCACCCGGATGCCGTAGTCGGAGGCGTCCTTGGTCCGCCGCGCGGCGTCCTCGCGCGGGGCCTCGAGCCCGATCGGCGGCTGCTCCTCCACCGACTCGCCCTCCTTGAGCCGCTGCATCAGCTTGTTGGCGACCGCCTTGGTGGCGATCTTGCCCTGGCCGAGCGCGATGTAGAACTCGGTCGCCTTGTGAAAGCCCATCTCGCGGATCACCTGCGCGAGCAGCGGCGACATGACCAGCTTCTGCATCGGCAGGCCACGCTTGCGCAGCGCCTCCTCGAGCGCGTCGCGGCCCTTCTTCTCGGCGTCCTCGCGCCGTTCCTGTTTGAAGAAGGCGCGGATCTTGTTGCGCGCGCGGCTCGTCCGCACGAGCTTCAGCCAGTCGCGCGAGGGGCCGCGGTTCTGCTTCGCCGTCAGCACCTCGACGATGTCGCCAGAGCGCAGCTGGTAGTGCAGCGGCACGATGTTGCCGTTGACCTTGGCGCCGACGCAGCGGTGGCCGACGTCGGTGTGGACCGCGTAGGCGAAGTCGAGCGGGGTCGATCCGGCCGAGAGGTTCTTCACCTCGCCCTTCGGCGTGAAGACGAAGACCTCGTCCTCGAACAGGTCGACCTTCAGCGACTCGAGGAACTCGGCCGGGTCCTGCTCGCCCTCGGCCTCGACCAGCTGCCGCAGCCAGGTCATCTTCTCGCGCCGCGGATCGGCCGTGCCGCCCTCTTTGTAGGCGACATGGGCGGCGATCCCGTACTCGGCCAGGTCGTGCATCTCACGCGTCCGGATCTGGATCTCCAGCGGCTTGCCCTCGGGCCCGATCACCGTCGTGTGCAGCGCCTGGTACATGTTGGCCTTCGGCATCGCGACGAAGTCCTTGAAGCGGCCGGGCAGCGGCTTCCAGAGCGAGTGGATGACGCCGATCGCGCCGTAGCAGTCCTTGACCGAGCCGACGATCACCCGCATCGCGGTGAGATCGAAGATCTCGTTGAACTCGCGCCCCTTCTTGGTCATCTTGGTGTAGATCGAGTAGAAGTGCTTGGCGCGGCCGGAGATCTCGGCCTCGATGCCGACCTCCCCCAGCTCCCGCGAGAGGAAGTCGCCCGCCTGGTTGACATAGACCTCGCGCTCGTCGCGCTGCTGGGCGACGAGCTGTTTGATCTCCTTGTACTTGCGCGGGTGCAGGGTCGCGAAGGCGAGATCCTCGAGCTCCCATTTGATCGCGTGGATCCCCAGCCGGTGGGCGAGCGGCGCGTAGATCTCGATCGTCTCGCGCGCCTTCGACATCTGCTTCTGCTTGGGCAGCGCGCCGAGCGTGCGCATGTTGTGCAGGCGATCGGCCAGCTTGATCAGGATCACCCTGACGTCGGTGGCCATCGCCACCATCATCTTGCGGTAGTTCTCGGCCTGCCGCTCGTCGCGGCTCTCGAAGGTCATCCCGGTCAACTTGGTGACGCCGTCGACCAGCTGGGCGACCTCCTCGCCGAACTCCGTCCGGATCTCCTCGAGGCTGGCGCTGGTGTCCTCGACCGTGTCGTGCAGCAGCGCCGCGCAGAGGGTCTCGGTGTCGAGCCGCATGCCGGCGCAGATCTGGGCGACGCCGACCGGGTGGGTGATGAACTCGTCGCCGGAATGGCGCCGCTGGTCGGCGTGGTGGTCGCAGGCGAACTCGAAGGCGCGCGTGAGCGCGGGCCGCTCGACGTCAGCGCCCGAGTCGAACTCCTCGACCACCGCGAAGAGGTCGGCGAGGAGCCCGTGCTGCTCTAGGGATTCTTTCGTCGTTCGAGGTATCGCAGAGCCTCCTGGTGACGGGCGCCGTAGGCGCGGTAGGCCGGCGAGCGCTCGAGTTCTGTCCCCTCGGAGGATACGACGCCGACGCGACCGCCTCCTCCATCGGCCGTTCCCTGCACCAGCTCGAGCTCGCCGAGGACGCGCAGGCAGCGGGCGGCGGTCACGGGAGAGCGGGGAAAGCGACCGCTGCCGCGCAGCGCCGCGAGCAGCTCCTCGCCGCCCGCCTCGCCGGCGTCGCGCAGGTCGCGGAAGGCGGCGATCAGGGTCTCGCGGCGGGCCAGCTGCTCGGCCAGCATCGCGCAGGCGAAGCGATGCTCGGCCTCGCCCCAGGCCAGGTGGACATAACCCTCCCCCGCCGTCGCCAGCTGCTCGACATGTTCGAACTGCGGCGGGTCGACGAAGACCACGTGCTCGAAGCGCGCGGCAAGCTCGGGTTCGCCCTCGAGCACGGCGGCGTCGGCCAGCGTCACCCGCTCGCCGGCGAGCGCCACCCGCCGCTCCGCGCAGGCGACCACCGCCAGCACCTCCCCACCCCCGGCCGAGGCCAACTCCCCCACCACCGCCGCAGCCGAGCTACGAGGCCGCACCACCTCGCGACCACCGGGCGCGGTAGAGGTTTGAGCCGCTATGCGGTCGAAAGCTCGACCGCGCTCGGGGGTGGTGGCGGGGTCGGCGGCGGGGTCGGCGGCGAGCTCGGCCTCGAAGCGGCGCCACCAGGCCTCGTCGGCGGCTTCGGCCGCGGCCGACTCGCGCGGGTAGAGCTCGCGCAGGACGAGGCGGGGCTCGACCGAGCCGTTCCAGCGGTTGACCTCGAGCCGCACGGCGGCGTCGACCGGGTCGTCCTCGCCGACGCCGAGGCTCGCGCGGCCGAAGGCGACGCCGAGCGCCCGGTGGGCGCCGCTGTGCAGGCTGAAACGCGCATGCTTTCCTTCGCCCATCGTGCGCACATCGCGCACCCGCGCCGAGGGCACCAGCAGCCGCACACCCGGGTTGCCCATGCCGAACGGCGCCAGCTGCTGAAGCTCTTCCGCCAGGTCGAGGCCCAGCCCGGCGCCGCCGACCACGGCGTCGATCCGCTCCGTGCGCCGCAGGTCCTCCGGGCCGAGCACGGCGGTGGCGTGGGCGGCGAACGCCGCCTGGAACGCCGCCAGGTTCTCCGCCCGCAGCTGCAAGCCAGCCGCCGCCCTATGCCCGCCGAATCCCTCGAGATGCTCTGCGCATACCTCCAGCCCGGCGAGCAGGTCGAAGCCGGGGATGCTCCGCCCCGACCCTCGCCCGCCGCCCTCGCCGTCGAGCGAGACGACGACCACCGGCCGGTGGTGCCGCTCGACCAGCCGCGAGGCGACGATCCCGATCACGCCCGGGTGCCACCCATCCCCCGCGAGCACCAGTCCCGGCGCCTCGCGCAGCTCGTCGGGCAGCTCCCGCCGCGCCGCCTCGGCGGCCGTATCGACCTCGCGCTCCCTCGCCCGCCGCTCGCTGTTCGCCCGGCTCAACTCGGCCGCGATCTCCTGCGCCCGCGCCTCGTCCTCGGTCAGAAAGAGCTCCACCCCCGCGTCAGCCCGGTACAACCGCCCCGCAGCGTTGATCCGCGGCGCCAACCGAAACGCCAGATCGCCCTCGTCGAGCTGCGTCGGCTCGCATTTCGCCGCCTCCAGCAGCGCCCGGATTCCGGGTCTGCGCGCCCGCCGCACCTCCTCGAGTCCGCGCCGGACAAGCGACCTGTTCTCGCCCACCAGCGGGACCACATCCGCGACGGTGGCGAGGGCAACGAGATCGAGGTCGGCGTCTGATCGTCCTAGGCCTTGAGCGAGCTTCCAGGCGACTGCAGTGCCGCATAGGGACTCGAACGGGTAGCCATCGACGCTCGGGTGAAGAATCGGACAGTCCGGCAAGACCTCGCCGGGCTGGTGATGGTCCGTCACGACCACCTCCATCCCGAGCTCGCGCGCCAGCTTCACCTCCTCGACCGAGGTGATGCCGCAGTCGACGGTGATCAGGAGCTCGGTCCCACGCTCGGCGAGCTTCTGGACGTTGTCGGCAGACAGGCCGTAGCCGTCCTCGATCCGGTCGGGGATCAGCCAGTCGCACTCGGCGCCCAGCTCGCGCAGCGTGCTGACCAGGATCGTCGTCGCGCAGACGCCGTCGACGTCGAAGTCGCCGTGGACCGTGATCCGGCTGCCCGCGTCGATCGCCAACGTCACGAGCTCGACAACCGCCGCCATCGACCCGAACGCTCCCGGCGGGTGCGACTCCTCGGCGGCGAGAAACTCGCGCGCCGCCGCGGGCGTCCGGTAGCCGCGCCGCACCAGCGTCACCGCGACCGGCTCGCTCAGTCCGAGCTCGTCGGCGAGCGCCCGCGCCTCCGCGTAGGAGTACGGCTCGGCCTCATATGCATGGGCAGCATCCGCCACGCAGCCCAGGCTAGGCAGCGCCCGGGACGGATTCGGGCGCGAATCAGGCCGCTTGTTCCGAGCGAATGCCGATCGCCCAGACCACGGCCAGGCCGAGCGCCACGCCCGGGATCGCCGTCAGCGCGGTCAGCACATCGGTGTTGCCCAGCCCGCGGCCGGAGACGAGCTCGACGATCGCGCCGAAGACGACCGCGCCGATCACCGAGCCGAGAAAGGCGCCGACGATGCCCTGCCAGAAGCGATCCGGCAGGAAGACGGTGAAGTGCCAGAGCGCGATACCCATCGTGAACCAGACGAGCAGTGCCATCAGCGATTCCTCCCGTGCTTGCGGCGCTGTTTACGGCGTTCGCGGCGCCGCTCGTCGCGAACGCGGCGCTTCTCGTCCGCCGGGTCGCTCGCCGGCGGGGCCGGCTCGTCTTCGGCCGCCGGCGCCGGATCGCCGCCGTTGTCGCCGCCGCGCTCGGCGAGCGCGACCGCGGTGAGCTCTTCGGCCCGCTGCTCGTCGGTCTCGTCGTCGTCGCTCAGCTTCGCCAGGGCGACGTCGTCGGCGAAGGCCGGCACGCTTCCCTCCACCTCGGCGATCCGCTCGCGGCGGCGGGCGAAGCCCTGCTCGCGTTCCTTCCACGCGGTCAGCACCGGCGAGGCGATGAAGATCGACGAGTAGGTTCCGGAGACGATCCCGACCAGCATCGCGAAGGCGAACGCCTGCAGCGTCGCGCCGCCGAAGACGAGCAGCGAGACGACCGCCAGCAGGGTGGTGAAGCTGGTCGCCAGCGAGCGGGTCAGCACCTCGCTCATCGAGCGGTTGACGATCTGCGAGAACGCCGCCCGCGGCATCCGCGGCATGTTCTCGCGTATTCGGTCGAAGACGATGATCGTGTCGTAGAGCGAGTAGCCCAAGATCGTCAGGAAGGCGGCGACCGTGCCGCTGGTCACCTCTTTTCCGGTCAGCGAGTAGACGCCGGCGGTGATCAGGATGTCGTGGAACAGCGCGATCAGCACCGGCACGGCGAATTTGGGGTCGAAGCGGAAGGCGATGTAGGCGCAGATCACCAGCAGCGAGAAGATCAGCGCGTTGCGGGCGCTCTTCGCCACGGTGGCGCCGAAGGTGGGGCCGACGCTGGTGCTGTCGAAGCCGTTTTCGACGATCCCGAATTCCTTGTCGAGCTCCTTCTGCATCTTGTTGATCTGGCTCGGCTTCAACGTGCTCGACTGGATCAGGAAGGCGTTGTCGCCGAGACCCGGGTTGCTCTCGCGCTGCACCTCGCCGCCTGAGATCCCCGCCTTGTCGAGCGCTTCGCGCACCCCGTCCTCGTCGGTCTTCTTGGTCAGCGCCACCTCGACCCGGGTGCCCGACTCGAAGTCGATCCCGAGGTTGAGCTGGTCGGTCGCCAGGGCCAGGGCGCCGACGATCAGGATGCAGCCGGAGGCGGTGAAGAACCAGCGGCTCGCGCCCATGAAGTCGAAGTGCCAGCGCACCCGCTGCCCGCCGGCGGCGCCGAGCACGCTGGGCGAGCGCAGGAGGCGCGAACGGCTCATGCTGAGCAGCAGCGCCTGGGTGAAGACGACCGCGGTCAGCAGCGAAACGATCGTGCCGACGCCGAGCGTGAAGGCGAAGCCCTTGACCCCGGCGGTCGCGAGGACGAAGAGGATGAAGGCGGTCAGCAGGGTGACGACGTTGGCGTCGACGATCGTCGCGATCCCGCGCCGGTAGCCGGCCGCGATCGCGCTGGCCATCGGTCTGCCGGCGCGCACCTCCTCCTTGATCCGCTCGAAGATCACGATATTCGAGTCGGCCGCGACGCCGATCGTCAGGATCAGGCCCGCGATCCCCGGCAGCGTCAGCGTGATCGGGATCAGTTTGATCAGGGCGAAGAAGATCACCCCGTAGGCGCCGAGCGCCAGCGCCGCGATCAGCCCGAGGAAGCGGTAGAAGAGGAGCAGGAAGATGACGACGAGGGAGAGGCCGATGATCCCGGCCTTGATCCCCTGGTGCAGGGCTTCGCTGCCGAGCGTCGCCGAGACCTGGGTCTGGCTGATCAGGTTGAGGTTGATCGGCAGCGCGCCGCGCTGCAGGTAGGTGGCCAGGTTCTGGGCGTCGGATATGCCGTTGAAGCCGCCGGAGATCTGCGCCCCCGTGCGGCCGTCGATCCCGTCGGGGTTTTCGCCGAAGTTGATGATCGGCCGCGTTTTGACTTCGTTGTCGAGGACCGCGGCGAAGTGGCCGGAGAGCGCTTCCGCCTGTTCGCCCGAGGCCGGCCCGATCGCCCGCGCCTGGCCGCGCTGGGCGATCTGGCGGGTGACTTCCTGGAAGGCCTTGCGGCCACCGCCGCTGAACTGGAAGGTGACCGCCGGGCCGAATTCCTGCTGTTCGGCCTTCGGGTTGCTGATTTCGGTCCCCGAGAGCGCCGGGTCGTCCTTGAACGCGTACCAGCCGGGCTGCGCGTCTTCGATCGTCTGGCCCTTTTTGTCGCTGGGCTTCTCGGAGATCAGGATCGTCCCCTGCGGCACCTTCACGACCTCGCCGACGTTGTGCGGCCGTTTCTCCCCGTTGGGGTCGATGTAGAGGTCTTCCCGGCTGTACTCCGGCCCGGAGATCAGCTTGTGCGGCGGCGCCTTCTGGAACAGGTAATAGGTCGTCGGCTGGCTGCAGTTTTCGCAGTCGGGGACCGGCTTCTGTTCGGCGGCGAGCTTCGCCGCGTTGTACTCGCTGGCATAGGCCCCGGAGGCGACCAGCTGGCCGTTTTCCTGTTTCGAGGGGCTGCGGCCGGCGGCGTTCCATTCCTTTTCCGCTTCTTCGAGCACCGCTTTCGGCGGTTCCCGCCCCGGCGTGCCGCCGATCGCCTTCTCGCGGCCGATCAGGTTCGGTTCCCAGTCGAAGAAATAGAGGCGGGCGGGCTTGGTCGCGCATTCGGTCGCCTGGCCGACGCTGGTCGCGCCGGGGATCCCGACCTGGATCTGGTCGTTGCCGACCCGCGCGACTTCGATCTCCGAGACGCCGAGCTGGTCGCAGCCCGAGCGGATGATGTCCACCGCCCTTTCCATCGAGGCGCTGTCGATCGTCGGCTGCTGCGGCGTCGGCCGCCCCTGCAGGACGAGCTGCACGCCGCCCTTCAGGTCGAGCCCGAGCTGCGTCTGCTTGTTGGCGATGACGATTCCGGAGACCGCGATCAGCGCCAGGACGAAGAGCAGGACGAAGATGTTGCGGCGCCGTTTCATCCCCTCATCCCTCCGGCGTCAGGACGATCAGCAGGCCGCCGTCGTCGTCGTAGGCCGGGAACACATCGGCGACCGCCTCGGCGGGCAGGTCGCCCTCGGCGTTGACCGAGACCTTCTTGCCAAGCGAGCGCACGCCCCACTCGAGCGAGGTCTCGATCGGGTCGGTGACGCCGTCGCCGTCGCGGTCGGCCTGCTCGCCGCCGTCGCCGCGGTCGACCCACTGCAGGCCGAGAACGTCCTTCACCGGCCGGCCGATCACATCCTCGTCGGTCAGCCCGGTGAGCTCGAAGCTGCCGCGCCCGGCGTCGATCACCCGGGCCTCCTGGTCGCAGACGAAGAAGGCCGCGTTGGGCGCCGGGTAGTAGTCGTCGAGCAGCTCGAAGACGAAGCCGAAGCCGCATTTCGAGCAGCCCTTCGGGCGGCTGCTGAAGCCCGCCGTCCGATCGCTGCTCAGCTCCCTGTTCCCGCAGTTGGGGCAGATGAAGAAAGGCATCCCGGGCTCAGGTTACTGAGAGTGCGCTCAGAACAGGCTGTGCGTTCGTTTGGGCACCGGCAGGCCGAGGTGATCGTAGGCCCGCTCGGTCAGCACGCGACCCCGCGGAGTGCGCTTCAGCAAGCCCTGTTGGAGCAGATACGGCTCGAGCACATCCTCGATCGTGTCCTGCTCCTCGCCGATCGCCACCGCCAGGGTCGAGAGCCCCACCGGGCCGCCGGCGAACTTCTCGGCGATCATGTCGAGCAGCATGCGATCGCTGCGGTCGAGCCCGCCCGCGTCGACCTCGAGCATCTCCAGGCCGGCGGCGGCGACCGCGGCGTCGACATGGCCGCTGCCCTTCACCTGGGCGAAGTCGCGCACCCGCTTGAGCAGCCGGTTGGCGACCCGCGGCGTGCCGCGCGAGCGCTCGGCGATCGCCTGCGCCCCCGCCGCGTCGATCTCGACCTCGAGGATGCCGGCCGAGCGCTCGACGATCTGCGCCAGGTGCCCGGGGGCGTAGTGCTCGAGCCGGTGACAGACGCCGAAGCGGTCGCGCAGCGGCGTCGTCAGCAGCCCGGCCCGGGTCGTCGCGCCGACCAGGGTGAAGGGCGGCAGCGGCAGGGTGACGGTGCGCGCGCCGGCCCCCTGGCCGAGCACGACCGGCAGCTCGCCGTCCTCCATCGCCGGGTAGAGCGTCTCCTCCACCGCCCGCCCCAGCCGGTGGATCTCGTCGACGAAGAAGACGCTGCCGGGCTCGAGCGAGGTGAGGAAGGAGGCGACGTCGGCCTTGCGCTCCAGCGCCGGGCCGGCGGTCTGCACCAGCGGCACCTCCATCTCGGCGGCGACGATGTGGGCGAGCGAGGTCTTGCCGAGCCCGGGCGGGCCGGCGAGCAGAACGTGGTCGAGCGGCTCGCCGCGCCGCCGCGCCGCCTCGATGAAGATCGCGAGCTGCTCGGTGACCTGCTCCTGGTTGACGAAGTCGGTCAGCGTCGGCGGGCGCAGCGAGCGGTCGAGGTCCTCGTCGGGCGCCTCGGCGCGGGCGTCATGGACGCGCACCTCCTCGTCCACCGGAATGTCCTCGCCGTCGATCCCCGGCGTGCGGATGCGCTTGCTCAAGCCGCCTTCCTCCCGCCGGCCTTGCGCAGCGCCAGCGCCAGCAGCTCCTCGGCGTCGCCGCCGTCGACTCCGTCGAGCAGCTGCTCGGCCTCCAGCGGCGCGTAGCCGAGGTTGACCAGGCCGTCGCGGGCGAGCGCCCGTGGATCGCCCTCCTCGGCCTCTCCCAGCGCGACCTCTTCCTCCAGCGCGCCGGCGACCTTCTCGCGCAGCTCGACGATGATCCGCTCGGCCGTGCGCTTGCCGATTCCGGGCGCCGCCTGGAAGCGTTTCGCGTCGCCGGCGGCGATCGCCCGCAGCAGCTCGCGCGCCGGGCCGCCGGAGAGCACAGCGACCGCGACCTTCGGACCGACGCCGCTGACCGAGACGAGCTGGCCGAACAGGTCGCGCTCCTCCTCGGAGGCGAAGCCGAACAGCGCCAGCGAGTCCTCGCGCGCGACCAGCTCGGCGTGCAGGAAGGCCTCGCGGCCGGTCGCCGGCACCGCTTTCAGCGTTTCCGCGGAGACGGTCAGCCGGTAGCCGACCCCACCCGCGTCGATCACGACATGGTCGGGGCGCCGCACCATCACCTCACCGCGCACCGCGGCGATCATCGCGTCGCTCCCTGCGCCAGCGCGACCGCCTCGCGCCGGCCGGCGCCGCCGCCGTGGCAGATCGCCACGGCCAGCGCGTCGGCCGCGTGGTCGGGGCTCGGCAGCTCGGGCAGCCCGAGCAGCGTGCCGACCATCCGCTGCACCTGCTTCTTGCCGGCGGCGCCGCTGCCGCAGACGGCCATCTTGATCGCCTGCGGGGTGTAGGAGAAGCACTCGACGCCGGCCTCGGCGGCGGCCAGCATCACCACGCCGCTGGCCCGTCCGACGGTCATCGCGGTCTGCACGTTCTTGCCGAAGAAGACCTCCTCGACCGCCATCGCGGCCGGCTGGTGCCAGGCGAGCAGCTCGCCGAGCTCGGCGTGGATCCGCTGCAGGCGCTGCTCGATCGGCACGCCGGCGGCCGTTTCGACCACGCCGCCGTCGAGCGCGACCATGCGGTTGCCCTCGACCCGGACGATGCCGAAGCCGAGGTTGGCTGCCCCGGGGTCGATCCCCATCACGACTTGCATGGGAGGTGATTCTGGGAGTAAGCCCGGATGCCTTTACGCGGCGAGTTTCTCCAGGACGTCGTCGGGGATGTCGAAGTTCGCGTGGACCTCGTTCACATCGTCGTCGTCTTCGAGGTCTTCGATCAGGCCGAGCAGCGATTTGGCCTCGTTGCCCTTGACCTCGACCGTGCTCTTCGGCTCCATCGCGACTTCGGCGGACTGGATCTCGACGCCGCCGCTCTCCAGCGCCTCGCGCACCGCGCCGAGGCTGGCCGGGTCGCAGAGCACCCGCAGCAGCTCGTCCTCCTCGCTGACGTCGTCGGCGCCGGCGTCGATCGCGGCGATCAGGTCGTCCTCGTCATAGCGGGCGCCGTCGATCGCGAGCACGCCGCGTTTCTCGAAGATCCAGGCGACCGAGCCCGGCTCGCCGAGGCTGCCGCCGCGTTTGCTGAAGGCGTGGCGCACTTCGGCGCTGGTGCGGTTGCGGTTGTCGGTCAGCGCCTCGACCAGAACGGCGGCGCCGCCCGGCCCGTAGCCCTCGAAGACGACCCGCTCGATCGCCGCCGCGTCGCTGCCGACGCCGGAGCCGCGGTCGACCGCCCGCTGGATGTTGTCCTTGGGCATCGAGGCGTCGCGCGCCTTCTGGATCGCCGTCGCCAGCGCCGCGTTGCCCTCGGGGTCGGGACCGCCGTCACGCGCGGCGACCGTGATCGCCCGCGCCAGCTTGGTGAAGAGCTTGCCGCGTTTGGCGTCGGCCGCGCCCTTCTTGTGTTTGATCGAGGACCACTTGGAGTGACCAGACATAGGTTTGCCATTCTATGAACCAGGGAGATGAGCCCGCAGACGGCCACCCGGCAGCGCGCGATCGGCCCAGTTCGGGGGATGACCGCGAGCGCGATCTTCGTCGCGATGCTGCTCGCCGCGCTGGCGCTGTGGACGGCGATCCCGGTCGGCTGGATCTGGATCGGCTCGCAGGTCGCCAGCACGCAGTTCCCGGCCGAGGGGCCCTACGCGATCGTCGCGGTCGGCATCGTGCTGACGATCCTCTTCGACGCCTGGCTGATCGGCCGCCTCAACGCGCTCTACGTCCATGTCACCGGCACCAACCGGCTGGCGCCGATGCGGCCGAGCTGGCTGAAGAGCATGCGCGACACCGACGCCGCCCCCGGCACGACCAGCGTGGTCGAGGCGGTGGTGATGGGCTCGGTGCTGCTCGCCTGCGCCGTCTTCGCCGCCTGGTTCTTCCTGCTCGCGGGCTCGCCGCTGCCCAACCAGTGATCAGACGACGAACGTGCCGTCTTCCTGCATGACCTCGCCGTCGACTTCCAGCTTGCCGCCGAGGCGCAGGTCGCAGACCAGGTCGGTGTGTACCGCGGACTCGTTGACCCCGCCGGACTCCGGATAGCTCCTGCCGACGGCCAGGTGGACCGTGCCGCCGAGCTTCTCGTCGAGCAGCACCTCGCGGGTGCCGCGGTCGATCGCGTAGTTGGTGCCGATTCCCAGCTCGCCGAGGCGGCGGGCGCCCTCGTCGGTGTCGAGTAGCCCGATCAGGAACTCCTCGCCGCGCTCGGCGCTCGCGTCGACGACCTTGCCGGCCTCGAAGCGCAGCCGCACGCCGGCCACCTCTCGGCCGCCGATCGTCGCCGGCAGGTGGAAGCTGACCTCGCCCTCGACCGAGTCCTCGACCGGGCCGGTGAAGAACTCGCCGTCGGGCATGTTGTGCCGCCCGTTGCAGGGGATGAAGGTGCGCCCGGCGATGCCAAGCCTGATGTCGGTCCCCGGCGCGGTCACGCGGACCTCCTCGTGGCCCTGGATCCACTCGGCGAGCCGCGTGGTCTCCGCCGAGGCGCGCTGCCAGGCGGTCAGCGGATCGTCGTCGTCGGCGAGGCAGGCGCCGTAGTAGAAGTCCTCGTAGTCGGCCAGGCTCATCTCCGCCTCGGCGGCGTAGGCGTTGGTCGGGAAGAGCGTGTAGACCCAGCGGAACTCGCCCTTGGCGCTGCGCTCCATCGCCCGGCCGAGCAGCTCGCCGGTCGCCTGCTGGCGGCGCATCTGGCGCTCCGGCGGCACGCCGGAGAGCTCGCGCGTGTTGGTCGAGGCGCCGACGGCGATCCGCACATCGACGTTGTCGAGCAGCCATTCGGAGGTCGGCGCGATCCAGTCGAGCTGCGCGTCGGAGGCGTGCTTGTAATAGGCGGCTCCCTGGCCGGGGAGCGAGACGTTCATGACCGGCTGGGCGCCCGCCTTCAGCACCTCCTCGTAGACCGCCAGCAGCAGCGGCGCCGCAGCGCTCTCGCCGTCGATCGAGACGACCTCGCCCTGCTTGACCTCGGTCGAGTAGCCGACCAGGATCTTCGCCAGCCCTTGCGCTCTCGAATCCCTCACGTCCCCGCCCCCTCCGGTGCGCCCTCGCGCGCCTTCGTCGTCATTGCCATGAACAGCGCGTGCAGCCTCGGGTCCTCGGTCAACTCCGGGTGGAAGGCGCAGGCGAGGACCGAGCCCTCGCGCAGCGCCACCGGATGCCCGTCGTAAGAGGCGATCACCTCGACCCCGGGACCGTAGCGGTCGACCCAAGGGGCGCGGATGAAGACCGCCCGCAGCGGCTCGACGCCGATTCCCTCGACCGCCAGGTCGGCTTCGAAGCTCTGCAGCTGGCGGCCGAAGGCGTTGCGCCGCGCCGTCGCGTCGAGCAGGCCGAGGTGCTCGTCGTCGCAGACGATCATCCCGGCGCAGGTCCCGAACACCGGCCGGCCGGCCTCGTGATGCGCGCGGATCGGCTCCGCCAGCCCCGCCGACTCGATCCCCTTGACGATCGTCGTGCTCTCACCGCCCGGGATCACCAGCCCGTCGAGGCCGATCAGATCGGCCGGGGACCGCACCTGCTCGACCTCGGCGCCGAGTCCGCGCAGCATCGCCAGGTGACGTTCGAAGCCGCCCTGGATCGCAAGGACGCCGATGCGCAGCGCCGGGCGCTCAGGCACCGCGGTCCTGCAAGAGCGCGTCGGCGGCGACCAGCTCGGAGATCTCCAGCCCCGGCATCGCCTCGCCGAGCCCGACCGAGGCGGCGGCGACCCGCTCGGGGTCCTCGAAGTGCGTGGTCGCCTCGACGATCGCCCGAGCGCGGCGCTCGGGGTCGCCGCTCTTGAAGATGCCCGAGCCGACGAAGTTCCCTTCGGCGCCGAGCTGCATCATCAGCGCCGCGTCGGCCGGCGTGGCGATCCCGCCGGCGCAGAAGAGCGGCACCGGCAGGCGGCCCTGCGCGGCCACCTCGTGTATGACTTCGAGCGGCGCCCGGTGCTCTTTCGCCGCCGCCGAGAGCTCCTCGGGGCCGAGCTGGGCGAGCCGCTTGATCCCGCCGACGATCTCGCGCATGTGGCGCACCGCCTCGACCACGTTGCCGGTCCCGGCCTCGCCCTTGGAGCGGATCATCGCGGCGCCCTCGCCGATCCGCCGCAGCGCCTCGCCGAGCGTCGTCGCGCCGCAGACGAACGGCACTTCGAAGGCGAGCTTGTCGATGTGGTTGCGCTCGTCGGCCGGAGTCAGCACCTCGGACTCGTCGATGTAGTCGACCTCGAGCGCCTGCAGCACCTGGGCCTCGGCGAAGTGGCCGATCCGCGCCTTGGCCATCACCGGGATCGTCACCGCCTCCTGGATCCCCTTGATCATCTGCGGGTCCGACATCCGGGCGACGCCGCCGTCGCGGCGGATGTCCGCCGGCACGCGCTCCAGCGCCATCACCGCGCAGGCGCCCGCCGCCTCCGCGATCCGCGCCTGCTCCGGCGTGACCACATCCATGATCACCCCGCCCTTCAGCATCTCGGCGAGGCCGGTCTTCACCCTGAAGGTAGCTCTCTCGGCCATGAGGGCATTATTACCGGACGCTCCGCACGACCAATTAGCGAGCGTCACGATCTGGTTCTTCGCGAGCGGCGCCGATGTGGCGCGCAGCCGCCATCCCCGGACGCGAAGCGGAGGAGATGGCGGTTTATGTCCGCTACTTGAGTTTGTAAGCGCGTATGCGGTCTTTGTGCGCCGCTTCGTCGCGCGCGTACAACCCGTGCGCCAGGCCCTGTATCAGCGCCATCAGCGCCGTGTTCGAGCGCGCGAAGGAGGGGCTGTTGGAGGAGAAGTAGAGGGTCTGCTCGGCGTGCTCGCCGACCTCCGACATCGAGGCGTCGGAGACCGCCAGGGTGCGCGCGCGGCGGTGCAGGGCGAGCTTCATCGCCCGCAGCAGCAGCGGGTGCGCACGGCCGCAGGAGAGCACGATCACCAGCGTCTCCTCGTCGATCCGGCCGAGCCGCTGCAACGACTCGCCGCCGGTGCTGGCGACGATTTCGGCGCGGATGTCGAGCAGGCTGAGCATGTGGCGGAAGTAGCTGGCGAAGAAGGCCATCTGGTCGACGCCGACGATCACCACGCGCTGTGCCTCGGCCAGCGCCGCGACGGCGCCCTCGACCTGCTCGCGGGTGAGGTTGCGCGCGGTTTCCTCCAGGTTCGTGTAGTCGGCGCTCAGCGAGCCCTCGAGCTCGGAGTGGTCGAAGGAGAAGAGCGCGGCGCCGCCGGCGCTCGGGCCGGCGCCGGCGACCGTCGCGTTGCGGTACTCCTCGATCGCCGCCTGCTGAAGCTCTGGATAGCCCTCGAAGCCGAGGGCCTGGGAGAAGCGCACCACCGTCGATGAGGAGGTGCTCGCTCTCCTGGCCAGCTCCTCGGCGGTGAGGAAGGCCGCCTCGTCGAGATGGTCGACGATGTAGCGGGCTACGTCTTTCTGGGAGCGCGAGAACTCGTCGAAGCGCTCCTGGATGTACTCGGACAGGCTCTTGAGCTGAGGTGATTTCGTCGCAGTCTTGGTCACGGCGGTCCATTTCGCCGATCCGCATGCTTTCCCTTCCGATCTGGTTGGATGGGTTGTGAAAATGACCGTTGAGCAGGCGCTTCGCCTCACCAACCGCAACATGATCGCCTTCGACCTGCTGCTCGGGTCGGCGGCGATCGCCGCCCCCGAGGCGACCCTGCGGGTGCTCGGCCACGACGAGCCCTCACCCGACGCCGCCCACCTGTTCCGCCGCTGCGGGCCGATCTGGCTGACCTTCGCCGCCGCCCACGCGGTCGCCGAGCGCCGCGGCGAGCCGCGCGACTGGTGGGCGCTGGCCTGGCTGCGCGGGACCGAGATCGCGACCGACGCGCTCTGGGCCGGCTCCCCCGCGGTCTCCCGTCCCGGCGCCAAGCTCGGCCTGCGGCTCGCCGGCGTCGCCAACCTGGCGATGGCGGCCGGCTTCGCCTGGCTCTCGGAGCGATGAGCGGCGGCGGGGCGCCCAGCAAGCGCTGGAGCCTGCGCGGGCGTGACGACGAAGGCAACGAGGTCTGGCTGATCCGCAGCTTCGGCCAGAAGCTCTACCGCTGCCCGGGCTGCCACGGCGACATCCCGATCGGCAGCGAGCACACCGTGGTCCAGTACGTGCTGCGGCTGGGCGGCACCGAACACCACCACTGGCACCGCCGCTGCGCCGAAGAACTGCTCGAGCCCGACCTGCGCGACCTGAAGCGCGTGCCGGCGTCGCAGTCCTCGCAGTCGAAGCTGGAGCAGCGCGGCCGGCGGCCGTCCGGGCGGCGGCCACGCTAGATGGAGCCGGCGCTCGGCGTCCTCTCCCTCTACCGGCGGATCGGGCGCACCTACTTCGCCTGGGCGCGCTCGCTGCTGCCCCTCGCCTGCCTCGTCTTCGTGCCGCTCGGCCTCGTCCACGCGATCCCGGTCCACTACGACGCGACGCAGCTCGACGCCGGCAGCGGCTTCGCGCTGGTCGGCCTGCTGCTGGCGATCCTCCTGCTGACCGGCGCCGGGCTGCTCGGCGAGGTCTTCTACACCGGCGCGGTGGCGATCGCCCTCACCCATCCGGACGGGGGCGACGGACGGCCGCCGACCCTGCTCCAGGTCGTGCGGATGGTCCGCTACCCGACGCTGATCGCGATCGACATCCTGTTCGGCGTGCTCGTCGCGCTGGGGCTCGTCGCCCTCGTCGTGCCGGGGGTGCTGCTCTTCGTCTACCTCGGGCTCGCCGCGCCGGTGGCCGAGATCGAGCACCACGGCTGGCGCGATGCCTTTCGGCGCAGCTACCGCCTCGTGCGCGGCCACTTCTGGCTCGTCTTCGCCGTGCTCGTGCCGATCGAGCTGGTGAGCGACGCGCTGACCGACCTGGCGACGAGCGGCGCCCACTCGCTGCTCGGCGACTCGCTGATCGCGGCGTGGCTGACCGACACCGCCTCGAACATCGTGCTGACGCCGTTCTACGCGGTCGCCGCTGTGCTGCTGACGCTTGACCTGATCGCGGCGCGCGACGGCGCCGCGCCGGCTCTACACTCGCCCCCGACCAACCGATGACCGTCGCCTCCATCTTCAGCGACTTCTGGAACGACCAGATCCTCGCCAACGAAAAGCAGGGGCTCTTCCTCGTCCTCGTCGGCTTCATCCTCTCCTTCGCCTTCATCCGCATGAGCACCCGGCTGATGCGCAGCCCGCGGGTGACCTGGTGGCCGGGCAGCGTGGTCAGCGACAGCGGCGTCCATGTCCACCACCTGGTCTTCGGCATCGTCACGATGATGATCGCCGGGGCGCTCGGCTTCCTGGCGCTGGGCCAGAGCCCCTACACCGAGCTCTGCGCCTTCGCCTTCGGCGTCGGCGCCGGGCTGACGATCGACGAGTTCGCCCTCTGGGTCTACCTGGATGACGTCTACTGGGCGGAGGAGGGACGCTCCTCGATCGACGCGACGGTGATCGCCGCCGCCGGGATGATGCTGATCCTGCTCGGCTTCAGCCCGTTCAGCTTCGACACCAGCTCGGTCGAGCAGACGATCGCCAGCATCGTCGGCGCCGGCCTGGTCTTCGCCCTGGTCGCGGTCTGCTTCGCCAAGAAGCGGGTCCTGCACGGCTCGGTCGGCTTCTTCGTCTTCCCGGTGGCGATCTACGGCGCCGCCCGGATCGGCAAGCCCGGCTCGCCCTGGGCGCGGCGGCGCTACGGCGAGCGCAACCCCGGCAAGCAGGCGAAGGCCGAGGACCGCTTCAAGCCCGACCGCCACACCGAGCGCTTCAAGAACGCCTTTCGTGACATCGTCGGCGGCAAGCCCAGCGAGGGCCTCGCCGCCGCCTCCGAAGAGGCGATCGCGACCACCCGCGAGGCGATCGAAGAAGCACGGCAGCGAGCGGAACGGGTGACGCGACCGGGCGGAAGCCGAGACGACGGCTGACGATGGGCCACCGCGCCGGCGTCGAAGCATGGATCGCGGCCTACGAGCGGGCATGGCGGACGGCGGGCAGCGGGGTGCTGGCGGAGCTGTTTAGCGAGGAGGCGTCCTATCGGATGTCCCCTTACGAGGAGACCGTCGTCGGGCTGGCGGCGATCGGCGAGCTCTGGGAGCGGGAGCGGGTCGGTCCCGACGAGGAGTTCGAGATGTCCCATGAGGTCATCGCGGTGGACGGCGACACGGCGGTGGTGCGAGTCGAAGTCGGATATGCGACGGGGGCCGAGTACCGGGACCTCTGGCTGATCCGCTTCGCAGCCGACGGTCGCTGCCGCGAGTTCGAGGAGTGGCCTTACTGGCCCGGTCAGCCGTTGTCGGCGATCGGCAGGTAGCGGCTTAACCGAAGCTGCGCGGGCCGATCTTCGCCTCGATCTAGACTTTCTCTGTGAGGAGGACCCTGCTAGCCGCGGCATTGCTCTGCCTGGCGCTCGGCGGCGCCGCCGTGGCGCGGGCCGAGATCTTCGGCGGCAACGGCCTCTTCATCAAGTTCGGCGGCGGCTTCGCTCCGCGTACGCTGCCGCGCAATCGGGATGTGCCGGTCACCGTCCGTCTGCACACCGCGATCAAGACCAGCGACGGCAGCGCGCCGCCACGACTGCGGGAGATCTCGTTCGGCGTCAACCGCTACGGGCGCATCACGACCAAGGGCCTGCCCGTCTGCCACGCCTCGGAGCTCGAGTCCACCGACTCGGCGACGGCGTTGAAACGCTGCAAGGGCGCTCTCGTCGGCCATGGCGGCTTCGACGCCAACCTCGAATTCCACGGCGGCGAACCGGCGCCGGTGCATGGTCGGATGCTCGCCTTCAACGGTCGCGCGCACGGCCATTCGACGGTGCTGCTGCATGTCTACGCGTCCAAGCCGGCCAACGTCACGATCGTGCTCAGCTTCGACGTCCGCCATCCGAAACGCGGCAAATTCGGCACCGAGCTCTCCACCGACGTCCCGAGGCTCGCCTCCGACCTCGGCTACGTCACCGACGTCTCGCTCGTCTTCCAGCGGCGCTACCGCTACCGCGGCAAGAGCTACAGCTTCCTCAGCGCGCGCTGCGCCGCCCCGGCCGGCTTCCCCGGCGCGATCTTCTCGTTCACCCGCGGCACCTTCTCCTTCACCGGCGGCAAGCGGATCGTCACCACGCTGGCGCGCACCTGCACGGTGCGCTAACCGCCGAGAATCCCGTCGGGTCGTCCTCGTGCGACCCAGGCCCGCCATAGATAGAGGGCGATCGCCGCCGACGCGAGCAGCGCGATCACCGAATCGAGGCGGGTCAGGTTGAGCGCCAGAACGAGCGCGACGAGCGCCGCGCCGAGCAGGTTGAGCGCCGTGGCCGCCGGCCTTCCGTCGCGGTGGGTCAGACGGGCGCACCCCAGGGTGGCCGCGAGAAAGCTGGCGAAGACCGAGACGGCGTAGAAGTGGACCAGCTTCTGCACCTCGCCTCCCGCGGCGGCGATCATCGCCGCGGCGACGACGAGCACCGCGACCACGCCCCAGTGGGCGACGAGGAAACGGTTTTCGCGGCGCAACGGCTCCGGCAGGAGCCCGCGCTCTCCTTCGCGGGCCAGCACGGCAAGGGCCTTCAGCACACCGGAACCGGCGAGATAGGAGGAGGCCGCCGCGGCGAGCAGCAGCAGTCCGCTGAGCGCCTGGAAGAGGGCCAGCGGCCAACCGCCGCCGACTGCCCGCCGCGCCACCTCGGCGAGCAGGGTCGAGTCGTCGCCGGGCAGCGCCACGCCGAGGCGCACCGTCAGCGCGGCGAAGCAGAGCGTCAGGGCGCCGACGATCGCGACCATCGACCACAGCGTCAGCCGGCCGAACAGCCGCCGCGGGCCATCGGGGAGCTGCGGCAGCTGGGCGATCGCGTCCGACGGCGCCTCGACCCCGGTTGCCAGCGCCATGCCCAGCGGCAGCGCGGTCAGCACGGCTGCCAGCGACGCGTCGGCAAGAAGCGGGCCGCCGGGCGCCGAGTCGCCGACGACCGCGCCGCTCGCCGGCTCGGCGAGGAAGCCGACCACGATCACTGCGGCGGCCATCACGATGAAGGCCTGGGCGGCGATCGCAAAGCCGATCCGGCCGCGGTGCCCGACCAGCACGCCAAGGGCGACGATGAGCGCGAGCGCGAGCGCGATCGGCAGCCGCACCGACTCGAGATCGGGGGCATAGGCGATCGCCGCCGCGGCCCCCGCCGAGCAGCTGACCGCAACGGTGAGCGTGAAGTCGACCAGCAACGCCCCCAGCGGCAGAAAGACCCAGTCGTCGCCGAAAGCGGCCGCCACGGCCTTCGGGCCCCCGGCGCCGGAGGGAAAGCGGCCGATCAGCTGGTGGTAGGTACACGCGACGATGACGATGATCCCGACGACGAGCGCCATCGTCGCGACGAGACTCGCCGGGTCGCCGTCGAGGGCGCGCAGGGCGGCCTCGATCGCGTAGGCGACCGAGGAGACGGGATCCGCCATCACGGTGAAGGCGAAGGCGACGAAGAGGTGAATCCGGCCTAGGCGCACGATCCGTATCTTCGGTCAACCGTCCGAAGGGCTTGTCTTTTTCGCCCCAGCGGCCGATGAGATACAGCGTGCGGATGATTCACCGAGCATGGAACGCTGTATTGGGGCCGAGTGGATGGCGTTCGGTTGTCGGCCCACTGGCCTTTGCGCTGCTCAGCAGCGCTCTGCTGGTCTACGACCATCTCAACCAGCGGGTGCCGGCGCCGATCTTCTGGCTCACCCTGGGGCTGATCGTCACCGTTTGCGTGCGCATGCTGGAAACGAACCGGCGCCAGTCGCGCGAACTGGCGCGGCAGCGTCGTGACGCCGTCAACGACCCGGTCACCGGGCTGCGCAACCGCGCCAGCCTCGAAGCGGACATCGAGGCCGCGGCGACGGCGCCGGGAGAGGGCTGGGTGCTCGTGCTGCTCGAGCTCGAGGGTCTCGAGGCGCACAACGACCGGCTCGGCTACGTCGCCGGCGACGAGGTGCTGCACCGTGCGGGGCGGCAGCTCGCCGACGCCGTGGTCCCGCTCGGGGGAATCGCCTACCGGGTGGCGGCGAGCAGGCTGGCGGTCCTCGTCCCGATCGCCGAGCGGCAGATCGGCGAGGTCGTGCTGGCGGCGACCGGCCCGCAGGAGGAGGAACCCGGGGTGG
The DNA here is from genome assembly GCA_035266685.1 of Solirubrobacterales bacterium. Lineage (GTDB taxonomy): Bacteria > Actinomycetota > Thermoleophilia > Solirubrobacterales > 70-9 > VRUE01. The sequence continues at coordinate 31,599 of DATFMX010000130.1, forward strand.
TGACCGGGCGCTCCTACGGAGAGGTGACGATCCCCGGCGAGGCGTCGGACGCCGACACCGCCTTCCAGGTGGCCGGCAAGCGGCTTGCCGCGCACCGGCAGCGGCGCCATCGCTCGGCGCGGCGCCAGGCGCATGCGGTGCTGATGGCGGCGCTCGACGCCCGTCGCCCCGAGGTCCGCGGCCAGCTGCGCGTCACCGCCTACCGGGCGATCTCGCTCGCCCGCCGCCTCGGCCTCGAGCGCGAGCAGATCGACGACATCGCGCTTGCCGCCGAGCTGCAGTCGGTCGGCCTGCTGGCGGTGCCCGACAGCGTGCTGCAGAAGGAGGCGCTCGACGAAGCCGAGCGTGCCCTGGTCCGCAGCCACACGGCGGAGGGCGCAAGGATCGTCTCCGCCGCTCCCGGCCTCGCCAGCGTCGCCCGCCTGGTCCGCTCCAGCGCCGAGCACTTCGACGGCAGCGGCTATCCGGACGGGCTGAGCGGGGACTCGATCCCGATCGGCGCGCGGGCGATCGCCGTCGCCGTCGCCTTTGCGGCGATGACCGAGCCGCGGACGCACCGCCAGCCAATCACCCCCGGCGAGGCGCTGGCCGAGCTGCGCCGCAACAGCGGCAGTCAGTTCGACCCGCGCGTCGTCGAGGCTCTCGCCGCCGATCTCGCCGAAGAGTCGATGCCGGCGGTCCCGGCCTAAGGGGCGTATTCCTGCGCGTACTTTTCGGCTTCTTCGATGCCCTTCTGGGCTTCCGCCTTGCCCTTTTCGATTCCCTTTTGGGCCTCTTCCTTGCCCTTTTCGATGCCCTTCTTGGCGTCGCCCGAGCCGCCGTTGACACCCTTCTTGACTTCTTCTTCGGCTTCCTTGAAGCCCTTCTTCACTTCTTCCTTGCCCTTTTCGATCCCCTGCTTCGCTTCTTCGGCGCCCTTTTCGATCCGTTCCTGGGCTTCGCTGCTGCTGTCGTTGCCGCTGCCGCCGCATCCGGCCCAGGCAAGGCCGGCGACTCCGATCGACAGGGCGGCCAGCAGCGCCGGCAGCCTTCTCCCCCATGCTCGCTTCGGCTTCTCTTCGGACACCTTCGGCTCCTCTCGATGGATGGGACGGACAAGTCTAAGCTCGACCGATGTCGACTCTGCACGTTCTGCGCGTCTTCGTCAACGAGGACGGAGAGTGGGGCAACCCGCTCGGCGTCTTCCTCGCCGGCGACGCGGTGCCGGAGGCGGCGCGACAAGGGGTCGCCGCCGAGCTCGGCTTCAGCGAGACGGTCTTCGTCGAGGACCGCGATTCCGGCCGCATCCGCATCTTCACGCCCGAGGTCGAGCTGCCGTTCGCGGGACACCCGACCGTCGGCGCCGCCTGGCTGCTGGCGCGGGAAGGCTCGCCGGTCGATGCGCTGCGCACGCCCGCGGGCGACGTCGCGGTACGCCGCGCCGGCGCGGAGACCTACATCGCGGCGCGGCCAGAGTGGGCGCCGCCGTTCGAGTACCGACAGCTCGGCATGCCCGCGGAGGTGCGGGCGCTCGACCCCGAGGCGGTCGCGGCCAACACCTACGCCTGGACCTGGATCGACGAGGCAGCCGGCACGGTGCGGGCGCGTTCCTTCGTCCCCGAGGCCGGGATCGCCGAGGACGAGGCGACCGGCTCGGCGGCAATCGGGCTCTGCGCGCGACTTGGGCGCCCGCTGGTCATTCACCAGGGAAACGGCTCTGTGCTGCGCTGTTTACCGATCGGGGGTGGATGGGTAGAGGTTGGCGGTAGCGCATGCCTGGTCGAATCTCGATAGCGTTTGCGCCGCTCGGCGGCCTTGACGAGAGTCGCGTCGGCCGGGTGTTGTTCGCGTCCGCCCCTCACGGCGTGGTACGCACTTGCTGGGGTCGCCACCGGCGACCTAACGACACAAGAGGAGCGCATGTCCACGCTATCTGAGGAAGATCTCAAGGTTCATCTGCCGCGCGCGGGCGCTTTCGGGCTCGAGCAGGACGAGGAGTTCTTCGAGATCGAGGAGGACGGCGAGCGCCGTCGCCTCCGCTGCCACGACTACGGCGAGATCTACACCGTCCCCGGGCTCTACGAGCGGATTTTCGCCGAGGTGCTGAGCTGCCGCTCGCCACAGGTCGTCGTCGACCTGCTCGAGGAGACGCTGGAGCGCGAGGACGAAGACGCGAGCGAGCTGTGCGCCGTCGACCTCGGCGCCGGCAACGGAATGGTCGCCGAAGAGCTGGCACGAATCGGTGCCGACGAGATCGTCGGCGTCGACCTGCTCGAGGAGGCCAAGGAGGCCGCGGAACGCGACCGTCCTGGGCTCTACGACGCCTATCACGCGCTGGACCTGACGGAGCTCGAGCCCGAGGTGAGCGAGGAACTCGAGGGACGCGGCTTCAACTGCCTCACCTGCGTCGCCGCGCTCGGCTTCGGCGACATGCCGCCGGACGCCTTCCGCGCCGCCTACGACCTCGTCGCGCCGGGCGGCTGGGTCGCCTTCAACATCCGCGACCAGTTCCTCGAAAACGGCGACGCGAGCGGCTTTTCCCGCCTGCTCGACGAGCTGTTCGAGAGCGGCGAGCTGGTCGAGCACGCCCGGCACCGCTACCGGCACCGGGTCTCGGTCAACGGCGAGCCGCTCTACTACATCGCCGTCGTCGCGCAGAAAGCGGAGTAGCGACAGCGCCGGGCGCCGCTCGGCGCCGCGCCGGCCTCGCCATATTCCTCACAGTCCGAGTCCGCCCACCCCGCGCTCGCCCCAGCCGAGGTGGTGGGCGAGCTCGTGGCGGAGGGTCCGCTCGACCTGCCGGGCGAGCAGCTCCCTGTCGTGGCCGAAATCGCGTTCGAGCGTGTCGCGGTAGATGACGATCCGGTCCTCGAAGTTGTCCCGCGCCACCCCATCGCCGAAATACTGGCCGTAGGCACGCACCTCACGCCCGCGGTCCGAGACCACCACCGCCACCCTCGCCAGAACCTCCTGGAATTCCCCAGGCAGCCGGTCGATCGCATCGACCACCAGCGACTCGAACTCGTCCAGCTCCGGCTGCTCGGGCATACGGACACGGTAGCCGGGCGCCCTTCCCGGAGCCGACCTCGTCAAGCAAGGTCCGCTGGCGATGGATCTTCCTTCGGGCCTGGTTTGCCCGGCATCATGTCCCCCGATGTCTTGGAGTTGCCTGCGATGTCGTGGAGCTGAATTACCCCCCAACCGAGAAAGTGGTTCGCGTAGCCCTTGGTGACGTTCTCGACGAACACGTACGCTTGCACCACTTCGGTCGGCGGGGACACCCCTCTCTGCCAACGTCACGTGAGACGCCCATGATGCGGGAATTACTGAACCCCGAGGGCGTGATTGGAGCACGTGATGTCGTTGATCAACCGAGACGAAGCCGCCGGCCGCGAAACGGAGCGAGCCGAAGGCGAGAGAAGTGAAGCGGCCGGCGGGGACGCCCCGCCGCAGCCAGTCCCCGACCCCGAGCTGACCGAGCGCCCCAAGCGCCGCTCCTTCAGCGCCGAGTACAAGCTGAAGGTCCTCAAGCAGGCCGACGCCTGCAAGAAGCCCGGAGAGCTCGGCGCCCTGCTGCGCCGCGAGGGCCTCTACTCCTCGCACCTCTCCAGCTGGCGCCGCCAACGCGACGCGGGCGAGCTGGGGCGCAAGCGTGGGCGCAAGGGAGCCGATCCGCTGGAGACCGAGAACGCCGAGTTGCGCCGCCGCGCCGAGCGCGCCGAGGCCGAGCTGGTCAAGGCGCGCAAGGTGATCGAGGTGCAGGGAAAAGTCTCCGCGCTCTTGGAGGACCTGCTCGGGACCGAGGGCGCAGAGGAGAGCACCGAGCGATGATCGAGGCCACCGTTGAGGAGTTGACCCCGATCGTCGGCACGAGGCCGGCCTGCCGGGCGCTGGGGGCGTCGCCGGCGACGATCTACCGTCGCCGGCGCCCGCCCGAGCCGAGGCCGAAGAAGCCGCGGCCCCGTCCGGCGCGGGCGCTGAGCGAGACCGAGCGCGAGGCTGTCCTGGCCGAGCTGCACGAGGAGCGCTTCGTCGACTCCTCGCCCGCCGCGGTGTGGGCGACTCTGCTCGACGAGGGCCGCTACCTGTGCTCGGAGCGGACCATGTATCGGCTACTGGAGGCGAGCGGTGAGTCGCGCGAGCGCCGCGACCAGCTCACTCACCCCGCCTACGCGAAGCCCGAGTTGCTCGCGACCAAACCGAACGAGACCTGGTCGTGGGACATCTCCAAGCTGAAGGGCCCGGCGAAGTGGACCCACTACCACCTCTACGCGATCCTCGACATCTTCAGCCGCTACGTCGTCGGCTGGACCGTGCAGTTGCGCGAGTCCGCCGCCGTCGCCGAAGCGCTGATCGCCCAGGCCTGCGAGCAGCAGGCGATCCCTCGCGACCGGCTCACCCTGCACGCCGACCGCGGCTCATCGATGCGCTCCAAGCCGGTGGCTTTCCTGCTCGCCGACCTCGGCGTGACCAAGACCCACAGCCGCCCCTACACCTCGACCGACAACCCCTACTCGGAGGCCCAGTTCCGCACCCTGAAGTACCGGCCGACCTTCCCGGCGCGCTTTGACTCGATCGAGCACGCCAGGGAGTTCTGCCGCTCCTTCTTCGACTGGTACAACCACGAGCATCGCCACTCGGGCATCGGCCTGATGACACCCGCGAGCGTCCACCACGGACGCGCCAAGCAGGCCCGCGCCGCCCGCCAGGCCGTGCTCACCGCCGCCTACGCCGCCAACCCCGAGCGCTTCGTGCGCGGGGCGCCGAAGCCGCCCACGCTGCCTCGGGCAGCGTGGATCAACAAGCCCGACTCAGAGGAGGTTGCTCACTAAATTCGAGCGACGGGTGTCTCATTTTCGTTGACAGGTACCGCACGAAGAAGTCGAATCCAAACTCATCGGTCTCCCCTGGCTCGAGCTCGATCTGGCCGTCGGAAGGGACTCGTTCCAGTTTCTTGATCCGCGGCCACCGGGCCTTCACCCCGTCCTTGCGGTACTGGCCGACACGGTGGCAAAGATCCGTGTGGGCGGCCCGGTGGCCGCGGATCAAGAAACTGGAGGAGCGGTTCACCTCATTCCGGCGCGCCCGCCGGGCCACCAACTGCACCCATTCGCCACCAACCTTCGTGCGCAGCTCCGTCTGGCCCCGCAGAGAGGTCTCAAGCTGCCACCAACGCGCATGACAGCAGACTGGGTCGAGCGGAGTGGGGCGGGAAGGACTCGAACCTTCGACCGACGGATTATGAGTCGCGCCGGAACCCGCCCATAGAGCCGAATCTGGCCCGATAGAGCGAATCACGTCCAGGGAGTTCGGCTGAGTTCGGTGGAGTCGGGGACCAATTTCGGGACCAAGTTTGTCGCGAATCAACTGGCATGTAGCCAGCGCACGCACGCCACCGCGCCACCCCCAGCCCCGGCGGGACCGCATCGTGAACCTGCGGCCTCTATAACCAACCCTGTGGTCAAGCCACCACTCGCCGATCTCGAAGACATCAGGGTCGTCAGCGACCTCGTCTCCAGCGCTTTAACTGCCCTCGCCATAGTTGTCGGTGCCATTTGGGCGTACTGGCGCTTCCTCCGGGAACGAACCCGCTGGCCCCGAGCCACCCTCTCACTACAGTTCACCGAGAGGCCTCTCGACAGCTCCACCATTTTGCTTGCCGGCAAGCTGACCGTTACCAACGAAGGTCGCGGCCTAATGCGCTTAACGGACCTCCGCTTCGACCTTCATCGTATCCGTCCGCTCGATGCCGAGATGCAGGCGAAGATCACGGCGGGCTGCGCTCATGGTAGCAGTGGTATCGACGCCGATTGGCCTCTGATCGAGCAGCGGCCCCGCAAGTGGGAAAAGCCGGAGCGCCCCGAGCTTGAGCCGGGCGAGAGCGACGAGTACGACTGCGACTTCTTTCTCGACCCCGCTGAGGAAACCGTCTTCCTCTATGCGTATCTTCGAAACGAGAAAAAGGGCAAGGTTCGCCACCGCGAGCTCGGTTGGCAGGCCACCGCCATCTATGAGTTAAGCACTAACCAAGGTGGGGCCGTCTGGCCTCGAGACTCTCGGAGGTGACG
>DATFMX010000131.1:0-13095 GCA_035266685.1 Solirubrobacterales bacterium
GACGAAAGCCGAACGCGGTGCGGCAACCGGCTGGGTCTTCGCCGTCGAGGACCCGCTGAAGGCGCTGCAGGACCTGGCGCGGGCCTGGCTGCGCGAGCTCGGCGTCCCGGTGGTCGGGATCACCGGCTCGGTCGGCAAGACCTCGGTCAAGGACATCGCCCGGGCGCTGCTGCCCGGCCGCGTACACGCCAACCGCGAGAACCTCAACACCGAGATCGGCCTGCCGCTGACCGCGCTCGAAGCCCCCGCCGACAGCGAGCTGCTGGTGCTGGAGATGGCGATGCGCGGCCCCGGCCAGATCGCCGAGCTGGCGGCGATCGCCGAGCCCCGCGTCGCCGTGATCACCAACGTCGGCCCGGTCCACGTCGAGTTGCTCGGCTCGGTCGAGGCGATTGCCGCGGCGAAGGCCGAGGTGCTCGCCGCGCTGCCCGCCGGCGGGACCGCGGTCGTCCCGGTCGAGGCCGGCGAGCTCGAGCCGCACCTCTCCGCCGCGCCGAAGCTGCTGCGCTTCGGCCCAGGCGGCGACGTCGAGGTCGTCGAGAGCCGTGTCGAGGGCGGCGTCACCGAGGCGACGATCGCCACCCCAGCCGGCACGGCCCGCTTTCACTTCCCCTTCGCCGAGCGCCACAACCTGACCAACGCGCTTGCCGCGATCGGCGCCGGGGTCGCGCTCGGCGCGCCGCTCGAGGCGATGGCCGACCGCGCTGCGAACATAGGATTCTCCCGCTTCCGGGGCGAGCGCCTCGAGCTTGGTGAAGGGATCGTCCTGGTCAACGACTGCTACAACGCGAACCCGCTCTCGATGCGCGCCGCGCTCGACCACCTCGCCACGATCGAGGGGACGCGGCGGATCGCCGTGCTCGGCGAGATGGCCGAGCTCGGCCCGGGCGCGTCCGCCTTCCACCGCGAGGTCGGCGGCCACGCCCGTGCCGCGGGTGTCGACACGCTGATCGGCGTCGGCGAGCCGGCGCGCGGGTACGACCCCGACGAGCTGGTCGCCGACCCGGCCGAGGCGGCGGAGCTGCTCGCCGCCCAGCTCGAGCCCGGCGACGCGGTCCTCGTCAAGGGCTCGCGCTCGGCCGGCCTCGAGGCGGTCGCCGACCTCCTCCAAGCCCAAGCCGCCCCCGGACGCGGGAGTGGGGGCCAGTCGCAATCTGACTCTTCTGGCCCCCACGGGAGCAGAGGAGGCGGCGCCTGATATGGGTGAGGTGCTGATCGCCGGGATGGCGGCGATGCTGATCTGCATCTTCCTCGGCCCGAAATTCATCGAGTACCTGCGGGTGAGGGAGTTCGGCCAACACATCCGCGAGGACGGGCCGCAGGAGCACCACGCCAAGGCCGGCACGCCGACGATGGGCGGCCTGATCGTCTTCGCCGCGATCATCGTCCCCTACCTGGTGCTCTCGAACCGCGACCCGCAGAGCCTCGCGGTCTTCGGCGTCGCGCTCGGCTGCGCGGCGCTCGGCTTCGCCGACGACTTCACGAAGATCGTCAAACGCCGCTCACTCGGCCTCTCGGCGCGCTGGAAGCTGGTCGCGCAGCTGCTGCTGGCGCTCGTCCTCTGGTGGGTGGCGCGGCACGAGGTCGGCCTCGAGCCGGTCCTCTTCTTCCGCATCGGCGACGCCAGCCTCGACCTCGGGCCTGTGCTCTACTTCGTGCTCGTCTTCTTCGTCATCGCCGGCACCTCGAACGGGGTCAACCTGACCGACGGCCTCGACGGCCTCGCCGCCGGCTCCTGCGCGATCGTCCTGCTCGCCTACACGGCGATCGCCTTCGTCGCCAACCAGCAGCAGGACCTGGCGCTGCTCTCCGCCTGCCTGGTCGGCGCCTGCGTCGGCTTCCTCTGGTTCAACGCCTTCCCGGCCTCGATCTTCATGGGCGACACCGGCTCGCTCGGCCTCGGCGGCGCGATCGGCGCCCTCGCGGTGATGACCCAGACCGAGGTCCTGCTGGTGATCATCGGCGGCATCTTCGTGATCGAGGCGCTCTCCGTCGCGATCCAGGTCTTCTCCTTCAAGACCTTCCGCCGCCGCGTCCTCCTGATGGCCCCGCTGCACCACCACTTCGAGATGATGGCCTGGTCGGAGACCAAGATCATGCTCCGCTTCTGGATCATCGCCGCCGTCTGCTCCGGCATCGGCTTCACCCTGTACCAGCAGTCGATCGGCCGGTAGGTACCCAGCCAGGGCCGGATGCGTTCACAAAGCCATATACTCCGGCGCCGTGGCAGGGGCAGAGGCATTCGTTATTTGCCAGATTGGCGACGATGGCACTCAGGTCCGGGAGCGAGCAGACGAGATCTTCAGCTTCGTCGTGGAGCCCATCGTCAAGGAATTCAACCTAATTCCAACTCGGTCGGATCGCGATCCCACTCCAGGTCAGATCACTGCCCAGATCATCCGCAGTCTGACCGCGGCTCGCCTCGTGATCGCCGATCTGACTGGGCGGAACCCAAATGTCTACTACGAGCTGGGAGTCGCCCACAGCTTTGGGATTCCGGTCGTGATCTTGGTGGACAGTGTGGACTCACTCTCGTTTGATACTTCACAGGAGCGAGTGATCGAGCTTGGCGAGCAAGAACGATTGGGCGTTGCAGAGGCTGAGAAAGCCAAGAAAAAGCTGCGTGAGTCGATACACGTAGTTCTTGGTGATGACTATGTCCCGAGCTCGTTGGTAAGCGAGGCTGCGGGTAGTAGGAGTCTTCAGGATCTGGCGCCGGACAATCCAATCGCGACGGAGCTTGCTCATGTCCGCTCAGGTGTGGAGTAGTTGCTCCGCGTGGTGTCATCTCGATCGCCGCGTGCGGCGCGCGAGGATGTCGAGTATCGCCAAGATGCCCACGCGCTCTTCTCGATTGTGGAATCCCTCGCCGAGCAGGGTGAGTTGAGTCAGAGGGCTCTGGTGAGGGCTGGCGTCGATCTGGCGAATTTGGAGATGTCTGAAGATCTAAGGCAGTCACTGGAGGTTCACTTGCCAGGCGGCCACCTCGAGAACGATGATCCCTTCTAGCGCGATCCGTGATTCTTGACATGACGGCAACCGTGAGATCGAAGGGCTGCTAGTCACCAAGTTCGAGGAATCGCTTCTCTAGGAACGATGACAGCCGTTGCATGACATCCTGAGGCTGGTCTGCGAGCCGTTGCGCCGTGAACCGCATTATCTCGATCCCCACCAGCTTCAGCTCCTCCTGGCGGCGCCGGTCGCTCTCGAACGACTTGCGGCTGCTGTGGAACTCATAGCCGTCGAGTTCGACCGCGAAGCGCGCCTGCTCCCAGTACATGTCGAGCTCGAAGCCGGCGACGAAGACATTTGCTGACGGCATCGGAAGACCGGACTCGCGAACGAGCTTCAGGAACCGGCGCTCCAGCCACGATCGCGTATAGCTGGGCTCGCGGTGTAGCTCGATGGCGGTGCGTAGCTTCGCGACGCCGGGGTGCTTGCCGGCGCGTGCGAGCAAGCGGTCGATCGCGCCGAGGTGGAAAATGCCAAGCCGCGCCGCCCGGTCGAGGTCTCGCTCAAGGCCGCTGCGAGAGACGATGGCCGCTCGGTCGAGCAGGGGTCCGCGGCACGGCGGTCGTCGGGAGGCCCTCGCTGATAGCTCGGTCCTCGGCTGCGAGTCGTGGGAGGCAGTGGATGTGGATCCCGCGCCGAGAATGTCCACGAGACGGCACCGCAACCTCGACGTTCTCGGCCAGGGTGGGCTGTAAACCCCAGAGCCATGCGGCGGAGTTATGGCTGAGCACCGCCCGTTTCCCGCATGCGAGCAGAGCCGCATGGCAGCGACCGTGCGTCGAAAGCTGCTCATGTCCGACGGCGTACACGCCGCGGTGAACGCGGTGCAGGCGCCCCGCGGCCACGGCACGGTCTATCGCCCCATCCGAGTATCCGAGCCCGCGCATCTCCTCCCGAGACACGACTCCGTAGTGCTTCTCTGCGACGCGCGCGAGTCGATGATGCGTTCGCTCCTTTCGCTGCATACGGAGGACAAGTGCGAACGCATGGCAATCTCTCCCCCCTGCGACGGCGTTTTGCCTCTTCCGTTCGCGGTTTTTGTCGCATAGAGGGGCAAACTGCGAACGGAAGCTTGGGGGAACATCTGTTCGGGTGCCTAGAATGATCCTCAGTGGCTGCTTCCGATCGAATCGTCATATCTGGGGCGCGTGAGCACAACCTCAAGGACGTCGACGTCGAGCTGCCTCGCGACGCGCTGATCGTGATCACCGGGCTCTCCGGGTCGGGCAAGTCGAGCCTCGCCTTCGACACGATCTACGCCGAGGGGCAGCGGCGCTACGTCGAGTCGCTGTCGGCCTACGCGCGCCAGTTCCTCGGGCTGATGGAGAAGCCCGACGTCGACTCGATCGAGGGGCTCTCGCCGGCGATCTCGATCGACCAGAAGACGACCTCGCGCAACCCGCGCTCGACCGTCGGCACCGTGACCGAGGTCTACGACTACCTGCGCCTGCTCTGGGCGCGGATCGGCGTCCCGCACTGCCCCGAGTGCGGCGAGGAGATCACCGGCCAGACGCAGGAGCAGATCGTCGACCGGCTGATGACGCTGGAGGACGGGACGAAATTCATCGTGCTGGCGCCGGTCGTGCGCGGGCGCAAAGGCGAGTACGGGAAGTTGCTCGAGCAGATGCGGCTCGAGGGCTACTCGCGGGTCAGGGTCAACGGCGAGTTGCGGCGGCTCGACGAGGAGATTGTGCTCGACAAGAAGTACAAACACGACGTCGCCGTGGTCGTCGACCGGCTGGTGATGAAGTCCGACCTGCGCCGCCGCCTCTCCGAGTCGGTCGAGGCCGCCGCCGGATTGGCCGGGGGTTTGGTCGAAGTCGAGATCGTGGATCGCAACGCAAAGCCTGACCCCGGTAGCGACCGAGCGTCACGATCTGATTCTTCGAGAGGGAGCGGTGGTTCGAAAGGCGGACGATCTGGCGCCAAACCCGCCAATGGCGGACGCGAAGCGGAGCACATTGGCGGAATTATGTTGTTCTCGGAGCAGTTCGCCTGCCTCAGCTGCGGTACCTCGATCCCCGAGCTGGAGCCGCGGATCTTCTCCTTCAACTCGCCGCACGGCGCCTGCGAGCGCTGCCACGGGCTCGGCTTCCAGAAAGTGATCGACCCCGAGCTGGTCGTCCCCGACCCGACGCTCTCGCTCGGCGAGGGCGCGCTGCAGCCCTGGAACCGCGGCATCACCGCCTACTGGAAGCGGCTGATCGCGGCGGTCGCCGAGGAGCACGAAGTCGACCTCGACAAGCCCTGGGCGAAGCTGAAGAAAAAGGAGAAAGAGATCTTCCTCTACGGGACCGGCGGCGACCGCCACCAGGTCACCTACACCAACCGCTTCGGCCGCCGCCGCTCCTACAAGGTGCGCTTCGAGGGGATCGTCAACAACCTCGAGCGGCGCTACGAGGAGACCGACTCGGAGTCCAACCGCGAGCGGATCGAGGGCTATATGGCCGAGCAGCCCTGCCCGGACTGCGAAGGGGCGCGGCTGCGGCCGGAGAGCCTCGCCGTGACCGTCGGCGGGCTCAGCATCTCGGAGTACACCGAGCTCTCCGCCCGCGCGGCGAGCGAGTGGATCGAGGCGCTGGAGCTGACCGAGACCGAGCGGGCGATCGCCCGGCTGATCGTGCGCGAGATCTCCGAACGGCTCGCCTTCCTCGAGAACGTCGGCATCGGCTACCTCTCGCTGGGCCGCTCGGCGCGCTCGCTCTCGGGCGGCGAGGCGCAGCGGATCCGCCTGGCGACGCAAATCGGCTCCAGCCTGGTCGGCGTGATGTACGTGCTCGACGAGCCCTCGATCGGCCTCCATCAGCGCGACAACGAGAAGCTGATCGCGACGCTCGACCGGCTGCGTGACCTCGGCAACACGGTGATCGTCGTCGAGCACGACGAGGGCACGATGCGCGCCGCCGACCACCTGCTCGACCTCGGGCCCGGGGCCGGCGAGCACGGCGGCCACGTGATCGCCGCCGGCACCCCGGCCGAGGTGGCCAAGGACCCCGCTTCGCTGACCGGCCAGTTCCTCTCCGGCAAGCGCGAGATCGCCGTGCCCGAGGAGCGGCGCGAGCCGCGCGGCGCGCTGGTCGTCCGCAACGCCCGCGAGCACAACCTCAAGGGGATCGATGTGGCGATCCCGCTCGGCGTCTTCTGCTGCGTCACCGGCGTCTCCGGCTCGGGCAAGTCGACCCTGGTCAACGAGACGCTGCACCACTCGGTCGCCAACCGGCTGCATCAGGCGAAACTGCGCCCCGGCGCCCACGACGGCGTCGACGGGCTGAGCCAGATCGACAAGATCATCAACATCGACCAGTCGCCGATCGGGCGCACGCCGCGCTCCAACCCGGCGACCTACACCGGCCTCTTCGACCACATCCGCCAGCTCTTCACGCAGACCCAGGAGGCGCGGGCGCGCGGCTACAAGCCGGGCCGCTTCAGCTTCAACGTCAAGGGCGGGCGCTGCGAGGTCTGCCGCGGCGACGGCCAGATCAAGATCGAGATGCATTTCCTGCCCGACGTCTACGTCCCCTGCGAGCAGTGCCACGGCAAGCGCTACAACCGCGAGACGCTCGAGGTCCGCTTCAAGGGCAAGAGCATCGCCGATGTGCTCGAGATGTCGGTCGAGGACGCGGTCGGCTTCTTCGAGAACGTGCCGAAGATCGCCCGCCGGCTGCGCACCCTGCACGACGTCGGCCTCGACTACATCCGCCTCGGCCAGCCGGCGACGACGCTCTCGGGCGGCGAGGCGCAGCGGGTGAAGCTGGCGACCGAGCTCTCCAAGGTCGCTACCGGCGACACCCTCTACATCCTCGACGAGCCGACCACCGGCCTGCACTTCGCCGATGTGCAGCGGCTGCTCGATGTGCTCGGGCGGCTGGTCGACGCCGGCAACACGGTGGTCGTGATCGAGCACAACCTCGATGTGATCAAGACCGCCGACCGGCTGGTCGACCTCGGCCCCGACGGCGGCGACGAGGGGGGAGAGGTGGTCGCCATCGGCACCCCCGAGGAGGTCGCGGCGGCCACCGGATCCCACACGGGCCGCTTCCTCGCCGAGCTGATCGAGCCGGCGAAGCCGAAACGCCCGCGGGCGCGGCGCGAGAAGATTGCGGCTTAACCACATTTTCCGGCGGGCTTTGGCGCGTTACGGTGGACTGAAACCGCGGCTGGCGGGTAAGGGCCGGGGCAGAACAAGGAGGAGGTTTCATGTCCAAGTCACCCTTCAGACGATTCCCACTGGCGCTGCTGGCCATTGGCGTCCTGGTCGCGGCATCGGTTATCGCCGCGGGCTGTGGCGGCAGCAGCAGCAGCGAAGGCGGCAAGATCGCGCTGCTCCTGCCGGAGTCGAAGACCAGTCGCTACGAAGCTCACGACCGGCCCGAATTCGAAGCCAAGGTCGAAGAACGGTGCGAAGAATGCGAAGTCATCTTCAGCAACGCCAACCAGAACGCCGCCCAGCAGCAGTCGCAGGCCGAAGCTGCGCTGACCCAGGGCGCTGAAGTTCTGGTCCTCGACGCCGTCGACGCCACCTCGGCCAGCGCGATGGTGCAGAAAGCCAACCAGCAGGAAGTGCCGGTGGTCAGCTACGACCGCCTGATCCTCGGCGCTCCGGTCGACTACTACATCTCCTTCGACAACGAAAAAGTCGGGGAACTGCAGGGCGAAAAGCTGTCGGAAAAGCTGCAAGAAGAAGGCAGCCCGAGCGGCCCGATCGTGATGATCAACGGCTCGCCCACCGACAACAACGCCACCCTGTTCAAGAAAGGCGCGCACAGTGTCTTCGACAAGGAAGGCGTGAAGATCGCCAAGGAATACGACACCCCGGACTGGAGCCCCGACAAGGCCCAGAACGAGATGGAACAGGCGATCACGGCGCTCGGCAAGAACGGGTTCGAAGCGACCTACGCGGCCAATGACGGCACCGCCGGCGGCGCGATCGCGGCGATGAAGTCGGCCGGGATCGAACCGTCGTCGAAGCCGACCACCGGCCAGGACGCCGAACTCGAAGCGATCCAGCGGATCCTCGCCGGCAGCCAGTTCATGACCGTCTACAAGGCGATCGAACCGGAGGCCAACGCCGCCGCCGAAATGGCCGTCGCCCTGGTCGAAGGGGAAGAAGTCCCATCCGGCCTGGTCAACGGCAAGACCAACAACGAATTGGAAGATGTGCCGTCGGTCCTGCTCGAACCGATCGCGGTGACCAAAGAAAACATCAACGAAACGATCGTCGCCGACGAATTCTGGTCGGCGTCGGAAATCTGCACCTCCGCCTACAAGCAGGCCTGCGAAGAAGCGGGCATCGAATAGGCCGAACGGGATCCGGGCGGGCCGCGTCGAGCGGCCCGCCCGCCCAGCGACAGGAGAGCGATGAGCGACAACGCCGCGGTCCTCTCGATGAAGGGGGTCAGCAAGAGGTTCGGCCCGGTGCAGGCGCTCGACGATGTCGACTTCGCCGTCGGCGCCGGTGAAGTGGTCGGCCTGGTCGGCGACAACGGGGCCGGCAAGTCGACGCTGGTCAAGTCGATCGCCGGCATCTACTCGATCGACGCCGGCGAGTTCTCCTTCGAAGGGCGGCCGGTCTCGATCAAAGGGCCCAAGGCGGCCACCGCGCTCGGTATCGCGACCGTCTACCAGGACCTCGCGCTCTGCGACAACCTCGACGTCGTCGCCAACCTCTTCCTCGGCCAGGAGGCGATCGCCGCCGGGCCCGGGCGGCTGGCGCGAATCCTCGATGAGACGACGATGGAGCGGCGCTCGCACGAGCTGCTCGAGCAGCTCTCGGTGACGATCCCCAGCGTGCGCTCGGAGGTCGGCACGCTCTCCGGCGGCCAGCGCCAGCAGGTCGCGGTGGCGCGCTCGCTGCTCGGCGAGCCGAAGCTCGTCCTGCTCGACGAGCCGACCGCGGCGCTCGGCGTGCCGCAGACGAAACAGGTGCTGGGGCTGATCAAGCGGCTGCGCGAGCGTGAGCTCGGGGTGATCGTCGTCAGCCACAACCTGGCCAACGTGTTCGAGGTCTGCGACCGGATCTTCGTCCTGCGGCTGGGCCGCCGGGCCGGCGACTTCGACGCCGACGAGACGACCGAGGAGCAGATCGTCGGCGCGATCACCGGCGCCGAGTTCGGCAACGGTGAAGCGGCATGACCGTGCGCCGCTTCCTACAGGGCGATCTGGTCTCGCTGCGGGTGATCTTCTCGATCGCCCTGATCTGGCTCGTCTTCGAGCTGCAGAACGACCGCTTCCTCTCGGCGACCAACCTGACCAACCTCTTCCTCCAGATCACGCCGGTCGGGCTGATCTCGGTCGGCGTCGTGCTCGCCCTGCTGCTCGGCGAGATCGACCTCTCGATCGGCGCGGTCAGCGGCCTCGCGGCGGCGGTGATGGCGGTGCTCAACGTTCAGCACGGCTGGGACCCGGCGCTGGCGATCCTCGCCGGCGTGCTCACCGGCGCGGCGATCGGCCTCGCCCAGGGGCTGCTCTTCACCCGCTTCCGCATCCCCTCCTTCGTCGTCACGCTTGCCGGCCTGCTCGCCTGGCAGGGGGCGCTGCTGCAGGTGCTCGGCAACACCGGCACGGTCAACCTGACCAACTCGAGCGTCGTCAACCTCGCCAACACCTTCTACTCGGACACGGTGGGCTGGATCATCGCTGCGGTGGCGATCGGCGTCTACGCGCTCGTCACCCTGGGCGGCCACTGGCGCCGGCTGAGGACCGGCGTCACCACCGAGCCGCTCGGCCTGCTCGTCCTGCGCCTCGCGGTCTTCGCCGCGGTGGCGTTCGTCGCGATCGTGATCTTCAACTCCGACCGCGGCCTGCCGCTGGCGCTGCTGATCCTGCTCGGCTTCGTGATCGGCTTCCAGCTGCTGACCACGCGCACGACCTTCGGCCGCCATCTGTTCGCCGCCGGCGGCAGCGCCGAGGCGGCCCGCCGGGCCGGCATCCGGGTCGACGGCATGCGCGTCCTCGCCTTCGCCCTCTGCAGCTCGATGGCCGCGGTCGGCGGGATCATGGCCGCCTCGCGGCTGCTCGCGGTCAACCAGAGCTCCGGCGGCAGCGACCTGCTGCTGCTCGCGATCGCCGGCCCGGTGATCGCCGGCACCAGCCTGTTCGGTGGCCGCGGCTCGGTCTGGTCGGCGCTGCTCGGCGCGATCGTGATCGGCTCGATCTCCAACGGCATGGACCTGCTGGCGCTCGAATCGTCGGTCAAATTCATGGTCACCGGCGGCGTCCTGCTGGTCGCGGTGGTGGTCGACGCCGTGGCCAGGATGCACCGCCAGGCGGAGGGAAGGGTCTAGCCCTTCACAAGCAGCGAGGCGCCGATTGCGCCGCCCAGGTCGCCCAGCTCGGCGACCTTCATCTGGGGTGGGTTGTCGCTGAGGAAGAGGTGCTTGTGCATCTCGCCCTTGAGGTCGTCCATGAAGCGGTCGCCGAAGCGCCCACCGAGCCCGCCTCCGATCACCACCGCCTCGACGTCGAGCAGGTTCTGCGCCGAGGCGATCCCGGTGCCCAGGTAGCGGATCGCGCGGCGCAGCAGGCTCTCGGCCAGCGCGTCTCCCTCGCGCAGCGCGTGCTCCCAGACCGAGCTGGTAAGCCGGTCCTTGCCGCGCTTCTTCATCACGTGGAAGAGCTCGGTCTCGACGCCCTTGGCGAGGTCGCGGCGCGCCTTCGCCTCCATCGCCGCGCGCCCCGCGTAGGCCTCCATGCAGCCGCGCCGGCCGCAGGGGCAGCGGGCGCCGTTGCGCTTGACGACCATGTGGCCGATCTCCGCCGCGGCGCCGCGGCCGAGCCAGGGCTTGCCGTCGAGGACGATCCCGCCGCCGACGCCGGTTCCCCACCAGACGCCGAGCAACGAGTTGAGGCCCTTGCCGGCGCCGAGCGCGTACTCGCCTTCGACCGCGACCTGGACGTCGTTGCCGATCCGGACTTCCGTGCCGAGCGCCTTCGCCAGCGCCTCGCCGAGCGGAAAGCTGCCCTCCCAGCCGGGCAGGTTGCGGGCTCCGGAGACGATCCCGGTCTTGCCGTCGGCG
This sequence comes from Solirubrobacterales bacterium, assembly GCA_035266685.1. Lineage (GTDB taxonomy): Bacteria > Actinomycetota > Thermoleophilia > Solirubrobacterales > 70-9 > VRUE01. The sequence continues at coordinate 11,028 of DATFMX010000131.1, forward strand.
TCGCCGGGCGAGCCGACCCCGACCCCGCGCAGCTCCTCCGGCTTTACGGCCGCCGCCGCAGCCGCCTCGCGCAGCGCGTCCTCCATCGCCTTGGCGACGTCCGCCGGCGTGCCCTCGGTCGGCGTGTCCCGGCGCGCTTCGCCGCGCAGGCTTCCGTCCGCCTCGACGACAGCCGTCTGGATCTTCGTCCCGCCGAGATCGATGCCACCGCGCAGATCGCTCACGCCCGTCAGTCTATGCGGCGAATGCCCCGCGGCTGGCGACTCTGGTGGAGGAAGCGACGCTGGTACGAGCGCAACCGGCGGCCACTGCGCCGCCTGCGCCTCGCCCGCCACGCCGCGCGCGGCGGCTTCTTCATCCGCATGCCGGTCGAGGGCGAGGTCCTCGAGGCGCTCGACGAAGGCCGGCTGAGGATCGGCGAGGGGACGCTGCTCGAGCCCGGCTGCTGGCTGACCCTGGCGCCGGAGGGGCGGATCGCGATCGGCGCCGGCTGCTTCCTCAACCGCAACACGATGCTGGCCGCGCAGGAGTCGATCGAGATCGGCGAGCACACGATGTTCGCCAACGGCTGCTTCGTCGGCGACGCCGAGCACCGCTTCGACGACCCGACCCGGCCGGTCACCTGGCAGGGCTTCACCAGCAAGGGTCCGGTGAGGATCGGCGCCAACTGCTGGTTCGGCGTCAACGTCGCCGTGACCAGCGGCGTGACGATCGGCGAGCGCTGCGTGATCGGCGCCAACTCAGTCGTCACCCGCGACATTCCGGCCGGCTCGATCGCCGCCGGTGCGCCCGCACGTGTGATCAAGGCCATTCAATTCCGCGAGACCTAGTGCCTATACTTCGAATCCGGCCGTGACCCGCAGCGAAGGGCATGGACCATCATGGACTCCGCACTCATTGACCGACCGCATGCTGCCGCAGGCGTGAAGCTCGTCCGGGCCAAGGACGAGTTGCGAGCGATCCTTGCCGCCGAGCGGGCGGCGGGGCGTTCGATCGGCCTGGTGCCGACGATGGGCTGCCTGCACGAGGGCCATGTCTCGCTGCTGCGCGCCGCCCGCGTCGAGTGCGACACGGTCGTGATGAGCCTGTTCGTCAACCCGACCCAGTTCGGCCCCGGCGAGGACCTCGAGCGCTACCCGCGCGACGAGCGGCGCGACGCCGAGCTGGCCGCCGAGGCCGGCGTCGACCTGATCTACGCGCCGCCGGTCGGCGAGGTCTACCCGCAGGGGTTCGAGACCACGGTCGAGGTCGGCGGGCTGACCGAGGTGCTCTGCGGCGACCCCGCGCGGCGCGGCCCGGAGCACTTCCGCGGCGTCACCACGGTCGTCGCCAAGCTGCTCAACAGCGTCCAGCCCGACGTCGCCTACTTCGGCCGCAAGGACGCCCAGCAGGTCGCCGTCATCCGTCGCATGGTGCGCGACCTCGACCTCCCCGTGCGGATCGAGGCGCTGCCGATCGTGCGCGAGCCCGACGGCCTGGCGATGAGCTCGCGCAACGCCTACCTGAGCGCCGCGGACCGCGAGCGGGCGACGGCGCTCTCGCGCGCCCTGCGCGAGGTCGAGCGGGTCGGGCGCGAGGACACGCTCGCCGCCGCGCTCGAGGCCGGCCGCCGCGTGCTCGCCGAGGCCGGGATCGAGCCCGAGTACCTAGAGGCCCGAGATCCAGAGAACTTGCAGCCGGTGACCGAGCTCAGCGAAGGCCCGGCCCTGGTGGCGCTAGCCGCCCAAATCGGCGAAGCCCGCCTAATCGACAACACCGAACTTCCCGCCGACGGGACGAAAACCCACGCATATCGTGGGAAATCGGCCCGTCGGCCCGACAAGGAGGGGTAATGCAGAGGCAGATGCTTAAGTCGAAGATCCATCGGGCTACGGTGACTGACTGCGATGTCGACTACATCGGCTCGATCACGGTCGACACCGAGTTGATGGCGCAGGCCGACCTGATCACCAACGAGCAGGTCCATGTCTGGGACATCGACAACGGCGCCCGCTTCGTCACCTACGTGATCGACGGCGAGCCCGGCTCGGGCACGATGCAGGTCAACGGCGCCGCCGCTCACCTGACC
>DATFMX010000132.1:0-35222 GCA_035266685.1 Solirubrobacterales bacterium
CGCGGATTGGCGCCGTAGAACATGAACGTGCCGAGCATGCCGATGATGTGGACCATGATGATGTTGACGACCATCGACTTCGCCGTCGCCGTGCCGACGCCGACCGGACCGCCGCTCGCGGTGTAGCCGTAGTAGCAGCCGACCAGCACGATCACCGTCGTCATCACCATCGCCTTGGCGAGGCTAAATATGACGTCGACGAAGTCCTGGTAGGTCCAGAAGATCAGCAGGTAGCCGCCGGAGGAGACGTCGCCGATCTGATCGACCACCGCCAGGTAGCTGGCGAAGTAGGCGACGCCGACGCCGACCAGGTAGAGGAAGGGGATCGCGATCCAGGCGCCGAGCAGCCGGGTCGCGGCGAGGAAGGCGACGGGCTCGATCCCCATCACCTCGAGCGCGTCGATCTCGTCGGAGATCCGCATCGCCCCCAGCTCGGCGACGATCCCCGTCCCAACCTTGGCCGAGAGGATGTAGCCGAAGGCGTATGGCACACCCTCGCGCAGGTCGCAGTAGGCGGAGAACAGGCCGGCGAGCGACGGGGCGCCGATCGAGCGGTTGAAGTAGGCGCCGATGACGCCGCACTGTAGGCCGAGGATGAAGACGAAGGCCCAGATGACGACCGCCGAGCCGAGGATCAGGATTCCCGCCTGGCGGACGCTCTCGCCGAAGTAGCGCCCCACCCGGCCCGAGTAGACGAGGCCGGCGACGCGCGCGCCGAAGCGGCCGACCTCGCCGAAGGAGTCGAGCCAGCCGCGCGGGACGTCGAGCCAGCCGATCACCGGCGCCTCACCGGATCGCCTGCAGTTCCGGGTTGGTGGCGAGCAGGAAGGTGGTGAACACGTAGAGGAAGGAGAAGACGCCCATGAAGGCAATCACCACCGCCTGGTTGACCGCGCGGCCGACCCCCGCCGGCCCGCCCGACGCGGTCATCCCCTTGTAGCAGCAGACGACGGCGATGATCGCGCCGAACATCGAGCACATCGCCACCGACGCCGCGAGGTCGGTGACCAGCGCGTTGGCGAAGAGCGTCGCGAAGAAGCCGCCGAGCGGCTGGTGGTAGAGCAGCTCGGCGGCGATCCCGGCGCTCATCCCGAAGACCACGGCGAAGATGTCGAGCAGGCCGGTGATCACCATCAGCGCCAGGAAGCGCGGCACGACCAGGTTCTTGATCGGATCGACGCCGAGCACCTGCAGGGCGTCGAGCTCCTCGCGGATCTTGCGCGCGCCGAGGTCGGCGGTGATCGCCGTGCCGGCGACGCCGGCGACGACCGCGGCGGTGACGATCGGGCCGATGAAGCGCACGGCGGTGACGACGAAGAAGCCGCCGAGCCGGTCGAGGTTGCCGAACAGCGAGAGGACCCCGGCGGCCTGCAGGCCCGGCGCCCCGAGGCAGAGGGCGAAGGTCGAGATCGTCATCGGGAACCAGGAGAGCTTGAGCACGAAGAGGAACTGGCCGACCAGCTCCTCGCCATAGGGGTAGGGCGGACGCACGGCGGCGGCGATCGTCCGCGCGGTGAGGATCATCATGCTCCCCGTCTGCTCGAAGAACGACTTGGCTGGGGCGAACATCCTGCCTATCGATGCAGCTGCTTCCATCTCTCCTCCGGACGGGCGGGACCGCATTGGGCGGACCCTGCTCCGCGCTCTGAGTCTATGGGATGCGCCGGTGCCCTCCGTTAGCCGAGTGTTGAGATCCGGCTAATCCCGCCGCGCCTCGCCGCGAGCCTCCGGTGCAGGGAAATCCCCGTGGTATGTTCGGGCCGCTTTGGAGCCTGGGAGTTCATCCTCGGGGGGGTATCGCGGACAGCGGCGGCGTTCTCGCGGCGGCGCGCTGGCGGCGGCTCTCGTCGGGCTGGCCGCGGCGACCTCGCTCGCCGCCTGCGGGGGCGAATCGTCCTCCGACTCCAACGAGCAGGCCGGCGCCTACCAGGTGAAGGTGGTCAAGGCCGAGTTCCCGCCGAAGCAACGGCTCGGCGAGACGACGCTGCTGCGCCTCGGCGTCCGCAACACGGGCGAGCAGGCGCTGCCCTCGCTGACCGTCTCGATCAGCGGCGGCGACAAGCAGTCGCACAACTCCTGGCTGCCCTTCGGCTACCGCGACCCGGCCTCCGGCATCGCCCAGCCCGACCGGCCGATCTGGGCGCTCGCCGAGGGGTACCCGAAACTCGACGGCTCGAACCGGCGCGGCGGCGCCGAAACCGCCGAACCGAGGACCTTCGCCTTCGGCCCGCTGAAGCCCGGCGCGACGGCCGAACCGGTGTGGAAGGTGAGCGCCGTGAAAGCGGGCAACCACAGGCTCTTCTATGAGATCGCCGCCGGCCTCAGCAGCGAAACCAAGGCGGAGACCGCCAACGGAGCCGAAGCGGGCGGGTCGTTTACCGTGAAGATCAGCGATGTGCCACCGGAAGTCGAAGTCAAGGACAACGGCGAAGTCGTGGAAATCGGCAAGAAGAGCGCGAACAGCGCTCGCTAGCCTTGCCGCGGCGGCGCTGGCGCTGAGCCTGCCGGCCTGCGGCTCCGCCGAACAGCCCGGCAAGGTCGGGCTCAAGCAGGTCGGTCGCTTCGAATCGCCGGTCTACGTCACCGGCGCGCCCGGCTTCCCGAAGCTGCTGTTCGTCGTCGAGCAGGAGGGCAGGGTGATCGTGCTGCGCCGCGGCCACCGGCAGCGCCGCCCGTTCCTCGACATCCGCGGGCTCGTCTCCTACGGCGGCGAGCGGGGACTGCTCTCGATCGCCTTCCCGCCGGACTACCGGCGCGACGGCCGCTTCTACGTCTGCTACACCGATCGCCAGGGCAACATCCGGGTCGACCAGTTCAAGCGCAGAAGCGCGACGCGAGCCGCGCGGGGCTCTCGTCGCGCAATCGTTCACATACCCCATCCGGTGAACACCAACCACAACGGCGGCCAGCTGCAGTTCCTCGGCCACTGGCTCTACCTCGGCACGGGCGACGGCGGCTCGGGCGGCGACCCGCCGAACAACGCGCAGAACCCGCACAGCCGGCTCGGCAAGCTGCTGCGGGTCGACCCGCGCGAAGTCCATCCCCATACGCAGATCTTCAGCATCGGCCTGCGCAACCCCTTCCGCTTCTCCTTCGACCGGGTGACGCGGCCCGGCCACCCGCGGCTCGCGATCGGCGACGTCGGCCAGGACCGCTACGAGGAGGTCGACTACCTGCCGCTCGGCGCAGCGCGCGGCGCCAACTTCGGCTGGGACGCGCGCGAGGGCTTCGCGCCATACACCGGCGCCAACAGCGGCACGCCGGACCCCGGCGGCACGGTGAAGCCGATCTTCGCCTACCCGCACAGCCGCGCCGGAAGCTGCTCGATCATCGGCGGCTACGTGGTCGCCGACAAGCATCTCCCCTCGCTGTACAAGCGCTACGTCTACGCCGACCTCTGCGAGGGCCAGCTGCGCAGCCTCGTCCCCCACCTGAAGCGGGCGAGCGGCGAGCGCAAGCTCGGCCTGCGCGTCGACACGCCGAGCTGCTTCGGCGAAGACGAGCATCAGCGGCTCTACGTCTGCTCGCTGGAAGGGCCCGTGTATCGACTGGCGGCGCGATAGCGGCTATCCTGGCTAGCCAGCCAATGTACGACCAGACGGCGACCGAGCGAATCGATGTCACCAACCCGGCGACCGGCGGGACGGTCGGCAGCGTCGCCGTCAACTCGCCCGAGCGGGTGGCCGAGGTCGTCGCCCGGGTGCGCCGCAACCAGGCCGAGTGGGAGGCGCTCGGCATCGAGGGCCGCTACCGCTGGCTGGGCAGGCTGCGCGACTGGATGCTCGACAACAGCGAGCGGATCGCCGACACGATGCAGGCCGAGACCGGCAAGGTCCGCGCCGACACCGGCACCGAGATCTACTACCTGACCGACCTGATCAACTTCTACGGCTCGAGGGCGGCCAAGTTCATCGGCGACGAGACGGTCCGCCCGCACTCGCCGCTGATGGCCTCGAAGAAGTTGATGGTCCAGTACCGGCCCTACCCGGTGGTCGGCGTGATCAGCCCCTGGAACTTCCCGCTGGCATTGGCGCTGGGCGATGCGCTCCCCGCCCTGCAGGCGGGCGCCGCCGTGGTCGTCAAGCCGTCCGAGTTCACGCCGCTGGGGATCGACGAGATCGTCAGGGCCTGGCGCGAGGAGATCGGCGGCCCCGATGTGTTCGCCTGCGTCCACGGCACCGGCGAGGCCGGCGGCGCGCTGATCGACAACGCCGACTTCGTCCAGTTCACCGGCTCTGACCGCACCGGCCGCAAGGTGATGGCGCGCGCCGCCGAGACGCTGACCCCGGTCAGCCTCGAGCTCGGCGGCAAGGACCCGATGATCGTGCTCGACGACGCCGACATCGACCGCGCCGCCAACGCCGCGACCTGGGGCTCGATGTTCAACTCGGGCCAGGTCTGCCTCTCGGTCGAGCGGATCTACGTCGAGGAGCCCGTCTACGACGAGTTCGTCGCCAAGCTGACCAAGGAGGTGAGCGCGCTGCGCCAGGGCGCCGACGGCCGGACGCCGGCCAAGGACGTCGGCGCGATGACCTCGCCGAACCAGCGCGCCGTGGTCGAAGAGCAGGTGACCGAGGCGCTCGAGAAGGGCGCGCGGGCGCTGACCGGCGGCAGGGCCGTCGAGGGGCCCGGCCACTACTACGAGCCGACGGTGCTGGTCGACGTCGACCACTCGATGAAGGTGATGCGCGACGAGACCTTCGGCCCGGTCGTCGGGGTGATGAAGGTGCGCGACGCCGAGGAGGCGCTGCGCCACGCCAACGACACCCGCTACGGCCTGGCCGCCTCGGTCTTCGGCGAGAAGCAGCGGGCGGAGCGGATCGGGCGGCGGATCGAGTGCGGCGCGGTCAACGTCAACGATGTGATCGTCAACTACGTGCTGATGGATGTGCCGATGGGCGGCTGGAAGGAGTCGGGGGTCGGCTTCCGCCACGGCGAGTACGGGATCAAGAAGTACTGCCGGCCCGAGTCGGTGATCGTCCACCGCTTCGGCGGCAAGCGCGAACCGGTCTGGTTCCCCTACACCAGGTCGCGCCGCGGCCTGATCGGCCGCATCTCGCGCGCTTTCAACGCGCGCGACTGGCGCCGGCGTTTGGGCCTGCGGGCTCGCTGAAGCTCAGGCCGGCGCCTCGATCTTTGGGAAGAGCGGCGGGACGCGCTCGACGGGCTGGCCGCCGGGGTGGGTGCCGAAGGCGCTCAGCTCGCGCGAGTCCTCACCGAGCGCGGCGAGGAGCTGGTCGGCCGCCCGCGGCAGGTAGGGGACGAGCAGCAGGGTCGTCACCCGCAGGCCCTCGCAGAGGTTGTAGAGGACTTCGTCGAGGCGCTTGGGGTCGGCCTCGTCCTTGGCCAGCTCCCAGGGGCGAGTCTCCTCGACGTAGCGATTGAGCCGGCGGACGAGCTTCCAGGCCTCCTCCAGCGCCTGCGTCAGCTCGGCCCGGTCGAGCAGCTCGGCGAAGCTGCCGACGGCGCCTTCGAAGTCCTCCGCCAGCACGGCGTCGACCTGGGCCGGCGGCGCCGTGCCGTCGCGGTAGCGGTCGACCATCGCCAGCACGCGGCTCGCCAGGTTGCCGAAGTCGTTGGCAAGCTCGGTCTCGTAGCGCGACTCGAAGCCCGCCGTGGAGATCGAGCCGTCCTGGCCGAAGCTGACCTCGCGGAAGCAGTAGAAGCGCAGCGCGTCGGCGCCGAAGCGCTCGATCGCCTCGAAGGGGTCGAGCACGTTGCCGAGCGACTTCGACATCTTTTTCTCGCCCATCAGCAGGTAGCCGTGGATCGCCATCCGCTGCGGCGGCTCGAGGCCGGCCGCCCAGAGCAGCGCCGGCCAGATCACCGCGTGGAACTTGAGGATGTCCTTGGCCATCACGTGCAGGTCGGCGGGCCAGAAGCGCGCCGTCAGGTCCTCGCCCTCGCGGGCGAAGCCGAGCGCCGTGACGTAGTTGAGCAGCGCGTCGAACCACACGTACATGCGCTGCTCGGGGTCCCAGGGCAGCCGCATCCCCCACTTCAGCTTCGGCCGCGAGAGCGAGACGTCCTCGAGCCCGCCCTTGATGAAGGAGACCGCCTCGTTGCGGCGGAACTCGGGCACGACGAAGTCGGGGCGCTCCTCGTAGAGGCCTTCGAGCTGGGACTGGAAGGCGGAGAGGCGGAAGAACCAGTTCTCCTCGCGCTCCTGCTCGAGCGGGATCTCGTGGATCGGGCAGGTCTGCCCGGGGCCGAGCTCGCGCTCGGTCTTGAAGTCGGCGCAGCGCGGGCAGTACCAGCCCTCGTAGGTGCCCTTGCTCACCCAGCCGTTGTCGTAGACGCGCTGCATGATCTCGGCGACCCGCTCGCCGTGGCGCGGATCGGAGGTGCGGATGAAGAAGTCGTTGCTGGCGTCGATGATCGGCATCAGCGCTTCGAACTTGGCCGCGTTGCGGTCGGCCAACTCCTGCGGCGTCACCCCCTCGCGCTCCGCCGCCGTCTCGATCGGCTCGCCGTGCTCGTCGGTCCCGGTGAGGAAGAAGACGTCCTCGCCGCGCTGGCGCATGTGCCGCGCCAAGACGTCGGCCGCCATCGTCGAGTAGGCGTGCCCGAGGTGCGGCTCGGCGTTGACGTAGTAGATCGGCGTGGTGACGTAGTAGGACATCGGTCGGGCCAGGCTAGTTCACCTGCGCGGTCGAGGTTTGAACCGCATGGCGACTCAAACCTCGACCGCGCTCGGGGTTTCCCTGTTCAGCGGCGGGGCTCGCGGCCGGTCAGCGCCCTGTAGAGGTCGTTGGCGCGGGTCCCGGTGAGGGCGGCGACGACGCTGGCGGCGGCGCGCGGGCGGGCTCCCGACTGGACGAGGTGGCGCAGGGCGTCGACGGCGAAGGCGACGTCCTGGTCGTGGTCGTCGGAGGAGGCGGGGGCGATCACCAGCACGATCTCGCCCTTGACGTCGCCGCGGAAGCGGCGCGCCAGCTCGGCCAGCGTGGCGCGCGAGACCTCCTCGTGCATCTTGGTCAGCTCGCGGACGACGGCGGCCGGGCGGTCGGGGGCGATCGCCGCCAGCGCCGCCAGCGAGTCCCCCACCCGGCGCGGCGACTCGAAGGCGACGACGGTCTCGGTCGAGCGCAGCACGCGCTCCATCTCGCCGGAGCGCTTCGGCAGAAAGCCCTCGAAGCGCCAGCGGTCGGTCGGCAGGCCGGAGGCGACCAGCGCCGCGGGCACGACGGAGGGGCCCGGCAGCACGGTGACCTCGAGGCTGCGCTCGATGCAGCGGCGGATCAGGCGGAAGCCGGGGTCGGAGATCGCCGGCATGCCGGCGTCGGAGACCAGGGCGACGACGTCGCCGCGTTCGATCCGCTGCGCCAGCTCGACCGCGCGCGGCGCTTCGTTGCCCTCGTGGATCGAGATCAGCGGCGGCGCCGGGCGGATGCCGAGCTTGTCGAGCAGCCCGCCGGTGCGCCGCGTGTCCTCGCAGGCGATGTAGTCGGCGGCGACGAGGGCGTCGCGGACGCGAATCGTGATGTCGTCGAGGTTGCCGATCGGGGTCGGGCAGACGATCAGCGACCCCGGCATCAGCTCGCCTTCTCGAGTTCGGTCCGCGCCAGCGCGGCGGCGCCGATCATGCCCGCGTCCGCGCCCAGCTCGGCGGGGACGACCGGCGTGCGGTTCATCGGCCGCAGCGCCCGCGCTTCGAGCTCGCGCCGCGCCGGGTCGAGCAGCAGCTCGCCCGCGGCGATCACGCCGCCGCCGATCACGATGACTTCCGGCTCGAAGATGTTGGCGAAGCTGGCGAGGGCGACGCCGAGCCTGGTCCCGATCAGCTCGAAGACGGCGACCGCGACCTCGTCGCCCTTCTGGGCGGCCAACGTCACCGCCTTGCCGTCGATCGGCTCGCCTTCGCCGTGCAGCCTGCCGAGCGCCGACTCGGGGTTGCTTTCCGCCGCCGCCAGTCCCTCGCGCCCGAGCGCGGTGCCCGAGGCGAGCGCCTCGACGCAGCCGTGGTTGGGGCAGTTGCCCTGGCAGGCGGGGCCGTCCATCTGGATCACGACATGGCCGAGCTCGGCGCCGGCGCCGGTCGAGCCGCGGTAGATCTCGCCGCCGAGGATCAGGCCGCCGCCGATCCCCGTGCCGATCGTCAGCATGATCGCGTTCCGCGTGCCACGGGCGGCGCCGAACTGGTGCTCGGCGAGCGCCGCGACGTTGGCGTCGTTGTCGACGAAGGCCGGCAGGCCGGTCCGTTCGAGCACCAGGTTGCGGATCGGCAGGTCGGCGATCGGCAGGTTGACCGCGGCGAGCGCGACCCCCTTGTCGTGGTCGATCGTCGCCGGGATGCCCATGCCGATCGCCTGCACGCCGGGACGCTCGGCGCGCGCCTGCTCGACCTCGCGCACCAGCAGCTCGACCAGCTCGTCCTCGCCCTCCCCGGCGGAGCCCTCGCGGCTCTCCCAGACGGTCTTCGAGTCGCCGTCGAGCACGCCGAGCAGCATCTTCGTGCCGCCGAGATCGACGCCGATCGCTTCGACCTCGCTCATCGTGTGTTGGGACTCCTGTCGCGGGCGACCGCGGTCATCGGCATGATTCCGGAGTCTTTCATGGGCAACGACGGAGAGCAGCGGCCACAGGGACCGCCCGACTACAAGGTCTACCGCGCCCGGCGCGGGTTCTTCTCGCGGCTGCGCAAGCCCGACCTCTCGGGACTGCGCGAACGCGACTGGCGGGCGCCGAAGCTGCCCGGCCGTCCCGGCGGGCCGAAGCGCGAGCGCGGCCCCGGCGCCCCGCGCCCCGCGCTGCGCCGGGCGCTCAAATGGATCGGCATCGCGGCGCTCGGCTGGATCCTGCTCAGCTTCCTCGCCTTCGCCGTCTCCGCCCAGCTTCAGTCGTTCAAGCTGTCGGGCGAAGCGAAGTCGAAGCTGCACGGCAACCCGTTCCTGCTGCCGAGCGCGCAGACGATCCTCGTGCTCGGCACCGACGCCCGGCCGCCCGACACGAAGGAGCCGGGCGCGGCGCCCTCGCAGGAATGCTTCGAACAGCAGTCGCACGGCGACTCGCCGCACGGCCACTGCTCGCAGGGGGAATTCCGCGCCGACACGCTGATGCTGATCCGCGCCGGCGGCGGCGCCTTCCGCAAACTCTCGGTCCCGCGCGACAGCTACGCCGAAATCCCCGGCCAGAGCCCGCAGAAGATCAACGCCGCCTACGCCTTTGGCGGCGCCGCGGCGCAGATCGAAGCGGTCGAAGACTTCCTCGGCGTCGAAGTCGACCATGTCGCGATCGTCGACTTCACCGGCTTCGAAGACCTGATCGACGCGGTCGGCGGGGTCAAGGTCGATGTGCCGCACAAGCTCTGCGCGAACATCTCAGGCGGCGCCGGCGGCGGCCAGGGCGGCTTCACCCTGCGGCTCGGCAAGGGCGAGAACACGCTCGACGGCGAAAAGGCGCTGATCTACTCGCGGATCCGCGAGCCGAGCGAATGCCCCGGGGCGGGCAGGAGCGCCTACTCGCTCGGCTACAACGACTACGACCGCGAGAAGGCCCAGCAGGCCGTGATCGCCGGCATCAAGGACCGCCTCACCGACCCGCTCCGCCTCCCCTACAACTTCGTCCACGGCCCGATCATCGGCTGGGACGCGCCGAAGGCCTTCGTCAGCGACATGGGCTTCTTCACGATGCCGCAGCTGATCCTCTCCGCCGCGATCGGCGGCGAAAGCGCCGCCGATGTGCTCTGTTCCGGCGCCAACTCGAGCTGCGCACCCGGCCCCGGCGGCTCGATCGAAGTGCCGGACAGCGAGCGCCGGCGGGCGGTCAAGAAGTTGATGGGGTAGGTCTGGCGGGGCGGATGGGTCGCGTCCCCGGCTGCCTAAATCCGCCTTCGGCGGATTGATTTTGTGCCGCTTCGCGGCCCAGGGTAGCCCGCCGGGGCGCCGCTTCGCGAGGCACCGGTGAGGCGACCCATCCGCCCCTCCCGGCCGTCTAATCGGCTTTGGCGGCGGGCTTCGAGGCCTCCGAGCTTGAGCCCGAGGACTTGGCGTCGGACGAGGACTTGGAGCTGTCGGAGCCCTCGCTGGAGGAGCTTGATTCTGAGGAGCTGCCGTTGGCGCCGGTCTTCTTCTTGGCGTAGTCCGTGTTGTGGAAGCCGGAGCCCTTGAAGTGGATCGCCACGGGGTGCAGGACGCGCTCGGCGGGGGCGCCGCACTCCTGGCACTCGGTCAGCGCCTCGTCGCTCATCCTCTGGATCACGTCGAAGACATGGCCGTTGGCGCATTTGTACTCGTAGATCGGCATCAGGCGCGCGGATTATCGCAGCCGGTACGGTTCCGGCATGGCCGACGCCGGGCAGGAGACCGCGACCGAGACGACGATGGAGGAGATCGTCGCGCTGTGCAAGCGGCGCGGCTTCGTCTTCCCGTCCTCTGAGATCTACGGCGGGCTCGGCTCGACCTACGACTACGGCCACTACGGCGTGCTGCTGAAGAACAACGTCAAGGCCGAGTGGTGGCGGGCGATGCTGCAGGACCGCGACGACATCGTCGCGCTCGACTCGGCGATCCTCCAGCACCCGCGGGTCTGGGAGGCCTCGGGCCACCTCGAGGGCTTCACCGACCCGCTCGTGCAGTGCCTCGGCAAGTGCAAGAAGCGCTGGCGCGAGGACCACCTGCGCGAGGCGATCGAGGCCGAGGGCGGCGACCCGGAGGCGGAGCTGCGCTGCCCCGAGTGCGGCGGCGAGCTGAGCGAGCCGCGCCAGTTCAACCTGATGTTCGAGACCCATGTCGGGCCGGTCGCGGGCGAGGGCTCGGAGGTCTACCTGCGGCCGGAGACCGCGCAGGGCATCTTCATCAACTTCAAGAACGTGCTCGGCTTCGCCCGCAAGAAGCCGCCGTTCGGCATCGCCCAGATCGGCAAGTCGTTCCGCAACGAGATCACGCCCGGCAACTTCATCTTCCGCACGCGCGAGTTCGAACAGATGGAGATGGAGTTCTTCGTCCCGCCGGCCGAAGCCGAAAAGTGGCACGGGCTGTGGATGGAGGAGCGCGAGCGCTGGTACACCGAGCTCGGCATCCGGCCGGCGATGCTGCGGGTCCGCGCGCACGGCGCCGAGGAGCTCTCGCACTACTCCTCGGCGACCAGCGACATCGAGTACCTCTTCCCGATCGGCTGGTCGGAGCTCGAGGGGATCGCCGACCGCGGCGACTTCGACCTCAGCCAGCACGCTGAGTTCAGCGGCGAGAAGCTCGAGTACTTCGACCAGCAGACGAAAGAGCGCTACGTGCCGCACGTGATCGAGCCGGCCGCCGGCGCCGACCGCGCGACGCTCGCCTTCCTCGTCGACTCCTACGAGGTCGAGGAGGTCGAGGGCCGCCGGCGCACGGTGCTGCGACTCCACCCGCGGCTCGCCCCGGTCAAGGCCGCCGTCCTGCCGCTCGTCTCCAAGGACGGCCTGCCGGAGAAGGCGCGCGAGGTCTTCGAGCAGGTCCGCCGCCGCGTCCCCGCCGAGTTCGACGAGGGCGGCTCGATCGGCAAGCGCTACCGCCGCCAGGACGAGATCGGCACCCCCTGGGGAATAACCGTCGACCACCAGACGATGGAGGACGACACCGTAACCCTCCGCGACCGCGACTCCCTGGAGCAGACCAGAGTCCCGATCGAAGGCCTCGCCGACGAGCTGGCCGCACGACTCGCCCAGCCCTGGCAGAGCCCGAAGCTGGGCTGACCAAAGTCAGACGACGAAACCGGCCTACGCGGCCTTCGTCATTTCCGCTTCTCGTTCCTCTCGCCTCAGCTTGCGAATGAGCTGCTGGTAGCCCTCATCACCTTCGTCGGCTAGGCGGCTTAATTCCCTCCAGAGGTCGCTGTCCCAGTCGATCGGCATGTGCTGATGGGGACGTTCGCCGACTTCGCAGTGGTAGCAGAGGTCGGTGTCCTCGTCGAAGCGGAACCACTCGTGTTTGCCGCAGTCCTTAAGGCCCTTCGGGAATAGATCCACCAAGGCCCTAGGCAAACGGCCTCGCAGCCACGTCCGCCATCTGTATCTCGGACGTTTCGACATGTTTTGAGTGTAGGGCTTCATACGCATCAGCTGCCTTCGCGTTTCTGTCGGTTGCGAAGCCTTCGCTCCTTCTCCTCGGCTTGGGCCTTGCGGCGGCGCAATGTCGATTCAGTCGGGTCGCGCGCCAGCTTTGAGATTTCGTCCAATGACATATCTCGGAACTCCGTGTGCCGCCGACGACCCTTCCGCTTTCCCATTTCCAAGCCAAGGGCTCAGCGGGAAAAGTTCTCCCCCCTGTTGGCGAGAAAGTCCGGCGGTTCCGCGGAACCGGTCCATGCCGGGGTCGGCTCAGAGCCGGGTCTGCTGGTGGAAGGCGAGCTTCCAAGCGCCGTCTCGAAGCTAACGGCGCTCAGGCGCGGCCGAGGAAGCGGGCGACTGCGTCGGCGTCTGCCGCGAGCGCCTTCGTGACCTTGGCCGGAAGGCGCTGCAAGGGCTCCAGCCGCAGCTTGCCCCCCGGCCAGCCCCACTTGGCGACCGCCCGCCCTTCGACCATCGCGAAGGGATGGAAGATGCCGTTCTTCGTGACGAGCTGGGTGTGCTCTCCGAGCACATCCTCGCGCGAGGTCCAGCCGAGCAGCACCGGGTCGAAGGCGCCGAGCAGGCGCGGGGGCGGGGGCTCGGCCGGCTCCTGGCGCTTGGCCAGGCGCAGCAGGCCCTCCTCCCCGTGCTCGATCTCGCCGGCGATCGCCGCCAGCCCGGCGCGGGCGTCGCGCAGCGGCAGGCCGGCCCACCTGGCGAGGTCGCGGTCGCTCGCCGGTTGGTGGCCGACGAGGTAGCGGCGCGCCAGTTCGGCCAGCGCCAGCTCGCGGTCGACCGGCGGCGGCTCGCCGAGCCAGTCGCGCACGAGGACGTAGGCATGTTCTTTGCCCGCCATCGGGCCGCGCACGGTCAGGCCGCGGACGGCGCTGAGGAAGAGCAGGTGAATCAGCGCCTGGCCCTCGATCCGCACACCGGCGGCTTCGAGGCGCTCGCGCAGCTCGTGCCGGGTCAGCGGTCCCTCATCCGCCAGCGCCCGCTCGATCGTCGCCAGCGCCCGCTCGGCTTCCGCTTCGCCCACCTGCTCCTGGCGCAGCCGCCGCGCGCTGGAGCTGAGCAGCGGCGGCGTGGTCAGCGCCTGCAGCCACGGGTAGTCCTCGCTGCGCACGAGGTGCAGGGTGCCGCGGTTGAGCCAGCTGACGACGAGGCTGCGCTCCTCGCCCAGCGCCCGTTCCACGTCGGCCGCCGTCAGTCCCTCGGTGCGGGCACGGACGGCCAGCCGGAAGCCGCGCGGATCCTGCCCCTGCACGGCGAGCAGCCGCTCGGCGACGGCGACGGGATCGGGCAGCGGGGGTCCGGCCAGGGCCTGCGCCGTTAGGCGCTCTTCGAGGACGGAGCGCGAAGCCATGGTCCCATCATCGCGCCTGACAGCCGTGCGTGACGAAATAGCGCACATAGAACGTCACTGACGTTGAATGTCGGTTACATCGCATGTCGGTAAGCTTTCGAGCATGTTCGTCAACCGACGCGAAGAGATGAGCGCGCTTGACGCGTGGTGGGAGCGACGAGGAGCCGCCCTCGGCCTGGTCTGGGGACGCCGCCGGGTCGGCAAGACCTCGTTGCTGGAGGAGTTTGCCCACGGCAAGCGGGCGATCTTCCACACCGGCGCCGGGCGCCCGGCCGGCGACGAGCTGCGGCTGCTCAGCGACGCCGCGGCACAGGTCGCCCGCTTCGGCGCGCGCGACCTCGGCGAAAGACCCTTCGCCGACTGGGACGACGCGCTCGACTCGCTCGCGGCAGCCGCGACGCGCGAACGGCTGCTGCTCGTCATCGACGAGTTCCCCGACCTCGTCGGCGTCAGCCCCGAGCTGCCGGGGGTGCTGCGCGCCTTCTGGGACCGGGCACGGGAGCAGACCAAGCTGCGCATACTCGTCTGCGGCTCGGCGGTGCGCACGATGGAGGCGCTGCAGGAGGAGCGGGCGCCACTGTACGGGCGCTTCGACCTCAGCCTGCTGCTGCACCCGTTCCGCCCACACGAGGCGAGCGCGATGCTGAAGGGCCTCGATCCCGGCGATCGCGCCCTCGTCTGGGGGATCGTCGGCGGCGTGCCGCTCTACCTGAACTGGTGGGACAGCGGCCACAGCGTCAAGCAGAATCTGCTGCGCCTCGCCTGCTCACCCGGTGGCCGCCTGCTCGACGAGGGCCGGCTGGTTCTGGCAACCGAGGGGGACCTCGGCGGGCTCGGTGGACTGGCCCTGCGGGCGATCGCGGCCGGCCGCACCCGCCACAACGAGATCGAGCAGGCGATCGGCGCCGATCCCAGTCGCGTGCTCGAGCGGCTGGTCGAGCTGCGCCTGGTCGAGCGGCTCGTCCCCGTCACCGAGAACCCCGCCCGCACCCGCCGGCGCCTGTACCGGATAGCGGACAACTTCCTCGCCTTCTGGCTGGGTGTGCTCGACCGCCATCGGTCGGCGATCAGCCGGGGGCTCGGAACGCAGATCCTCCCCGTCCTGACCGAGCAGCTGGACGACCACATGGGCGACCGCTGGGAGGCCGCCTTCCGCCAGCACCTGCTGCGACTCGCCGCCAACGGGGAGCTGGGCGAGCAGATCGTCGACGTCGGCCGCTGGTGGCGGGACGCCCCGCCGGTCGAGATCGACGTCGTGGCGCTGGCCGGGCGCGGCAGGGATGCGGTGCTCCTCGGAGAGGCGAAGTGGGCTCGCCGGGCAAACGGGGCGGCGCTGCGCACCGAGCTCGAGGGCAAGGCTGCGGCCCTGCCGGCGCTGGCCTCCGACGTCACCTACGCGGTCGCCGCGCGGGAGCAGGTCAAGAACCCCGAGGGCGTCCTCCCGGTCACCGCGGCCGACGTGTTCGCGTGAGGGCGGCGGGTCAGCCGACTTCAAGCAGGTCGATCACGAAGACGAGCGTTTCGTTCGGACCGATCGCGGGGGGTGCGCCGGCTTCGCCGTAGGCGAGGCTCGGCGGGATGATCAGCTCACGGCGGCCGCCGACCTTCATCCCTTCGACGCCCTAGTCCCAGCCGGGGATCACTTCGCCGGCGCCGAGGTTGAAGCTGAAGGGTTCGTTGCGGCTCCAAGAGGAGTCGAATTCCTTGCCGTTCTTGTAGCTGACGCCGACGTACTGGACGGTGACTTCGTCGCCCGACTTCGCTTCGGCGCCGCTGCCTTCTTCGATTTCCTCGATTTCGAGCTTCTTCGGCGGCGCGCCCTTGGGCACGGTCACCTTGGGCTTGGTCTTTTCGCCGCCGCTCGCTTCGGCCGCGGTCGTTTCGCCGCCGGCCGTCGATTCGCTGGAGGAGGAGTCGCTGCTCCCCCCGCAGCCGGCAATCGCCAGCGCCGCGCAAACCATCAGTGCGATCAGTCCCCTGCTCACGGCGACGCATGCTAAAGGGTTTATCCTCGGCGGCGGGTCCCGGGGATGAATCTTGCTTCCATACTCAGCGAGAGCGCGCAGCGCTCGCCGGACGCGCCGGCGATCCGCCTGGGCGAGGTCGAGCTGAGCTACGGCGAGCTCGACGAGCGCAGCGCCCGCCTGGCGAGCCTGCTGCGGGAGAAGGGGCTGGAACCGGGCGACCGGGTCGGCGTGATGCTGCCCAACGTGCCCGAGTTTCCGGTCGCCTACTACGGGGTGCTGCGGGCCGGCGGCATCGTCGTGCCGATGAACGTGCTGCTGAAGCGGCGCGAGGTCGCCTTCTACCTGAAGGACTCGGGCGCCAAGCTGCTGCTCACCTGGCACGGCTTCGGCGAGGAGGCCGCGGCGGGCGCCGCCGAGGCCGGCGCCGAGGCGATCGAGGTCGAGCCGCAGGCCTTCGCCGCGACGCTCGCCGAACATGCTTCCGGTGGAACGGATGTGGCGGACACCGCCGACGACGACACCGCCGTGATCCTCTACACCTCGGGCACCACGGGCAGCCCGAAGGGCGCCGAGCTGACCCACAGCAACCTCTTCCGCAACGCCGATGTGAGCGCCCGCACGACGAGCGAGATCCAGCCGGGGGACGTCGTCCTCGGCGCGCTGCCGCTCTTTCACTCCTTCGGCCAGACGGTGGCGATGAACGCCTCGCTGAAGGTCGGCGCCTGCCTCACGCTGGTGCCCAAATTCGACCCCGGCGAGGCGCTGGCGACGATGCAGCGCGACCGCGTCACCCACTTCTACGGCGTGCCGACGATGTTCGGCGCGCTGCTCCACCACCCCGAGCGCGAGAGCTACGACACCGCCTCGCTGCGCACCTGCATCACCGGCGGCGCCTCGATGCCGGTCGAGGTCCTGCGCGGCTTCGAAGCGGCGTTCGGGGCGAAGGTGATGGAGGGCTACGGGCTCTCCGAGACCTCGCCGGTCGCCTCCTCCAACCATCCCGACCGCGAGCGCAAGCCGGGCTCGATCGGCACCCCGATCGAGGGCGTCGAGATGAAGCTCGTCGACGAGGACGACGCGGAGGTGGCGCAGGGCGAGGTCGGCGAGATCGCGATCCGCGGCCACAACATCATGAAGGGCTACTGGCAGCGCCCCGACGCGACCGCCGAGGCGATGCGCGGCGGCTGGTTCCACAGCGGCGACATGGCCCGCGTCGACGAGGACGGCTACTTCTTCATCGTCGACCGCAAGAAGGACCTGATCATCCGCGGCGGCTACAACGTCTACCCGCGGGAGGTCGAGGAGGTCCTCTACGAGCACCCGAAGATCCGCGAAGCGGCCGTGGTCGGCGTCCCCCACGACGAGTGGGGCGAGGAGATCGGCGCCGCCGTCGTCCTCATGGAGGGCGAGCGGCTCTCCGCCGACGAGGTGAGCGCCTACGTCAAGGACCGCATCGCCGCTTACAAGTACCCCCGCTTCGTCTGGTTCGTCGACGAGCTGCCCAAGGGCCCGACCGGCAAGATCCTCAAGCGAGAGATCGAGCCTCCGGCGAAACTGGCTGACCAGCCAGTTTCACGCTAAGCTGCTCGGCAGTCCAACCCCTGCCCAAAGGAGCACTATGAGCGTCGCGTCCCAGAGTCTGATGGACAACGTCACCTACGAGGACCTGTACAAGCGCTGGGAGCAGGGGCAGTGGAGCGCCTATGACCTCGACTTCTCCGCCGACCGGGCGGGCTGGGAGGCGCTGAGCGAGATGCAGCGGCGCTCGGCGATGTGGATCTACTCGATGTTCTACTACGGCGAGGACCGGGTGGCCGACACGCTCGCCCCCTACATCACCGCCGCGCCGACCGAGGAGCAGTCCTACTTCCTCGCCACCCAGCAGGTCGACGAGGTCCGCCACTCGATCTTCTTCCACCGCTTCTTCAAGGAGGTGATCGGGGTCGGCGGCGACTCGATCGAGCAGACCCTCTCGGCGACCATGCCGCAGCTCAACTGGGGCTACCGCGGGATCTTCGACCGGCTCGACCGGATGGCGGAGGAGCTGCGCAAGGACCGCTCGCTGCCCAAGTACGCGCAGGCGATCACGCTCTACCACCTGATCGTCGAGGGCAGCCTCGCCCAGCCCGGCCAGCACTTCATCGAGGACTTCTTCGCCTCCAAAGAAACGATGCCCGGCTTCAGCGAGGGGATGGGCAACGTCTCCAAGGACGAGCAGCGCCACATCGGCTTCGGCGTCAAGGTGCTCTCCGAACTGCTGGCCGAAGGGGCGCCGGGCTGGGAGGAGAACCGCGCCGCCGTGGTCGAGCTGCTGCGCGAGACGCTGCCCTACGGGCCGGGCGTCTTCCACCCACCGGGGATGAACCGCGAATACACCGAGTGCTACGGCTTCTCGCTCGAGGACATCTTCGCCTTCGGCCTCAAACTGATCCGCCAGCGCTGGCGCACGATCGGCTACCCGACCGAGGAGATGCCGCCCGGCGTCTTCCCCTTCGACTCCGAGGCGCCGCCCGAGGAGGTCGCGGCGCGGCAGGTGAAGCTGATGGAGGCCGGCGTGCTCGGCCCGCCCGACGGCCCTGCCCCCGACGCCTCGCCCGAGGTCCAGCGCCTCTACTTCGACATCGTCACCCGGGTCGCCAATCCCGCCGCGGCGAACGGCTCGCCGCTCGTCTACCAGTACCGCTTCGACGACGCCGACCCATGGCACCTGGTGCTCGACAACGGCTCGACCCGCGCCGAGCCGGGCGAAGCGCCCAACCCGACGCTGACGATCGAGGCGAGCTGGCGCGACTTCGTCTCGATGAGCAAACCGGAAGCCAACCCGCTGAAGATGATCCTCACGCGACGCATCCGGCCGCGCGGCAAGATCCGCGAGATCGCCCGGATGAGGAAAGTCTTCGCGTAAATATTCCGCCGCCTCCTCCGCTTCGCGTCCGGGGGCGGCGGCTATGCGCCGTATCGGCGCCGCTCGCCAAGAATCAGATCGTGAGGCTCGCTAATTGATGGTTCAAGCGACCGGAGGTTTCCTATCCGTCCACGGTCTCTCAGCTTCTAACTGAGCGGCGAGCGAGAGCAGGGTCGGCTCGTCGCCGGGGCGGCCGACGATCTGCACGGCGAGCGGCATGCCGTCGGCGGCGAAGCCGGCGGGCACCGACATCGCCGGGTTGCCGAGGTGGTTCCAGGGGATGCAGTAGGGATAGAAGCGACTCATCCCGAGCAGCGTCCAGAGCGCGCCGCGACCCTCCCAGCGACGCACCGGCAGCGCCGTGCCGCCCATCACCGGGGTCATCAGCACATCGCAGGAGTCGAAGATCGCGTTGACGCGGGCCGCGTCGGCCCCCTCGCCGCGGCGCGCCTTCTCGAACACGCCCTCCGGGATCAGCCGTCCGAGCTGCGCCATGTTGCGGGTGCGGCGTTCGAGCCGCTCCGGGTTCGGCACCTTGGCGAAGTCTTCGGCGATCCCGTGCAGGTAGCGCGGCACCGAGTTGTTGCCGAGGTTCCCCCAGTCCGGGTCGCGCTGCGCGACATCGTGCCCGAGCGAGCCCAGCGTCTCGGCCATCTCGGCCACCGCCCGCTTCGCCGTCTCGTCGACCTTCACCGGCGCGACCGCGCGCGGCGCTGCCGTCGACCAGGCGACCCGCAGCCTGCCGGGCGGGGTCGCCGCCGCCTCGACGTAGGGACGCTCGGGCGGCGGCGGTGCGTCAGCGGAGCGATCGAGGCTGACGTCGAGCCAGAGTGCCGTGTCGCGCACCGAGCGGCTGACGCAGCCGAAGGCCGACATGCCGTTCCAGCGCGCGCGATCGGGTGCCACCGAGACACGGCCGCGCTGCGGTTTGAGCCCGAAGAGGCCGCAGGACGAGGCGGGGATGCGAATCGAGCCGGCGCCGTCGGAGGCGAAGGCGATCGGCACCAGGCCGGCGGCGACCGCCGCGGCGCTGCCCCCGCTGGAGCCGCCCGGGGTGCGCTGCGGGTTCCAGGGGTTCCTGGTCACGCCATAGGTGGCCGACTCGGTGAAGCCGCAGATCGCCAGCTCGGGCAGCAGCGTCTTGCCGACGACGATCGCGCCCGCCTCGCGCAGCTTGCGCACCGACTCGGCGTCGGCCGGGGCGGGGTCGTCGAAGCCGTCGGTGCCGTAGGTCGTCACATCGCCGGTCACGTCGACCTCGTCCTTGATCGCCACCGGCACGCCCAGCAGTGGCCGCTCCTCGCCGCCGCGCAAGCGCGCTTCGGCCTGTTCGGCCTCGAGCAGCGCGCGTTCGGCGAAGACGACGCGGAAGCAGTTCAGCCGCGGGTCGAGGCGCTCGATCCGGTCGAGGCAGAGCCGCACCAGCTCGCGCGGGGAGACCTCCCCCGCGCGCACCATCTCCGCCTGCCTCGCCGCTCCGGCAAATGCCAAATCGTCGCTCACATGCGCAGCCTACCTGCGCGCGGTCGAGGTTTGGTCCGCTATCCGGGTCAAACCTCGACCGCGGGTGTCAAGCCTTGGCGGGCTCGGGCGTGGCGGTCCCGTCAGGCGGCCCGGCCTCGAAGGCGAAATCGGGCAGCAGGCGGTCGAGCCAGGAGGGCATCCACCAGTTCCAGTCGCCGAGCAGCTTCATCGCCGCGGGCACCAGCACGAGGCGCACGAGGGTGGCGTCGAGCGCGATCGCGACGGCGCAGCCGAGGCCGAGCTCCTTGATCGAGGGGACGCCGGTGAGCACGAAGACGCCGAAGACGCAGGTCATTATCAGCGCCGCCGAGGAGATCGTGCGGGCGCTGGTCGAGAGGCCCTCGGCGACGGCCCGCTCGTTGTCGCCGTGCTCCATGTAGCGCTCGCGGATCCGCGACATCAGGAAGACCTCGTAGTCCATCGAGAGCCCGAAGACGACGGCGAAGATCAGCGGCACGTTGATCGTGTCGAGCGCGCCCTGGCTTTCGAAGCCGAGCAGGCTGTCGAGCCAGCCCCACTGGAAGATCGCGACGAGCACGCCGAAGGCGGCGCCGATCGAGAGCAGGTTCATCAGCACGGCCTTCAGCGGCAGCAGCAGCGAGCGCAGCATCGCCATCAGCACGAGGAAGCTGAGCGCGAGGACGAAGAGAATGATCTTCCACATCGAGCCGCCGATCAGCGCCCGCACGTCATGGCCGCGGGCGGTTTCGCCGCCGACGTTGACGGTCGCGATCCGAGCCAGGGCGGTCGAGGGGACGATCGGGTCGCGCAGCCGCTCGACCAGGGCGATCGCCGTGTTGGACTCGCTCGCCGCGGTCGGGGTCGCTTTGACCAGCACGGCGTCGCTGGCGAAGACCGGCGGGGCGACGGAGGCGACGCCGGGGGTCGCTTCCAGGCGCCGCACGAAGGCGGCGGTCGCGGCGCGGCGGTTGCGCGCCCCGGCGCCCGCGTCGAAGGAGCCGACGAGCTGCACCGGGTCGGTCCCGCCGCCCGCCTGCGCGGAGGCAAGTTCGTTGCCGACCCGCACGTCGCTCTGCTTGGGGAACTGCAGCAGCGGCTCGGTTCCGGTGCTCAGCGAGAGGACCGGGATCGCGAGGAAGAGCAGAATCGCGCTGACGCCGATCACGGCGGTCCAGGGCCGCGCCATCACGGTCCGCGTCCACCGCCCCCAAAAGCCCGCCGACGGGCCGATTTCCGAGGTATTTCGTGGGTTTTCGTCCCGTCGGCCCCGATTGAACGGGCGGCGCAGGTGCCTGAGCGTCGTGGCCACGACGCCGCCAGGCAGCACGCGGTCGCCGAGCATCGCGATCAGCGCCGGCAAGAGGGTGGTCGCGGCGAGGATCGAGATCGCGACGACGGTCATCGCGCCGAGCGCCATCGAGCGCAGCGCCTGGTTGTCGACCATCCACAGCCCGGCCAGCGAGACGATCACCGCCAGCCCGGAGAAGGTCACCGCCAGCCCCGAGGTCGAGAGCGCCTCGGCGCGCGCGTCGTCGCAGCTGCGGCCCGCGGCGCGCTCCTCCCGGTAGCGGGCGAGGATGAACAGCGAGTAGTCGATCGCCACCCCGATCCCGATCATCGAGGCCATGTTGGTGACGAACACCGAGGTGCTCATCTGCAGCGAGATGAAGTAGATCAGCGCGCCGGTGACGATCACGCTGACGAAGCCGAGCGCCAGCGGCAGCGCCGCGGCGGCGAGCGAGCCGAAGACGACGAGCAGGATGATCGCGACGATCGGGAAGCCGCCCGCCTCGGCCTCGGAGAGGTCCTTCTTGGAGAGCTCCTGCATCCCGGCCCAGATCGTCGGCTGGCCGGCGAGGTAGGTGGTGACGCCGCCGCGCGCCGCGCCCGGGTCGAGCTCTTCGCGCAGGGTCGCCGCCGGGTCGATCAATTCGTCGGGGCTGAGCCTGCTGCGCAGCGCCAGCATCGCCACTCCCCTGCGGCCGAGCTCGGCGACGCCGGCGCGCGCGGCGGACCGCGGCAGCGCCACATCGTCGACCCCGGCGACCGCGCGCCGCACCCGGCCGACGGCCGCGGCATGCGCGGCGGCGCCGCTGCCGGGCGTCGCCTTCAGCAGCACGGCGACCCCGTTCGAGTCGCCGCCGAATTCGCGCTGCACCGCTTCGCTGGCGGCCATCGAGTCGCTTCCCGGCACATCGAAGCCGCCGCCGGTCAGGTGTTCGGTCTGGCGCGCGGCGAGCGGCAACGCGAGGACGAGGACGAGGACCCAACCGGCGAGGACCCAGCGCCGCCGGCGTCCGAGAAATCCAGCCAGGCTGTTCATCCGCTCGCGCATTGGCTGGTCAGCCAGCCTTATCGACGACGGCGGCTCAGTCTGTGAAAAGGGTCACTCGCCGGCGAGCAGGTAGCGGGCGCTGTCGGCGCCGGCCTCGAGCACCGCGCTGATGTCGCGGCTCGGCTCCGAGAGCGCCTGCAGGGCGAAGCCGTCGGCGGCGGCGAACAGGTAGGCGATGGTCGCCTCGGCGTCGTGGCGCAGCTTCAGCACGCCCTCGCGCTCCTTCTGCTCGAGGATCTCGGCGACATGCGAGCGGGTGCGGTCGAAGAGCTGGCCGACCTCGCGCTGGATCTCGGGGTTGCGCCGCCCGGCGCTGAACAGCTCGTAGAGCAGCAGGAAGAAGGCCGGTTCGTTGTCGATCAGGTCGGTGAGGTTGGCGACCAGGACCTGCAGCACATCATCGACGCTCTGCGCATTGGCCAGCGGTTCGTCGAGGCGGGCGACGCGGATCTCGGAGTCGCGGCGGACGACCTCGACCAGCAGCCGCTCCTTGGTGCCGAAGTAGTAGTGCAGCAGCCCGCGGCTGACGCCGGCCTCGCGGGCTACCTGCTCGAAGGTCGAGCCGGCGGCGCCGCGCTTGGCGACGCTCTCGCGCATCGCATCGACGATGCGCTGCGCCTTTTCGCCGCTCAGCTCGCGCTCTTTGGTTGCAGCCTCCATGGAATCAGTCTAGCCCGCCCTGACGAGGTCCAGACGCCGGCAGGCAAGGACGCGGGGAGCGTGGCGTGCTCTGCACGCGAGCGACCGAGGACGCAGCCTGTCGGTGTCTGGGGCCGTCAGCTGCCGTTAATGCTGGTGGTGCTCGTGTACTCGAACTCCTCCTCGGCGCCGAACAGGGTGTCGAGTACGGTCTTGCGCGCGTCCTCGCTGAGCACGAGGGCGATACCGCCGGCGACGAGGGCGAAGAGGATCAGGCGGCCGAGGCGGCTCTTCTTGCGCTTCTTCTTCGCGGTGAAGGCCTCCGACGCTTCGCGCAGGCTCTCCGCCGCCGAGCGCAGGTCCTTCTGCACCTTCTTGTCGCTGGTCACGGCCTTGACCGCGCCCTTGCCGTTGCCGGTCGCCCGGCCGTAGGCGCCGCGGGCCGCTTCGAAGGCTTCGCGCAGGTTGTCGCGCAGCTCGTCGTCCTCGATCAACCGCTGCACGTAGGGGTTCTCGCGGGCGGTCGAGTAGATGTCCGCCGCCTGGTTCGCCTTCGTCTTAGTCATGCCGTCTCCTCACTGGATGAAGTCCGTGTTCCCGCTGAGGATAGACCCTAAACGCGAAGCGCGGTCGAGGTTAGAGCCACATAGCGGACCAAACCTCTACCGCGCTCGGGCGGGTTGGGTCACGGAGGGCCGATTCCGTCGAGCAGGACACTGTTGCTGCCGAACCCGAGGTCGGCGTGGCGAATCAGGCGCAGGCGCAGCGGCGCCAGGTCGGGGACCGGCATCGCGTAGCGGCGCACGTAGAGGCGGCCCAGCTTCTCGTAGGAGATCTGGCGGAAGCGCGGACCAAGCAGGCGCCGCGGGACCGGCGGCGCCGGGCCGTCGGAGACGAAGTCGGCTTCGTGGATCGACCAGGCGTGTTCTTCGACCGGGCGCACCTGGAACGAGCCGGTCGAGAGGTACCAGCGCAGCGGCGCGGCGCCGAGGGTCCAGAGGACGATCGCGCGCGGCGCCCGCGGTTCGCCGATCCGCCCGGCGACCGCGCGCCAGTCGAGCCGCTGCCAGGCCGGCGAGGCGCTGACCAGGATGCTGAAGCCGAGCGAGTAGGCGACCAGGACCACCGCCAGGGCGGCCCCGAGCCTTCCGGTGCGCCTTTCCCACCCGTTGCGTGGGAAAGGCGCACCGGAACCCCGCACGGTGAGGCCGAGCGCGACGGCAACGAGCAGAGGCACCAGCGCGGGCAGCAGGTTGCGGGCGAGCACGTAGTCCTTGCCGGGGACGAGGACGGCGAGCAGCAGCGGCGCGCCGACCGTCACCGCGGCCAGCGCGAGCATCGTCGCGCCGCCGCGACGCTCGCGGCGATCGCCCCGCGCGGCGAGCAGCAAGAGCGCCGCGAGCACGGCGAGCAGCGGCACGACGGCCGGCAGCACGCTCTCCGGGCGGCCGAGTATGTCGCCGGTCTCGCCGATCACGAACGTCACCCCGGTCACCCAGAGCCGGTGGCCGAGGCTGCGGTCGTCGATCCACTCGGCGTGCCCCATCGAGACCTGGTGGACGAGCAGCGGCGTCAGCGCCAGCCCGGCGGCGACCGGGATCCACAGCCCAGCCAGCGCCCGCCGCCCGCGTCGCCGCAGCAGCCAGGCCGCCTCGAGCGCGACCGGGAAGATCGCGAAGTAGTGCGTCGCCAGCGCCAGCGCCGAAAAGGCGCCCCAGAGGACCACATCCCTGCGCGCACCGGAGAGGGCGCGGAGGAAGTAGAGGGCCGCGAGGGCGGTCAGGAAGACCAGGAGGGCGTAGTCGCGCGCCTCCTGGGAGTACCAGAGGAGCATCGGGTTGACGGCGACCAGGGCGGCGGCGGCGATGCCGGCGCGGCGGTCGCGCAGCTCGACGCCGAGCAGGTAGGCGACCGGCACCGTCGCCACCCCGGCGAGCGCCGAGAGCGAGCGCAGGCCGAACTCGCCTGTCCCGACGACCTGCGTCCACAGCCAGGCGAGGGCGTAGTAGAGCGGCGGCGCCGACTCGCTGAAGCCGACCGCTTCCATCGCGTGGACGAAGTCGCCGCGCAGGACGCGACTGGCGGTGACCACCTCGTCGTGGTGGTAGGCCTGCGTCCCCAGGGTGGCGAAGCGCAGCGCCGCGGCGCCGAGCGTCAGCCCGGCGACGATCCAGAAGCCGCGCGACCTACGCAAGCGCGGCGTCGATCGCCTTCGAGACCTCGTCGACGAAGACGAACTCCAGGGCGCTGCGCTCGTGCTCGGGGATCTCGGCGACGTCGCCCTCATTGCGCCCCGGCACGATCACACGCTTGATCCCGGCGCGCTGCGCCGCCAGCGACTTCTCCTTCAGACCGCCGATCGGCAGCACCTGCCCGGTCAGCGTCACCTCGCCGGTCATCGCGACGTCGTTGCGCACCGGCCGCGCCGCGATCAGCGAGCCCAGCGCGACGGTCATCGCCACGCCGGCCGACGGGCCGTCCTTGGGCACCGCGCCGGCGGGCACGTGGATGTGGATGTCGTGCTCGGCGAACCAGTCCTCGGCCAGCTGCGGCGCCAGCTCACGCCAGTGGCCGCGCACGTAGGAGAGCGCCGCCTGCGCCGACTCCTTCATCACATCGCCGAGCTGGCCGGTGATCGCCAGCTTGCCCGCGCCGGGCATCGCGGTCGCCTCGATGAACAGCACATCGCCGCCGGCCGGCGTCCAGGCGAGGCCGGTGGCGACGCCGGGGTCCTTGGTGCGGCGTCGCTGCTCGGCGAAGACGCGGCGGCGGCCGAGCAGCTCGCGCGCCTTCTTCGCCGAGACCGTGACCTTGCGCTTCTGCCTGCCCTCGGCGACGTCGCGGGCGACTTTGCGGCAGATCGTGCCGATCTGGCGCTCGAGGTTGCGCACCCCCGCCTCGCGCGTGTACTCCTCGACGATCGCCGTCAGCGCGGGCTCGGCGAAGGCGATCTGCGAGGGCTTCAGCCCGTTGGCGTCGATCTGGCGCGGCACCAGGTAGCGGCGGGCGATGTGGCGCTTCTCGTCGAGCGTGTAGCCGGCGAGCTCGATCGTCTCCATCCGGTCCTGCAGCGGGCCGGGGATCGTGTCGAGCACGTTGGCGGTGGCGATGAACATCACCTCGGAGAGGTCGAACTCGAGGTCGAGGTAGTGATCGCGGAAGCTGTCGTTCTGCGCCGGGTCGAGCACCTCGAGCATCGCCGAGGAGGGGTCGCCGCGGAAGTCGGCGCCCATCTTGTCGATCTCGTCGATCATGAAGACGGGGTTGCGCGAGCCGGCGTCGCGCAGGGCGCGCACGATCGTCCCCGGCAGCGCGCCGATGTAGGTGCGGCGGTGGCCGCGGATCTCGGCCTCGTCGCGCACGCCGCCGACCGAGATGCGCTCGAACTCGCGCCCCAGCGCCCGCGCGACCGAGCGGCCGAGGCTGGTCTTGCCGACCCCGGGCGGGCCGACGAAACAGAGGATCGGCCCGGGCGAGTCCGGCTTCAGCTTGCGCACCGCCAGGTACTCGAGGATCCGGTCCTTGACCTTCTCCAGGTCGTAGTGGTCGGCGTCGAGCACCTCGCGCGCGTGGCCGATGTCGAGGTTGTCCTCGGTCCCCTTCGACCAGGGCAGCTCGACCAGCCACTCCAGGTAGGTGCGGATGACGCCATGCTCGGCCGCGGCGGGAGGCAGTTTCTCCAGCCGCGAGAGCTCGCGCTCGGCCGCCTTCATCGCCTGCTCGGGCAGCCCCGCCTCCTCGACCCGCTCGCGCAGCTCGTTGGCCTCGGCCTGCTGCTCGTCGCCCTCCCCGAGCTCGTCCTGGATCGCTTTCAGCTGCTGGCGGAGGAAGAACTCGCGCTGCCCCTTGTCGACTTCGGACTGCACCTGGGACTGGATCTGGCTGCCCAGCTGGACCACCTCGAGCTCGCGGGCGAGGATCTGGGAGAGCCTGCGCAGGCGGGCGCCGACGTCGAGCTCTTCCAGCAGCTCCTGCTTTTCGGCGGTCGAGATCCGCAGCGCGCCGGCGATCAGGTGCCCCAGCGCCGCCGGGTCGTCGATGTTGGCGACCGCCATCTGCAGCTCCTCGGGCAGGTAGGGGATGTGCTCGACGATCTCGGTGAAGGTGCGCTGCACGTTGCGGGTCAGCGCCTCCAGCTCGGGCCCCTCCTCGCTGACGTCGGGCAGCTCGGCGATCCGGGCGACGAGGTAGGGCTCCTCGGCGACGTAGGGGCCGAGCTTCACCCGCTGCGTCCCCTGGACGAGGATGCGCAGGGTTCCGTCGGGGACCTTCAGCATGCGGGCGACGATGCCGACGACGCCGACGCCGTAGAGCCCCTCGGGCCCCGGCTCCTCGTCCTCGGGGTCGCGGGCGGCGACCATCGCCAGCATCCGGCTGGCGCCGAGCACATCGTCGACCAGCTCGATCGAGCGCTCCTGGCCGACGGCGAGCGGGGTCAGCGTCTCGGGATAGGTGACGGTCTCGCGCAGCGGCAGCACCGGCAGCGCGTCGGGCAGCGGCTGGTTGGCGCGGATCGCGTCCTCGGCGTCGAACGGCGCCTCGACCACTTCGAGCGCCGGGTGGCCCTCCATCACCGGCGCCCGATCGGCACGCGGCGCGTCGTCTGCGCCGGGTCCTTGAGCGGCAGCTCGACCCGCAGGATCCCGTCCTCGTAGGTCGCCTTGGCGCGGTCGGCATCGACGTCGACCTGCAGCTCGACGATCCGCCGGAACGGACCCGAGGGGATCTCGACCTGCTGGTAGACGCGCCCCTCGGTCTCCTGCAGCGGCCGTTCCCCGACGATCGCCAGCTGCCGCCCGCTCACCTCGATCCCGACCTGCTCCAGATCGACTCCCGCGAGATCGACTTTGACGACCGCCCGCTGCGGTTCCCCGCAGTAGTAGACGTCGACATTCGGCGAAAACCCGCTGCTCCGCCGGCTCACATAAGTGGTCCGCCCCCACGCCCCACCAAGCATCTGATCCATCTCACGCCTCATACGAGCAAAGTTGGCAAATACGTCCCGCTCAGACATGGCGCAAAACATAGCCGTCCCGCGCGGCGACCCTGCTCGCCGCTAGGCCGGCTGACTCGCCCATCTGGGCGGGCGCATCAGGAGGACCGGCTGGCGGGGCGGGACGAGGCCCTCGGGGCGGTTCTCGCGAAAGGTCGCGCAGGGCTCCTCGACCTGCAACGCGCAGAGCATGTTCTTGCGGAAGTAGCACTGCTCGCAGGTCGGGGCTTTGGGCTTGCGCGGCACGGCGGCCATGTTGCCAATCTCGTGACGCTTCCGTGACGCCCGATTCCGCAAATCGCAACGATCCAGACACAGAGTCGTTACATCTTCCCCGCGTCTTGCGGGAGTCGGGGCCAGGCCCCGCTACCATTGAGCGCGAATGGAGGCTCACAAGGTCCGAACCGAGAAGCTCTCGGCCTCCCCCCAGCTGTTCGAGAGCGACTTCCTCAACTTCTTCTCGCGGGTACACCCGGCGATCCCGGGGATCGTCTTCGTGCCCGTGGTCGTCGTCATGGAGTGGCTCGGCGCCGATCGCGGCCAGTCCGCCTGGGAGCTGATCCTGCTCAGCCTCGGCGGGGTCGCGATCTGGACGCTGACCGAGTACTGGCTGCACCGGCTGGTCTTCCATTTCGAGCCCGACAACGCCTTCGGCCGGCGGATGCACTTCATCATCCACGGCATCCACCACGACCATCCGAACGACAAGCTGCGGCTGGTCATGCCCCCGGCGGTCTCGATCCCGCTGGCGGCGCTCTTCTTCTTCGCCTTCACGCTGATCTTCGGCACTCCCGCCGCCTACCCGCTGTTCGGCGGCTTCATCGCGGGCTACCTGTTCTACGACTACACGCACTACTACGTGCATCACTTCGTGCCCAAGTCCGACTTCGGCAAGCAGTTGCGCGAGCAGCACATGCGCCACCACTTCCAGGACCACCGGTACGGCTTCGGCGTCTCGTCACCGGTCTGGGACGTCGTCTTCCGGACTCTGCCCCGCAAGCGCCGCCGCTGACGAGCGGCCCGCAACTGACAGTCCGGACTTTCGGACTCCCGTACAAATAGTCAGTGTGCGATTGGCCATTTTGTCCATTGCATCTTCCTTACTGACACATTCCCTGCCAGACTCCGCCGTCACTGTGCAACACTGCGGTACGCAATAGCTTGCTTACCAGTACCCGGCGCGGAGAGCGACCCGGGCGAAAGGAACGAAATGCCAAGCACCACTCACGTACTCGACGAGGCTCGCAACCTGGTCAAGAAGCGCCTTGCCGAGCTCGACGACGAGCGCAAGCGGCTCGAGCGCGCCCTCGCCGAGCTGGGCGGCAAAGTCACGGGCCACAGCAGCGGTCGTGGACCGGGCCGCCCGCGTGGCTCGGGGGCGAAAAGCGGCGGCACGAAAAAACGTCGTCGTCGCAAGGGCACCCGCGCCGACCAGGCCGTCGCTCTGGTCGAGGGCAGCCCCGGGATCAGCGCCTCGGACATCGCCAAGCAGATGAAGATCAAGCCCAACTACCTCTACCGCGTCCTCGGCGACATGGAGAAAGAGGGACGGGTGAAGAAGAAAGGGCGCCAGTACTACCCGGCCAAATAGGTCGGGCGTGAGGCGGTCCCGGTAGGGCTTCCACTTAAACTTTTTGAAGATGCGGGCTTCAGCTGACGCCCGGGGACAGTCGACAAAAAGTTACAAGACGTTTCAGCCCTACCGGGACCGCCTCTAAACGAGGCCGAGCTGGCTGACGGACTGGCGCTCTTCCTTCAGCTCGTTGATTGAAGCTTCTATGCGGGGCTTCGAGAAGTCGGGGACGTCCAAGCCCTCGACGATCTTCCACTCGCCGCCGGAGCAGCTGCATGGGTGGCCGGCTACGACGCCCTCCTCGATCCCGTAGGAGCCGCTGGACGGGACGCCCATCGAGACCCACTCTCCCTCGGGAGTGCCGAGCACCCAGTCGCGCACGTGGTCGATCGCCGCGTTGGCCGCCGAGGCGGCGCTGGAGGCGCCGCGCGCGTCGATGATCTCGGCGCCGCGTTTCGCCACCCGCGGGATGAACTCGTCGCCGATCCAGGCCTCGTCGTCGACCGTGTCCCAGGCGCTCGCCCCGTCGACCCGGGCGTTGACCAGATCCGGGTACTGCGTGGTCGAGTGGTTGCCCCACACGGTCATGTTGGTGACGCTGCCGATCGGCTTGCCGAGCTTGTTCGCCAGCTGGGCGATCGCCCGGTTGTGGTCGAGGCGCATCATCGCGGTGAAGCGCTCGCGCGGCACCCCGTCGGCGTTCGAGAGCGCGATCAGGCAGTTGGTGTTGGCGGGATTGCCGACGACCAGGACGCGGACGTCGTCGGCGGCGCCGGCGGCGATCGCTTCGCCCTGCGGCTTGAAGATGCCGCCGTTGGCCTCGAGCAGGTCGGCGCGCTCCATCCCCGGCCCGCGCGGGCGGGCGCCGACCAGGAGGCCGACGTTGCAGCCCTCGAAGGCGGGGCCGGCCTGGTCGAAGATGTCGATCTTGCGCAGCAGCGGGAAGGCACAGTCGTCGAGCTCCATCGCCGTGCCCTCGGCTGCCTTGACCGCGTCGGGGATCTCCAGCAGGCTGAGCTCGACCGGGGTCTCGGGGCCGAGCATCTGACCGCTGGCGATGCGGAACAGCAGCGCGTAGCCGATCTGGCCGGCGGCGCCGGTGACGGTGACTTTGACGGGGGTGCTCACGTGGTTGCCTCCTGCAGTCGGGATTTGATCGCGGCGAGAAACTCCTCGGTGGTCAGGTACTGCTGGTCGGGGCCGACGAGCAGCGCCAGGTCTTTGGTCATCTTTCCGCTCTCGACCGTCTCGACGCAGACCTGCTCGAGCGTCGCGGCGAAGCGCGACACCGCGGGCGTCTCGTCGATCCGGCCGCGGGCGGCGAGGCCCCTGGTCCAGGCGAAGATCGAGGCGATCGGGTTGGTCGAGGTCGGTTCGCCCGCCTGGTGGCGGCGGAAGTGACGGGTGACGGTGCCGTGCGCCGCCTCGGCCTCGACCGTCCTGCCGTCGGGGCTCATCAGCACACTGGTCATCAGCCCGAGCGAGCCGAACCCCTGGGCGACGGTGTCGGACTGCACATCGCCGTCGTAGTTCTTGCAGGCCCAGACGTAGCCGCCTTCCCACTTCAGCGCCGCCGCGACCATGTCGTCGATCAGCCGGTGTTCGTAGGAGATCCCCTTGGCCTCGAACTCGGCTTTGAACTCGCTCTCGTACACCTCGGCGAAGAGGTCCTTGAAACGACCGTCGTACTTCTTGAGGATCGTGTTCTTGGTCGAGAGGTAGACCGGGTAGCCGCGGTCGAGCCCGTAGCGCATCGAGGCGCGGGCGAAGTCGCGGATCGAGTCGTCGAGGTTGTACATCGCCATCGCGATGCCGGGACTGGGAAAGTCGTAGACGTCGAGCTCGATCGGCTCGCCGCCGTCCTTCGGCGTGTAGGTGAGGGTCAGCGTCCCCTCGCCGGGCACCACCATGTCGGTCGCCCGGTACTGGTCGCCGAAGGCGTGGCGACCGATCACGATCGGCTTCGTCCACCCCGGCACGAGGCGCGGGATGTTCGAGATCACGATCGGCTCGCGGAAGATGACGCCGCCGAGGATGTTGCGGATCGTCCCGTTGGGCGAGCGGTACATCTGCTTCAGGCCGAACTCGTCGACCCGCGCCTCGTCGGGGGTGATCGTCGCGCACTTCACCCCCACCCCGTGCCGCTTGATCGCTTCCGCCGCTTCGACCGTGATCCGGTCTTCGCCGGCATCGCGGCTCTCTATCCCGAGGTCGAAGTACTCGAGCTCGACATCGAGGTAGGGAAGGATCAGCTGCTCTTTGATGAACGACCAGATGATGCGGGTCATCTCGTCGCCGTCGAGCTCGACCACCGGGTTCTGGACCTTGATCTTCTCGGGCATGGGCGCGGCGATGCTATCGATGCCACAATTGAGGCGATGGCCACCGCCGAGCGCAGGACCACCCAGACGCACGAGGTCTTCAACCAGGCGACGCCGTTGGAGGACTACAACTCCTTCGATGCCGACCGCGTCCTGCGCGAGGCGCTGAAGCGCGAGGGCGGCGGCTGGGCGGAGGACAAAGCGCGCGAGCTGGGGGCGATCTGCGGCTCGGCGCAGACGATCCGCTGGGGCTTCGAGGCGAACGAGAAGAAGCCCGAGCTGCGCACCCACGACCGCTACGGCCACCGCATCGACGAGGTCGAGTTCGACAGTTCCTGGCATGACCTGATGCGGATCGGCGTCGGCCACGGGCTGCACGCGATGCCCTGGCGCGAACCGGGCCCCGGCGCCCATGTCGCCCGCGCGGCGATGTTCAGCCTGCTGATGCAGGCGGAGAGCGGCGTCGGCTGCCCGATCTCGATGACCTACTCGGCGATCCCGGCGCTGCGCAGGCAGCCGGAGCTGGCCGAGGAGTGGGAATCGCGCTTCATCTCGCTCGACTACGACGAGCGCTCGATCCCCGCCGAGCGCAAGAACGGCGCCCTCTGCGGGATGGCGATGACCGAGAAGCAGGGCGGCTCGGATGTGCGCGCCAACACCACGACCGCCACGCCGCTGAATGGCGGCGGCCCGGGGGCGGAGTACGAGCTGGTCGGCCACAAGTGGTTCTGCTCGGCGCCGATGTGCGACGCCTTCCTCGTCCTCGCGCAGACCGATTCGGGCGTCTCCTGCTTCCTGATGCCGCGCTGGACGCCGGACGGCGAGCGCAACGGCTTCCAGATCCAGCGGCTCAAGGACAAGCTCGGCAACCGCTCCAACGCCTCCAGCGAGCTCGAGTTCCGCGGCGCCTGGGCGCGCATGGTCGGCGAGGAGGGCCGCGGCGTGCCGACGATCATCGAGATGGTCAACCACACGCGGCTCGACTGCGTGATCGGCGCCGCCACCGGCTACCGCGCCGGCGTCGCGCAGGCGCTCAACCATGTCTCGCAGCGCGCCGCCTTCGGCAAGACGCTGATCGACCAGCCGCTGATGCGCAACGTCATCGCCGACCTCTGCGTCGAATCGGAGGCGGCGACGATCTCCGCGATGCGCCTCGCCCGCAGCTACGACGAATCACAAACGGCCGCCTCCTCTGCTCCCGCGAGGCCGGGAGAATCAGATATGGACCCGTCCTCGCTCCCGCGTCCGGGGGCGGCCGGGAACAACCCTGAAGAGGCGGCGCACTTCAAGCGGATCGCCAACGCCGTGCTCAAGTACTGGCTCTGCAAGCGCCAGCCCTGGCACGCGGTCGAGTGCCTGGAGTGCTTCGGCGGCAACGGCTACGTCGAGGAGTCCGGCATGCCACGGCTCTACCGCGAGGCGCCGCTCGCCTCGATCTGGGAGGGCTCGGGCAATGTCCAGTGCCTCGACGTTCTGCGGGCGATGGTCAAGAACCCGACCTCGGTCGAGGCCTTCTTCGCCGAGGTGACGGAGGGCGCCGGCGCCGAACCGAAGCTCGACGCCTACGTCTCCGAGCTGCGGGCCGAAGTCCCGGGCGAGATCGAGACGATCGAGGCGCGGGCGCGGCGGATCGTCGAGCGGATGGCCCTCGCCCTGCAGGCCTCGCTGCTCGTCCGCTACGGCGACCAGGCCGTCGCCGACGCGTTCTGCGCCTCCCGCCTGTCGGGCGACTGGGGCAACGCCTTCGGCACCCTTCCCGCCGGCACGGACTTCGGCCGCATCATCGACCGGCACATGCCGGTCTCCTAGCTTCGTCGCCGACTCCGAGTGCCGGCCCGCATACCATCTGACTCACGATGGCAACACCGCTGCGCACTCGCTCGGACTGGCTGGCCGCCCACCCGGCAGACCCTGGCCGGCTGACACTCACGCTGTCCGACGTGGCACACCGCTCCCTGCACCAGGGAGACTTCGACCACGCAGTGCGCGAGTTCCTCGACGAGTTCGCCCTGCGACCCGACGACGGTTCGCGGACCGGGGCGATCGCCGCCGAGCCACCGCCCACCGGGGACGCGCGTCACGACGCCTACCTGGCCGCCCTGGCCGAGCACCTGGCGGCTGTCCATGGACTAGACCGCCCTGCCTGGTCGATCCGGCCCGAGCGCTTCCTCGACCGCTTCTGGTTCGTCAGCGACGTGCCTGGCTTTCGCGCACTCGCGATCGCCCAGACGCCGGCGGCCTTCCGCCGGCGTGGTGTATTCCTGCCCGAGCGCTCCCTGCACCGCGTCTGAGGCGATGGACCGGACGGAGATCGTGGAGGCCCTGACCGCGCTGGCCGTCGAGCTCGACGGACGCGGCGTCAGTGCCGAGATGTACGTGGTCGGCGGTGCGGCCATAGCCCTCGCCTTCGACGAGCGACGCTCCACCCGCGACATCGACGCAGTGTTCGAGCCGAAGGCGGTTGTCTACGAAGCGGCGGAGTCGGTCGCCGAGCAGCGAGGTCTGCCAACCGGCTGGCTGAATGACGCGGTCAAGGGGTTCCTGGCAGGCGACGACCCAGCGGCCGCGCCGGTGCTCGACCTACCGGGCCTGCGCTGCCTCACCGCTTCTCCAGAGGCGCTGCTGGCCCTCAAGGTCCTCGCCCACCGGGTCGGCGAGGACGAGGACGACCTGCGCCTGCTCGCCCGCGAGCTTCGCCTCGAAAACGCCAAACAGGTGCTGGCGCTGGCCGAGCGGACCTTTGGCGACCGTCTCGACCCCGCCGCCCGCTTCTTCGTCGAACAGGTCTTCGATCCAAGCTGAGAGGCACGGAGGCCCAGCCGGCAGCGTCGCGATCATCGACCGGCGCTCGGTCAGCTGGCCGGCTCGATGTTCTGGTTGACCCGAAAGAGGTTGCCCGGGTCGTAGTCGGCCTTGATCCGGGCCAGGCGCTCGTAGTTGTCGCGGTAGCTCGCTCGGACCCTCTCCTGGCCCTCGTCCATCATCATGTTCACATAGGCGCCGCCTGCCGAGTGGGGATGGAGCGCGTCGAAGTAGTCGACGCACCACCTGCTGACCACCTCCGCATTCGCCGGGTCCGGGTCGACACCGGCGAAGACCGCGCCCCAGTTGGCGTCGCGGTAACTCCAGGCGGTGTCGGCCGGGCCGACGTCGTGAGCGGCGCCGTCGATCGGGTACATGTGCATGGTCGATTTCATCGTCGGCAGCTCGGGCCCGAAGCGAGCGTGGGCTTCGATCGCCTCGTCGGGAATCTCCTTGACGAAGTCCGCCCGCCAGTACCACTGCTCGCCGGCGGGGTAGAGCTCGTCGAAGGCCCCCTGGAGCTCGGCATGGGCCATCGGCTGCGGCCCGTGCAGCATCGGCTCCGGGAGCTGGTCGAGCAGCGGCGCCATGTCCGCCGCGGCCTGCTCGGGCTCACCGAGATGGCACCAGAAGACGCCGCAGGCCTTGCGCAGGTGGACCTCCTCGGGGAAGGGCGGGCCCGGCGGCACCGTCATATACGCAAGGAAGCCGTTCAGGTCCCGCGGAGCCGCGGGCAGGAACTCGCGGTAGGCCGCGAGAACCTCGGGGCCCTGCTCGACCGGCCACAGGGTCGGACCGGCGAAGACGGTCC
>DATFMX010000133.1:0-10771 GCA_035266685.1 Solirubrobacterales bacterium
GGGTGAGACTTCCTGTGTCAACCCCCCGCCGGTTGAAGCCGGCGCAAGTTGCCGTGTTTGGCGGGGTCATAGGCGACTCCGTCCTGCCAGCAACGCCAGAGAACGCGCAGCCATGCCCTGCCGAGAACTCTGATCGCGTGCGGGTGCTCGAGGCCACGGCCACGGGCACCGAGGTAAACGCTTCGCGCCCAGGGATTGGTATGGCGAGTGGAATCGGCCAGGCAGGAGACGGCGTCTCGCAGGCGCTTGTCGCAGGCCCAGCGAAAGCCGGCGACCTTGCGCTTGCCCGACTCCCGCGCCACCGGCGCCATGCCGGCGTCGGCGGCGAGAGAGTCGCAGCTCGGGTAGCGCGAGCGGTCATCGCCGATCTCGGCCACCAACCGCGCTGCGGTGACCACCGACTTGGGGTCTTTGAACAGCGGCAGGAAGACCTTGCCATCGGGATGGGCGCGGACCGCCCCGGCGATCTGGGAGGTGAGCTCGCGGATCTGGGCGACGATCGGCCGCAGGGTCGCCACCAGGCCAAGCACCGCGCCTCTGCGTGCCTCGGCCTCCATCTCCCCGGCACGCCCCGCCGGCGCAGCGCGCAGCCGCTCCAAGAGCTCGGCGGCCGAACGGCGGCCGCAGTAGCTGTTGCGAGCAAGGAAGCCCTCAAGGCGCTTTTCCCCGAGACCTCGGGCGTCGCCGGGCGCGGGGTAGCGCTCCAAGAAGGCAAGGGCGATCGGGCTGTCGATATCGGCGAAAACCTGCGCCGCACCGGGCCAGAAGGCATCCAGCTGGGCGCGCAGCTCGTTGGCCAGCCGCACCCTGGCGCCGACCAGGTCCTCGCGTGTGCGGGTCAACGCCCGCAGCGCCTTGGTCTCGTCGGAGTTCGGCGCCAGGGCCCGATAACGGTGGGAGTCGGTGCGCGCCAGCTCGGCCAGGACGAAGGCATCGAAGCCGTCGGACTTGCCGCCGGTGGCCTCATAGCGCGGCCGGGTCGCCTTCAGCTTGTTGGGGTGGATCGGCAAGACGGTGAAGCCGGCCTCCAAGAGGCGGTCGACCAACAACCCGTCGGGGCGCTCGATCGCCACCCTGACTACGCCGAGCGCTCGCATCCGAGCGACCAGCTCCTTGATCCCCGCCTCGTCGTGGGCGTGCATTTCCCCCGCAAGGCTCCTCCCACCCTCGTCCACCACGCAGAGCGCGTGCTCTTCGCTGGCCCAGTCGATGCCGGCAAACGTCTCCTCCATCGGTTCCCTCCTCGGATCGCTTTCAATTGCGCCGGCCGGGAGGTACCGTTGCGGGTGCTCATAGTTGGGCGCTTCGGGGCGCCACTTCCTGTGGCCGCTTCAGGTGCCTCCGACCGCCGGGAGACGCTGGTCTCACCCTGGCCCTCTGCGGGGCAAGCGAGCTTGGCGTTCTCCCGACGGCGGTCGGCTTCTCTATGCGTTCCCCCGGGATCTTCGACGGCCTCCCTTCGGTCGGCCTCTCAATCTCAGAAGAACACGGCTGAGGTTGCCCCATGAGCCTCTCCGAACGCCTCGACGCGGCGCCGCTCGTCGGTCTCGCCCGGCGGGCGCTGGCCGGTGAGCCCGACGTCTGGATCGCCGGCGGTGCCGTGCGCGACGCGGCGCTGGGACGCGAGGTGACCGACCTCGACCTGGCGGTCGGCGGCGACCCGGAGCGGGTCGTCAAGTCGGTCGCCGACGCCGAGGACGGCTTCGCCTTCGAGCTCTCGGCCGAGTTCGCCACCTGGCGCGCGGTCGCCCGCGACCGCTCCTGGCAGGTCGACGCCACCGCGCTGCGCGGCGAGACGATCGCCGCCGACCTGGCGGCGCGCGACTTCACGCTCGGCGCGGTCGCCGTGCCGCTCGCCGGCGGCGAGCCGATCGACCCGTTCGGCGGCATCGCCGACCTCGAGCGGCGCCGGCTGCGCGCGGTCGGCGTCGAGACCTTCCGCGAAGACCCCCTGCGCCTGCTGCGCGCCGTCCGCCTCGCCGCCGACCTGAGCCTCGAGGTCGACCCCGAGACCGCCTCGCTCGCCCGCTCGCAGGCCTCGCTCGCCGCCGATCCGGCGGGGGAGAGGCAGCTCGCTGAGTTGCGCCGGCTGCTCGGCGGGCCCGACCCGTTGCGCGCCCTCGCCCTGCTCGACGAGTTGGGGCTGACCGCGGTCGTCCTGCCCGAGGTCGAGGCGCTGCGCGGGGTCGAACAGGGACCCAACCACCACCTCGATGTGCTCGGCCACACGCTCGCCGTGCTCGAGCGCACGCTTGAGGTCGAGGCCGGCCTGGAGCGCTTCGCCGGCGAGCGGGCCGCCGACGCCCGGGCGCTGCTCGCCGAGCCGCTCGCCGACGAGATGAGCCGCGGCACGGCGCTGCGCTTCGGCGCCCTCTTCCACGACATCGCCAAGCCGCAGACGAAGGGCGAGCGCGACGGCTGGGTGACCTTCGTCGGCCACGACAGCGTCGGCGCGGAGGCGATCGGCCGGATCTGCCGGCGGCTGCGGGCGAGCGGCAAGCTGACCCGCCACCTGCAGGCGCTGACCCTGCACCATCTGCGGCTCGGCTTCATGGTCCACGAAAAGCCGCTGCCGCCGCGCCGCGTGCATGAGTACCTGCGGGCGACCGAGCCGGTCGCCGCCGACGTCACTCTGCTCACCGTCGCCGACCGGCTCTCCGCCCGCGGCGGCGGCCCCTTCGCCACCGAGGAGGCGATCCAGGCCCACCTCGACCTCGCCCGGGAGATGCTCGACGCGGCGCTCGACTGGCACCGCGACGGCCCGCCGGCGCCCCTGCTGCGCGGCGACGAGCTGGCGAGCGAGCTGGGAATCGCCCCCGGGCCGGAGCTGGGCGATCTGCTGGCTGAGCTCGAGGCCGCCCAGTACGCGGGCGAGGTGAGCACGCGCGAGCAGGCGATCGAGCGGGCGCGCAGACTGCGCGGCTGACCCGCGCCCTATACGCTCCCGGCCGCATGGGGAAAGAGGAGAAGATCGAGATGGAGGGCGAGATCACCGAGGCCCTCCCCAACACGATGTTCCGGGTCAAACTCGACAACGGGCACGATGTGCTCGGTCACATCTCCGGCAAGATGCGCCGCCACTACATCCGCATCCTCCCGGGCGACAGAGTCAAGATCGAGCTTTCCCCGTATGACTTGGATCGCGGTCGCATCACCTACCGCTACAAATAGCTCCCAGGCCGCTGCAAACCGGCGGCTGGCGGTGTCCTCGGTCGTTCGCCTTCGGGTCACGCACAACAGTGCGCTCCCCTCGTCTCACTCCCTGCGTCCTAGCCAGCCTTGGTTTTCGCGGCCTGGATCCAGCATCTCAACGACCAGGGCCGACCAGGCGAAGTCGCGGGCGCCCATCCCTTTTCCGGTTCTCGGGTCGTAGTACTCCCTCAGTCCTTCTCTCTCCACGGCGCCGATCAGGCCGTTGGCCATCCGCTCGGCCTCCTGGCGGTAGCCGAGGCGGCGCAGGCCGAGCCAGCAGAGCCAGGCGGTGTTGATCCAGGTGGGGCCGCGCCAGTAGCGGCGGATCGGGCCACGGCCGCCATCCGGCTCGTAGCTCGGCTCGCCGGCGGCGACCGAAGGGGGCGCGACCGGGGTGAGGAACCGGCGCTCGCTCAGCAGGTGCTGCTCGACCAGGCGCCGGCCGATCTCCTCCGGCAGGTCGGGCAGGGCGAGCGGCGCCAGCGCCGCGACGGTCGCGATGCCGGGCCGCGCGCCGCCTGGCTGCGCCTCGTCGAGGAAGAGCCCGCGGCGCTCGTCCCACAGCCGGTCGATGAGGGCCGGCGTCGCCGAGGGACGCCCCAGCGCCTGCAGCGAGAGCGACCAGAGGGTGTTGACCAGGACCTCGCAGAGCAGCGGGCCGCCCGCGTCGCGGATGCGGCGCGCGTCGAATCCGCGCCGCCGGTTGGCCGCGACCAGCAGGGGAAAGCCGAGCCGGCCATCGGCGCGCCACCCCCAGACCGGGTCGAACTTGGGCGAGGCGTCGAGGCCCGACTCGTCGGGCTGCACGATCCACAGCAGCCCGTCGCCGTCCAGATCGCGGTTGCGCGTCAGCCACTCGACCTGGGCGCCGATCCGCGGCTCCGCCGCCGGGTCGCCGACGGCGATTCGCCAGGCCCAGGCGAGCAGCGGCGGCTGGATCGTCTCGGTCTGGA
Source organism: Solirubrobacterales bacterium (assembly GCA_035266685.1). GTDB lineage: Bacteria > Actinomycetota > Thermoleophilia > Solirubrobacterales > 70-9 > VRUE01. Next base: position 4,146 of record DATFMX010000133.1, read on the forward strand.
AGGCGCGCCGCGAGGCGACGTTGTAGAAGGGGTAGCGGCGGAGGGTGACCGGGCGGTCCCAGAAGATCGTGTGGCCGATGAAGCCGTCGGGACGCTGCGCCGCGAGCAGGGTCTCGAGCTCCGTGCGGGCGCGCCCCGGCTCGAAGCGCCGCCAGCAGATCGCCGCGAAGCAGGAGTCCCAGTACCACTGCCACGGATATCGCCCCGGGCTCGGCTGCGTGTAGGCAAAGCCCCTGCCGTCACGCGAGCCCTCCAGCCACCCCCGCCGCAACACCTCCTCCGCCAACTCCGGGGCCGATGGGCCGATTTCCCACGACATACGTGGGTTTTCGGCCCGTCGGCGGGGGGTCACGCGCCGGTGCGGCGCATTTCGCGCAGGGCGAGGGCGCCGAAGACGAGCAGCAGGCCGAGCAGCGCGGCGATGCCGGGCCAGGTGCCGCCCCAGGTGACGCCGCCGACGAAGCCCTGGCGCGCCGCTTCGATCACCTGGGTGACCGGGTTGACGCGGGCGACCGTCTCCAGCCAGCCCTGCAGCAGCGCCAGCGGCGCGTAGGCGGTCGTCGACAGGATCAGCGCCATCATCCCCGCCTGCATCAGCGGCGCCGCCGACTGGCTCTTGAAGCGCAGCGCCAGCATCGAGCCCCAGCAGGCGGCGACGGCGGCCATCGCGGCGACCATGAAGAAGGTGACGAGCAGGCCGTCGACGCCCGGCCAGCCGGCGCCGAGCAGCAGCGCGATCGCCAGCACGAAGGTCGCCGGGATCAGCGCCCGGGCGCTGGCGGCGAGCACCGTCCCGGCCAGCAGGACCCAGCGCGGGGCGGGGGAGACGAGCAACCGGTCGAGCCAGCCCTGCTCGATGTCGCGCGCCATGTTGACGCCGGCGGCGGCGCCGGTGAAGCCGGCCCCCTGGAGCATGCTGACCGGCACGATGAAGCTCTCGTAGGCGCCGGTTTCGAAGCCCTTGAGCTGGGTCAGCGCGCCGAAGACGCCGTTGAGGCCGAGGAAGAAGATCGTCGGCGCGAGCACGCCCGGGATCGCCGCGCCCGGCACCCGCAACAGCTCGTTCTTGGCGCGCGACATCAGCGCGCCGATCGTCGCCAGGTTCGTGCGCCAGGCGGGCAGCGCGGCGGCTTCCATCAGCCCACCCGCAGCCGGTGGCGCAGGGCCCGCGCGCTGAGCGCCAGGCCGAGGACGACGATACCGGCGATCGCCAGCAGGGCTTCCGCCGTGTCGGTCGCGTCGACGCCGGAGACGATCGGCTCGCGCACGCCTTCGACGATGAAGCTGAAGGGGTTGTATTCGGCGATCGTCTTCGCCGGCTCGATCATCAGGCCGACCGGGAAGAAGGCCGAGGAGAGGAAGAGCACGACGAGGACCAGCGGGAAGAGGCCCTGGACGACGCTGGCGCTGCCGGTGCGCAGGGCGATCGCCGCGCCGATCCCGCCGACCGCCGCCGCGGTGACCGTGACCAGGGCGATCGCCAGCAGCGCCCCCGGCACGCCGCCGGCGATTTCGGCGCCGAAGGCGAGGCCGATCGCGAAGAACCAGAGCGAGGCGAAGAGGCCGAGCGCGGCGGTGCCGGCGAGCCGCCCGAGGACGATCGCGTAGCGCGAGATCGGCGCTGCGAAGAGCCGGTCGGTGAAGCCCATCTCGATGTCGACGGCGAGCGCGATCCCGCCGCTGTTGCCGGCCAGCATCAGCGATTGCATCATCGCCCCGGCGAGCATGAACTGGAGGAAGCTCTGCACCGGTGGGAAGCCGGGCAGTTCGACCGCGCCGCCCGCGCCGCCGGTCTGGATCGCCAGCAGGATCGTCGGGAAGACGACGATCGGCGCCATCAGCTGCGGCCGGCGGAAGGTCTGGCGGATCGACCGCAGGCCCAAGGCCCTGATGACCCGCAGGTTGAGCGCCAGATGGCTCAAGCGGGGACCGCCTCCTCGTCACTCCCATCCTCGTCGTGCTCCAGGTGATGGCCGGTTTTGGCGACGAATACATCGTCGAGGCTGGGATGCACCAGCTCCAGCGAGCCGACCGCGATGCTTGCCTCGTCGAGCGCCCGCACGACGCGAGGGATGTCGGCGGCGCCGTGCTCGACCTCGACCAGGACGGTCTTCGCGTCGACCGGCGGCAGCAGCGGCCCGATGCGGCGGCAGATCTCCTCCGCCTCGGCGATCGAGCCCTGCTCGAGCTGCAGGCGGATGTGCGGGCTGCCGAGCTCGGCCTTGAGCGCGGCCGGAGTGCCTTCGGCGACGATCCTGCCGCTGTCGATGATCCCGACGTTGTCGGCGAGCTGGTCGGCCTCCTCGAGGTACTGGGTCGTGAGGAAGACCGTCGTGCCGTCGTCGTTGAGCGCCCGCACCTCCTCCCAGATCGTCTTGCGGCTGACCGGGTCGAGGCCGGTGGTCGGCTCGTCGAGGAAGAGCACGCGCGGCTCGTGGACCAGCGCCGCGGCGAGGTCGAGGCGGCGCTGCATTCCCCCCGAGTAGGTGCCGACCCGGCGGTCGGCCGCGTCGGCGAGGTCGACCCGCTCGAGCAGGTCGTCGGCGCGGCGGCGCCCCTCGGCGCCGGGCAGCCCCTGCAGCGTCGCCTGCAGGCGGATCAGCTCGCGCCCGGTCATCAGCGGATCGAGCGCCGCCTCCTGCAGGGCGACGCCGATCGAGGCGCGCACCTGGCGGGCTTCGGCGACGACGTCGTGGCCGGCGACGGTCGCGCGGCCACCGGTCGGCAGCAGCAGCGTCGTCAGCATCCGCACCGTGGTCGTCTTGCCGGCGCCGTTGGGGCCGAGGAAGCCGTAGATCTCGCCCTCGCCGACGGCGATGTCGACCCCGCGCACGGCGAGCACCTCGTCGAAGGCGCGCTCCAGCCCTTCGACCGTGATCGCGGTCGTCGCGGTCACGCTATGCCTCCGTCGGCGCGGACACCGGCGGCGCTGCGTCGACCCAGCGCCGGCCGTTCGCCCGCTCCAGCGCCTCGGCGGCGTCGAGCAGCAGCTCGTCGGCGCCCCAGGCGGCCTGAAGCTGCAGGGCGAGCGGCAGGCCGTCGCCGCTGAGGCCGACCGGCGCGCTGATCGCCGGGATCCCCGTCAGGTTGGCGAGCGCGGCGCCGCGCACATTCGCCTGGTCGGCGCTGTGCGTGCCGGAGGGCAGCTCGACCAGCGGCGCCTCGAGCGGCGGGGCGGGGGCCGGGATCGTCGGCCAGGCGATCACATCGACGTCGGCGAAGAGGGCGGCCAGGCGGCGTCGCATCAGCGTGCGAACCCGCTGCGCCTGCGCGGTCGCCGCCGCCGGCAGCAGCATCCGGTACTTGAGCGTGCCGCGGGCGATCGGGCTGAGCTCCGGGCTGAGCCGGTTGAGCTTCTCCGGCGTCGCTCCGCTCATGTCCTCCGAGTTGATGATCAGGATCGCCGCCAGGGTCGCGGCCTCGAGGTTGGGCAGCTCGATCTCGCGCAGCTCGCCGCCGGTCTCGGCGACCAGCGCCTCGATCGCCCCCGAGCAGGCCGCGGCCTGCTCGGGCGTCACGTCCTCCGACACGGCGTCGCGGACGACGCCGATCCGCAGCCCGGCGGCGTCCCCGGCAGCGAGCTCGGAGCCGTAGAGGACCGAGGCGAGCAGGCGGCAGTCGGCGGCGTCGGCGCAGAGCGGGCCGGAGACGATCAGGCTGGTGAGCGCCGCCATGTGGTGGCCCTCCATCGCCGAGCGGCCGAAGGTCGGCTTGAGCCCGGTCAGGCCGCAGTAGGCGGCGGGGAAGCGCACCGACCCGAGCCCGTCGGCGCCGACCGCGCCGGCTACCAAGCCGCCGGCCACCGAGGCCGCGGGCCCGCTCGAGGAGCCGCCAGGGCAGCGCTCGATGTTCCACGGGTTGTGCGCGGCGCCGTAGTAGGAGATCGCGCCGGTGCTGCCGGCGCCGAGCTCGTGCATGTTGCCGACGCCGACGATCGTCGCCCCGGCGTCGCGCAGGGCGCGGTAGGGACCCGATTCGCCGGGCGCGGTGGGCGCCATCAGTTCCGCGGCGCCGAAGCGCTGGGCCCGCCAGGGCAGCGGCCACTCGTCCTTGATCACCAGCGGGACGCCGCGCAGCGGCCCCTCGGGCGCCGCGGCGAGCATCTCTCGCGAGCGCTCGGGGAAGGTCTCGACCACCGCGTTGAGCGCCGGGTTGCGCTGCTCGATCCGCGCCAGCGCGGCGTCGAGCAGCTCGCCGGGATCGAGCTCGCCGGCGGCGATCGCCGTCGCCTGGGCGCGCAGGCCGAGATCGAGCGGCTCGCTCACTCTGGCCCCCGCGAGAGGTCGGGGCAGTGCTCCGGCTCGACGTCCGCGGTGTCGAGCGCCAGCAGCTCGGTCAGCGGCGGCCAGAGCAGCGCATGGAAGGCGGCCATCACCGCGAGGTCGGTCTCGTCGGCCTCGATTCCGAGCGCGGCGAGGCCGGCAGGGATGAAGTCTTCGCCTGGGGCCGCGCTCTCCGTCACGGTCGGCAAATCTACCGGGGTGGGATCGTGCAGCGGGGCTGGAGGAGACCGGCGAGGCGCGGCGAACGGCAGAATGCCGGGCCGCAACCCTGGTCGCGGGCCCGGGTTGTCCCTGGAGAACGTGGTGAAAGCAGCCGAAAACCGACGCAGTCGCAGCCGCGCCATGACGGCGCTCGGCTTCGCCTGCACGCTCGTCCTCCTGGTCGCCGCGACCTGGCCCGGCGCCGCCGACTCGGCACCGCCGCGCGTCGTCGTGCTCGGCAAGACCGACCAGACGCCGCCGCCGTCGTGCCCAGGCAAGATCGTCAACAACGTCGAGGTCGTGCCCTGCCGGGTCGAGGGCCACGTGAGCGGCTTCCAGGCGATCGCCGGCGGCGTGCCGCGGCCCTACGAGGTGCCGTTCGACGGCAAGATCGTCGCCTGGTCGATCACCCTCGCGCGGCCATCGCACACCGACAGCGAAAAGATGACCGACGAGGTCGGCTTCTTCAACGAATTCCTCGGCAAGCCGTCGGAGGCGCGGATCGGCGTGCTGAAGCCGGTCGAAGGCTCGAAGCCGCCGCAGTACAAGCTCGTGCGCCAGAGCCCGCTGCAGGTGCTCAACTCCTACTTCGGCAGCACCGTCGTCTTCGCCCTCGACCACCCCCTGAACGTGGTCCAGGGCCAGATGGTCGCGCTGACCGTCCCCACCTGGGCGCCGATGTTCGCCTTCAACGTCTCCGAAGACAACACCTGGCGCGGCAGCCGCCTGCCCAAGCACTGCTCCTCCAAGCAGGACATCCAGGGCGGGCACCCGCAGCAGGGCGTCGGCAAGACGAAGACCTACGGCTGCTACTACAGCAACGCGCGGCTGCTCTACACCGCGACGGTCGTCAAGAAACCCTGAGCTGGGCTCAGACGGCCTGCTGGCGCAGCCCGCAGTACGGGCAGTCGCTGACGTCGAGCCCGATCAGCTGGTCGCAGCGGCGGCAGGCGCGCAGGTTCTCCGGGGTACGGGGGAGGGCCGAGGCGGAGGGGGCGAGCGGCAGGACCATCGCCACCGGCGCCATCTCCTCTTCGGTCTCGCGGTCGATGTAGACCTGGCCCGGCTCCGCGTGAGCCAGCGCCTCGCGGCCCGAGGCCGGCGCGCGCATCCGGTAGAGCTGCTTCGAGTTCACGGCCCGAAGACTATCGTTCTGACTCTCTGATTAGCGAGCATCACGATCTGATTCTTTGCGAGCGGGGCCGATATGGCTGTTAGCCGCCGCCCGCGGACGCGAAGCGGAGCAGGCGGCGGTTTATGAAAGTCCTCCTATTCCACGGCTACATGCTGCGCGGCACCGGCAGCAACATCTACACCGCCAGCCTGGCGCGGGCGCTGGCGCAGCTCGGCCATCAGGTCCATCTGCTCTGCCAGGACCGCCAGGTCGCGATCGACGGGGTCGAGATCCACAACCCCGAGATCGGCGGGCTGCTGCCGGTCTACGTCAAAGACCCATATGAGGGCTTCGAGGTGAAGACGTTCGACGAGCTGAGCGACGAGGAGCTCGATCGCTACCTCGACGCCAATGTCGCCGCGGTGCGCGAGCTGGCCGAGCGGGTCGGCGGGTTCGACGCCGCGCTGGCCGGGCACCTGGTGATGGGGCCGGCGATCCTCGCGCGGGCGGAGATCGGCTCTTTTGCGGCCAAGGTGCATGGGTCGGCGCTCGAGTACACGGTCAAGCCGAATCCACGCTTCTTGCCCTATGCCGAAGAGGGGATGGAGGCGGCCAGGACTGTGCTAGTCGGCTCTCGGCATACGGCTGAGTCGCTTTGGGAGGCTTTGCCTGGCGTTGCCGGGTTGGTTGAGAAGACTCGGTTGGGTCCTCCTGGCGTTGATACCGAGAGCTTTCGACCGCGGGTCCACACGGATGAGGGGTCTGGGGTGGCGTTTGTCGGGAAGTTGATCGTCTCTAAGGGCGTGGATCTACTGATCTCCGCTTGGCCGTTGGTTCATGCTCGGCACCCGGGAGCTCGGTTGGTAATAGCTGGGTATGGGGCCTACGAGGAAGGGTTGAGGCGTTTGCTGGACGCTCTCGATGGCGGGGAGTTGCACATTGCGCAGGAGATCGCTGAAGCTGGCAGGGGGCTCGAGGGCGGTTCCGCGGAGCCGCTGACGATTCTGAGGAGCTTTCTGGCGAATCTT
>DATFMX010000134.1:0-9739 GCA_035266685.1 Solirubrobacterales bacterium
CGGTCGCGAACTCGTCGTCGCGGCCGGCAAGTCGGGCTTCGTGATCGCGCTCGACGCGAAGAGCGGCAAGCTGGCCTGGAAGCGCTCGGTCGGCAAGCACAACGGCCATGACGAAGACGGAGCGCTGGCGATGCGCGGCGAAACCTCGAAGCTGAAGCCGCCGTTCGAAATCTACCCCGGCACCCTGGGCGGCGTGATCGCGCCGATGTCGACCGACGGCTCGCGCGTCTTCGTCCCCGTGGTGAACCATCCGGTCTCAGTGGACTCCTCGGGCGAAAAAATCGAAGAAACGAGCCGGGAAAACTCCGGCGAACTGGTGGCGCTGAACGCGAAGGACGGGTCGGTCGCCTGGAAGCACGAATTCGCCACGGCGCCCGCCTTCGGCGCGACCACGGTGAGCAACGACGTCGTCTTCGCCACCACCTACGACGGCAAGGTTTGGGCATACGACACGGGCAGCGGCAAGCAGCTCTGGCAGGAACAGCTTCCCGCCGGCAGCAACGCCGGCGTCACGATCTCCGGCGAAACGGTGGTCGCCCCCGCCGGCCTCGCCTCCAACGAAGGGCAGACGCCGCAGATCGTCGCCTACAAGCTCGGCGGCTGAACCACCCCACGAGGCTTGCCAGCGCCGGCGGGGCCGGGTACCTTCGTCCCAGGGTTCAACCACTCGAAGGAGCGTGATCCATGGCCGTTGCCCAGGCGATCTTCAACGAGGCGCGACGCGCGACGCTGGAGGCGCTCTGCGAGACCTTCGTCCCTGCGGTCGAATCCGACAGCCTCGACCCGGTGGAGTCGGGGTTGATGGCGCGCGGCGCCGGCGACCTGCAGGTGGCGGCGCAGATCGAGGGGCTGCTGGCCGAGGCGATGACGGCAGAGGAGATCGAGGCGCTCGGCGGGCTGCTCGACGCGCTGGCCGCGGAGGGATTCGACGAGGCGCCGCTGGAAGCGCGCACCCAGATCGTCCACGGCTTCCGCGCCCAGGACGCGGCGGCGAAGCTCGGGCTCGAGCAGCTGAAGGCGCTGACGATCCTCTTCTTCTACGCGCTGCCCGACGAGGCCGGGTCGAACCCCAACTGGGAGGCGATCGGCTACCCGGGCCCGGCCTCTCCCCCGGCGAGCGCCGCGGCGGCGCCGAAGACGGTCGCGCTCGCCGAAGTCTCCGGCGAGCAGGCGACGCTGCGGGCCGACGTCTGCGTCGTCGGCTCGGGCGCCGGCGGCGCGGTGATCGCGGCGCGCTGCGCGTCCGCCGGCAAGGACGTTCTGGTGCTCGAGGCGGGCGGCTACCGCAACGAGCAGGACTTCAAGCAACTCGAGCTGCCCGGCTACCTGGAGCTCTACTACGGCGGCGGGCTCGCCGCCTCGGAGTCGGGCTCGATCGCGGTCCTAGCCGGGCAGACGCTCGGCGGCGGCACGGTCGTCAACTACATGAACTGCGTGCGCCCGCCCGAGCGGGTGCTCGCCGAGTGGGCGGGGCACGGCCTGGAGGGACTGGACGACCCGGCGTTCGTCGCCGAGCACATCGACGTCGTGATGGAGCGGATCGGCGCCAACACCGAGGCGACCGATCAGAACGCGACCCACCGACGGATGATCGCCGGCTGCGACGCGCTGGGCTACGAGCACCGGCCGATCTGGCGCAACGCCTCGCTCGACGACGAGCCCGCCGAATGCGGCTACTGCGCCTTCGGCTGCCAGCGGGGCTGCAAGCGCTCGGCGATGAAGACCTGGCTGCAGGACGCCTCCGACGCGGGGGCGCGGGCGCTGGTCGGCTGCCACGCGGAGCGGGTACTGACCGAGGCCGGGCGGGCGACGGGCGTCGAGGCGACGGTGACGCACGCCGACGGCTCGACCACCGCGCTGCGGGTCGAGGCGCCGACGGTCGTCGTCGCGGGCGGCTCGGTCGAGTCGCCGGCGCTGCTGCTGCGCAGCGGGATCGGCGGCCCGGCGGTCGGCAAGCACCTGCGCCTGCACCCCGCCTACATCGTCGTCGGGCTCTACGAGGAGCGGATCGACGGCTGGCAGGGACAGATCCAGTCGGCGCTCTCGGACCGCTTCTCCGACCTCGAGGACGAGTGCGGATTCCTGATCGAGGCGGTCGGCGTCTCCCCCGGCCTGGTCGGCGCCGCCTTCCCCTGGGAGTCCGGGGCGGCGCACAAGCGGCTGATGCAGACGCTGCCCTGGGTGGCGCCGTTCGTCAGCGTCGCCCGCGACCACGGCTCGGGCGAGGTGGCGCTCGACGAGCAGGGGCGGGCGGTCGTGCGCTGGGGGCTCGACGACGCGGTCGACGCGCGGCTCGCGCGGCGGGCGAACGCCGAGCTGGCGCGCCTGCACCGGGCGGCCGGGGCGAGCGAGGTGCTGACCCTGCACTCGCGCGATACGCGCTGGCGCGCGGGCGAGGACTTCGACGCCTTCCTCGGCGAGCTCGAGGCCGCGAGCTATGAGCCCAACGACATCGCCTGCTTCACCGCGCACCAGATGGGCTCCTGCCGGATGGGCGCCGACCCGGCGGACTCGGTGGCCGGCGGGCGCGGCGAGCTGCACGACGTCGCCGGCGTCTGGATCGGCGACGGCAGCGCCTTCCCGAGCGCCCCGGGCGTCAACCCGATGGTCTCGATCATGAGCCTCGCCCACCGCACGGCCGGCGAGATCCTGCGGGCCTGACCCCCCCCACCGAGCGCGGTCGAGGTTTGAACCGCTATGCGACCCAAACCTCGACCGCGCTCGGGGAGTCTGGGTCTGCCGCCATGTATAGCCTGCCGCGCCAATGACTTGGGGAGCGCTGCTGCGCAGCAGGAAGGTCTGGGTCTGGGCGGCCGTCTGGCTGGCGACGCGGTTCCTGATCGTCGCCCATGTCGGCTTCTGGAACGACGCGATCGGGCCGCAGTGGGAAGACGCGGGGATCTTCGGGATCTGGTCGGAAGAACTGGGCCACGGGGTGCTGCCGACGGGAGACGCCTGGCAGTACCCGCCGGGGGCGGGGCTGCTGCTGCTCCTGCCGCGGGTCGGCCCGGCGGCCTTCGGCTACGACTTCGTCGCGACGATGCTGATCCTCGACCTGATCGGGCTCGTCCTGCTGGCGCGGCTCGGCGAGCGCGAGGGCAGCGACGCCGGCGTCTGGGTCTGGCTGCTGGCGATGCCGATGCTGCGGGCGCTGCCGGTGCTGCGCTTCGACCTGGCGCCGACCGTGCTGGCGATCGGGGGACTGCTCGTGATCCATCGGCGGCCGGGCCTGTTCGGCGCCCTGGCGGGAGTGGGCGCGATGATCAAGGCCTGGCCGATCGCGCTGCTGTTCGGCGAGTGGGACCGCGGGCGGCTGCTGCGGGCGGCGGCCGGCGCGGCGGCGGCGATCGCCTTCATCTTCGTCCTCTCGGCCTTCTCCTTCAACGGCGACGAGCTCGGCTTCCTGAAGGAAGAGAACGGGCGCGGGCTGCAGGTCGAATCGGTCGCCAGCCTGCCCTGGCATCTGCGCCAGTACGTCACCGGCGAGGAAATCGACGCCGGGATCCGCTACCGGGCGTGGGAGATCGAAGACGGCGGCGCCGACGTCACCGCCGAAGTGCTCAAGTGGCTCTCGCTGGCGGCGCTGATCGGCGCCGGCTTCTGGTGGCTGGCGCGCAGCCGGGCGATCCGCCGTGGCCGCGAAGCGCTGGCCGACGCGGTCGTCAGCCGCGACTTCGTCTTCACCGTCGTCCTGCTGCTGGTGGTGACGAGTCGCGTGCTCAGCCCCCAGTACATGATCTGGATGCTCGGGCTGTCGGCGGTCGTCCTCACCGCCCGCAACAGCAGCATCAAGCGGGCGGCCTGGACCGTTGTCGCGGCGGCGATCCTCACCACCGCCGCCTACGGCCCGATGGGCGCCTACGGCACCACCTACAACGTCTACGGCCCGGCCTTCATCATGCTGATCCGCAACATCGCGCTGATCGTCGCCGCGGTCGACGCGACCTGGGCGATGGTGCGCCTTGTACGGAACGGACGACCGGCCGAATCGTCGCGCCCCACGACGCTGCCGGCGTAGATCGGCACTGAACCGCCCCGGTTTCGATGGAGACCAAAACGACTGTGTTCCCCCTTCATCGGCGGCGCCGAGCTGGGCGCCGGGTGGGCCCAGCAGGGAACGCCGGCCTCAGGGGATCTGCCGCCGGCGCTCGCAGCCGGGGCTCCGTCGCTGGTCTCGGCCCGACCCCCCATTGCAGAGATCGGGCCGGCCCGCGCCGCCGTTCAGGACATCGGAGCCAGCCTGGCCGAAGAGCTTGTCCGCCGCCGCCTGGCCGAAGAGTTGATCGGCGCCGCCGCCGCCGAGCAGCACATCGTTGGCCCCCTGGCCGCGGATCGTGTCCCCGCCTCCCTGACCCAGCAGGATGTCCCCGCCGCCACCGCCGAGGATCATGTCGTTGCCGCCGAGTCCGCAGACCAGGTCGTTGCCGCCGAGCGCCCGGATCACATCACGCTTGGAGGTGCCGATGATCACATCCCGGTGGGAGGTGCCGTTGGTCGGGGGTCCGGGCTTGACGAAGATGGTCGCGGCCTCGCCCCGGCAGGTCGCCTTTCCCTTCTCCCCAGGTGGGCCTTTCGGGTCGTCAGGCGGCTGCGAGGTGGTTTCGGTTTCTTCTTCTTTGCGTTTTTCTTCTTCTTTCTCTTCTTGCTCTTTTTTTTCTTCTTCGGAGGTGTCAGGGACCGTCACGTGGACGGTGGCGCTGAGGACTCTCGCGAGCATTTCGGCCTGTAGGCTCGCGCACTCGGCCGTGTGTTCGGGGGGCGCGCTTTTGGAGTGGTAGGTGTGGAAATACCAGTGGGTGCCAACCGGGGGAACAAATCTCGGCGCCTTGACCCCGTCATCGAAAGGCGGGATCAGGGTCGGTTCCGCGTGGGTCAATATGTCGGCGGTTCCTCTGAGGTATTCGTAGTCGAGTTTCCACCCTTGCGCGTTCGCCTGTTCGGGCCACTGGATGAACACGAACGCCTGGCAGTTTTCCGGGGTCGTGTTTCCGGCCCGGAACACCGCCGTCGCCGGCACATCGATGACTTTCGCCGCACCCGCGGACCCCGGCAGCGCAAGCAGCAGGCCAAACGCACAGGCAACGACGACCAGACGACGCATCCGTCCTCCTTTGGATATCCCCCTGCCGAGCATCGGCGCCATTTGAGCGTTCCCACCCAGGCTCCGCAACTCCGCAAGCCCAAGTTGGGCCGATCGGCCCAACTGAAGTCACCAACTGGAGTCATCTAGGCTGGGTCAGCCCCACGAACCGGTTGTGTCCCGTTCCTTCCAAACCGCGTCGCGCCAGCCGGTGCCGCTGCCGGGACCTTTGCGCAGCGCCCGAGCGCGCCCCTGGCCGTTGGTCGGCCGCGACGCCGAGCTGGCGGAGCTGGACGCCGCCTGGGAGCGGGTCGCCGAAGGCGGCAGCGAGACGGTGCTGGTGGCAGGCGAGCCCGGCGCCGGCAAGAGCCGCCTGGTGGCCGAGGCGGCCGGGGCCGCCCACGCCGCGGGAGCGCTGGTCCTCTACGGCAGCGGCGAAGGCGCCGCCGAGACGCCCTACGCGCCGTTCGTCGCGGCCCTCCGGGACCTCGGCCGCCACGGGACGGAGCCGCTGCGCGAGGAGCTGCGCGGCTCCTCGCTCGGCGCCCTGGCCGCGGAGCCCGCCGAAGAGGCTCTCTGGGGCCTGAGCGACGACCGGGCCAGGCTGTTCGCGGCGGCGCTGGAGCTGCTCGAACGCATCATCCGCCACGGCCCGCTGCTGCTGGCGATCGACGACCTGCACGCCTGCGGCCCCTCGACCCTCGCCCTGCTCCGGCACCTCGCCCGGGCGGGGAGCGGAGCCCCGTTCCTGCTCCTGGTCACCTACCGCCCCACCGACGTCGACCCGAGCGGTGAGGCGGCCGAGGCGATCGCCGAGCTCAGCTCGGAGGCCGGCTCCAGGCACCTGCAGCTCGGCGCCCTCGGGCCGTCGGCCCTGCGCGACATCGCTTCCGCGCTCAACCCGGATGCTGACGACGCCGCGCTCGACCGCGCCGCGGCGGCGGTCGGCCGCGAGAGCGGCGGCAACGCCCTCTTCGCCTGCGAGCTGCTGCGGGCGATGGGCGATGTGGGGGCGCCCTCCCCTCCGGACCCGTCCACCCCGCGCTCGCTGCGGATGCTGATCTCCACCCGCGCGCACGCCCTCGGCGAGCCGGCCTTCGCCTGCCTGTCCGCCGCCGCGGCCTTCGGCCGCGCTTTCGCCGCGGCCGATCTCGCCGCGGGGACGGGAGTCGGCGCCGAAGCGGTCGAGGAATCGCTGCGAGTTGCCGAGCGAGCCGGCCTGGTCGCTGCCGGGAGCGACGGCCGCTACGCCTTCAGCCACGCGATCGTCGCCCACTGCCTCTACGAGGAGATCGAGCCCGCGGCGCGGGGGAAGCTGCACCGGCGCTTCGGCGAGCAGCTCGAGGCTGAGCCCAAGCTACACGCCGGCGAGGGCCGCTCCGCCCAGCTTGCCCACCACTGGTGGCACGCCGAGCCGGGTGATCGCGAGCGGGCCGCCCGATACTGCGCCGAGGCCGGCGAAGCGGCGCTGCGCAGCTACGACCACGAGCTGGCGGCGAGCTGGTTCGAGCGGGCGCTGGAGCGGCGCGGCGGGGACCGCCACGACGTCAAGCTCTGCGACCTGCTGACCGGCCTCGGCGTCGCGCTCCGCTACACGAACCAGGAGCGCTCGCGCGAATGCCTGTTGCGAGCGGCGCGCCTGGCCGACCGCCTCGGCGAGGTCGATCGGCTGGTCGCGGCGGCGCTCGCGAACCACCGCGGCTTCGTCTCCCAGGTGGGCGGCTTCGACCGCGAGCGCGCCGCGATGCTGCGACGCGCCGGAGAGCGGCTCGACGGAAGCGGTCCCGAGTCGGCCCTGGTGCTTTCCCAGCTGGCGCTGGAGCTGACCTTCACCGACCAGGCCGACCGCCGTCGCTGGCTGGCGGAGAGCGCGCTCGCCGCAGCGCGCAAGTCCGGCGACCGCCGCGTCCTCGCCCAGGTGCTGGTCCGTTGCCTGATCGCCCGCTGGGACCCCGACAACGCCGCCGAGCGGATCGCGATGGCGGCCGAGAGCATCGAGATCGGGGCCGAGCTGGACGAGCCGCTCGAGCTGTTCCACGCCCTCCACTGGCAGGCGGTGGCGCAGCTGGAGATCTGCGAGGTCGAGGCGGCGGCGCGCTCGCTGCGCGAGCAGGAGCGGATCGCCCGCCGGACCGGCGACACCACCGCCCGCTGGCTGTGCGAATGGGCGGAGTCGCTGCATCTGTCGCTGCACGGGAGGCTCGACGAGGCCGAGGCCTGTGCTCAGCGAGCGGTCGAGCGCGCCAGACACAGCGCCCAGCCCGACGCCCTCCCCCCCTACATCAGCCAGCTCTGCAGCATCCGCTGGCAGGAAGGGCGGATCGGCGAGCTGGCGCCGCTGCTGGCACAGGCGCTGCACCAGTACCCGGGGCTCCCGGGCTTCCGCTCCCTGGTGGCCCTCGCCAACGCCGAAGCCGGCGAGCTCGACTTCGCCCGCGAGGTGCTGGACACCGATGTGGCGACGCGGTTCGAGGCGCTGCCACGCGACCCGATCTGGATCGCGACCATCGTCGACTACGCATACGCGGTCGCCCGGATCGGCGACCGCGAAGCGGCAGCCCTCCTGCACGGGCTCCTAGATCCCTACCGAGGGCGGTTGGCGACGACTACGGTCGCTATCTGGGGGGTCGTCGACCACGCCCTCGGCCGGCTCGAGCTGCTGCTGGGCAAGGACGAGGCGGGCCGGGTCTCACTGCGGGCCGCAATCGACGCCTACACGGCGATGGGAGCGCCGCTGTGGAGGGCCCGGGCCGAGGCCGACCTTGCCCAGGTCGGAGAGATCGAATCGCCGCTGGAGGCCCGCATCGCCGCCCTCGATCTGACCACGCGCCAAGCGGAAGTGACCCGGCTGATTGCCCGCGGCCTCTCCAATCGCGAGGCGGCGGAGCAGCTGCATCTCTCCCCCAACACGGTCAAGCGCCACCTGGAGAACGTCTACCAGCGCACCGGGGTCCGATCACGCGGGGCACTGACCGCGCTGCTGCTGGAGTAAGGCCCGGCGACTTGGATCCCGACCCGGCATCGACCCCCGCCGATGTCGATCGCTCCGATCCCTCGGTGGACCCGCAGCAACCGCGGACCCACGGCGAGCCGCCGAGGGAGCTGTCCCGGGGTTTCCGTTCATACCCCCAGCCAGACATAAGTCGAACCACGCAGCGCGGGTCGCTGCCGAGCCGGTCTCGCTGGCCCGGTAGCGCGGTTTCGCAGCGATTCGGCTCAGGCAGCGGCCGAGCCCCGGTCCTTCTCGACCAGGCCAAGCGATACGACGTCGCCGTCGAAGACGGCGTTGACCTCGATGTGGCCGCCGAGGGCGCCCACGTGGTCGGCAAGCATGCGCAGGTAGAGGTTCTCCGAGTGCTCGATCCGGGAGACGTCGGCATCCTTTGAAAGCGAGCGGGAAAGGGCGGGGGCGATAGATCATCGACCGCTTGACGGTTGACGAGGTTGACGTTAGCCTTGCAGAGATGGCAGCAAATCCAGCTCTCCTAGACCGCACCGTCGAAGAGTTCCGGCGCACCCTTACCGAGATCGGCGGTCAGCCGAGTTCGCCCGATGATGCCGAAATGCTTGGGCGCCGCGCGGCGATGGTCGTGCTTGCCGGCAGTGCCTGGGAGCGAGCCCTCGGGGGGCTGCTGACCAGCGCCGAAGCTCGCGTCCTGCTTGGCGGGGTCAGTCGCGAGGCGCTGCGCAAGCGGGTCGTCAGCGGGTCGGTGATCGCGTTGCGCGACGACGCCGGGCTGGTTCGCTACCCGCGCTGGCAGTTCGATGCGACCAGCGGGGCCCCCTTCCGGGCAATCAAGGAGCTCAACGAGATCTTCAGTGATGCGGACCTCGACCCGTGGACGCTCGCCTCGTTTGCCACCACCCCCCAGCCGGAGCTTGGCAACCGGGCGGCGATCGATGCCTTCGCTGACGCGGACCTCGAGCCCCTGCTTCTCTCAGCTCACCGCGCCGTGGCCGAACTGAAGCGTTGAGTCCGCGCGGCCTGCCCGCCCCTCCCGATGACCTGCCCGAGCTTCCCGGCGCGAAGCTCGGGGCGAAACCTCTGTGGCGAATCCATGCCTCCGACGTCGCGCCCTGGTTCTTCGACATCGGCCCTGATGGCCGGTTCAACCTCGCTGAGTTGGGCACTTGCTACCTCGCCGAAGAGCCAATCGGCGCCTTCGTCGAGAAGTTCGGCCGCCTGCTGCGGCCAGGCGGGGTGATCCCGGAGCCACTGGTCGACACGCAGCGGCTATCGCGGCTGCGCCCACCTAAAGCAAACGTTGTTGACCTGACGGACCCGACCGTTCTCGGGCTCATCGGCCTCACCGCCGAGATCCACTCGACCTCCGACTACAACCTGACCCAGGGCTGGGCACTCGCCCTCCAAGAGGCTGGCTATGACGGCATCCGCTACAAGGCCCGCCACGATCCGCGCGGGGCGTTGGTCTCCATTGCCCTCTTCGGCTCGAAAAACCCGCCGCGGAGCGCCGCCAAGACGACAGCGGTCCCAGTCGACCTGATCCACGAAGCCTCGAGCACTTTCGCGATCACGGTCCTCCCCCGCCGCCACTCGCGACGCCGATAGGGCAACACGACGGCGGCTCGTAGTCGTTGGCCCAAAAGAACTAGCAGTACCGCTACGGGGATTCGAACCCCGGTTTCCGGACTGAGAAT
>DATFMX010000135.1:0-4838 GCA_035266685.1 Solirubrobacterales bacterium
CTGCGGGCGACGCTGCCGGCCTTCTCGAAGGCGATCACGGAACCACCGTGGTCGGCCATCGTCGCGATCGCCGGCAGCATCGCGGCGCCGCTGAGCAGCGTCAGCGCAGCCAGCGTCCATAGGCCGCGCCTCGTGCCCGCGAGGATGAAGATCTGGGGGAGGTGGGACGCACTCACTCGACCCGGCATCATCGCTCAGCTGGGAGACTTTCGTCTGAGATGGGATCGAAGGTGCCCGCATACGACCGCATGGGCGTCGGCTACACCGAGGTGCGGCGCGCCGATCCGCGGATCGAGGCGAGGATCCACGCGGCGCTCGGCGACGCGCGGGTCGTCCTCAATGTCGGCGCCGGCGCGGGCTCCTACGAGCCGCGCGACCGGGAGGTGATCGCGGTCGAGCCCTCGCCGGTGATGATCGCCCAGCGCCCGGCCGACGCGGCGCGGGCGATCCAGGGCGTCGCCGAGGCCCTGCCGCTGGAGGACGACAGCGTCGACGCGACGATGGGCGTCTTCACCATGCACCACTGGGACGATGTCGGGCGTGGTCTTGCCGAGGTCTGCCGCGTCACCCGCGACCGCCTCGCCTTCGTCACGCTCGACCTCGACGTGACGGCGGAGATGTGGCTCTGTCGTGACTACCTGCCGGAGATCGTCGAGCACGACCGCCGCGTCTTCCCGATGATCGAGCGGCTCGAGGCGCTGCTGCCGAACCTCCGAGTCGAGCCGCTGTCGGTCCCCGCCGGCTGCACCGATGGCTTCTGCATCGCCCTCTGGGACCGGCCGGAGGCCCACCTCGACCCCGACGTGCGCCGCTCCTCCTCGATCTGGCACCAGCTCCCCGAGGATGTGACGGCCCGCGGCCTCGGGCGCCTGCGCCGCGACCTCGCGAGCGGCGAGTGGGACCGCCGTCACGGTGAGCTCCGGACGGGGGAGGAGCTCGACGTCGGCCTGCGCCTGGTCACGGCGGAGCTGCACTGAGTAGCTTTGACCTCGCTGTGAGCGAGGGTGCGCAGAACCGGTGGCTGCCGATCAAGCGCCGCGACGAGGAGGCGCGGCCGGGGTGAGCGCGACGATCGACGAGCTGACGGTCGCCGACGAGCCCGCCGCCTGGGAAGCGCTTGGGTTCGCGGTCGAGGGGGACGCCTGCGTCGTCGGCGAGGTGCGGATCCACCTCGCCGGTCCGCACGCGGGCGAGCGGCTCGTCGGTTGGTCGCTGCGCGACACCGGCGGGGTCGAGCTCGACGGCCTGCCGACGGCACGCTCGGAGCGCCCGCCGCCCGCCGCGCCGCCCGCGCACCCGAACGGGCTCACGGCCGTCGACCATGTCGTCGCCATGACCCCGGCGCTCGACCGCACCGTCGCGGCGCTGAAACTCGCCGGCCTCGATCTGCGTCGCATCCGCGAGGAGCCGACCCCCGCCGGCGCGCCGCGCCAGGCCTTCTTCCGGCTCGGCGCGACGATCCTCGAGGTCGTGCAGGAGCCGCCCGAGGCGATCGAGCGGGCCGGGGGCGACCACCCGGCGTTCTTCTGGGGCCTTGCCTTTCTCGCCCCGGACCTCGACGCGACCGTCGCCTCGCTCGGCGACCGGGTGAGCGAGATCCGCGACGCCGTGCAGCCCGGCCGCCGCATCGCCACCGTGCGCCGCTCGGCCGGGCTCGCCCTGCCGGTGGCGCTGATCTCGCCGCGACCGCCGCGGGACTGATGCCCCCGGTTCAGCCGACCTGTTCCGTGCTTGGTCAGGTTGTAGACGCCGGAGCCGGAGGCGGGCGAGGCGTCCGGCGCCACGCTGCCCTCGGGTGAAGTCGCCATCGCCATCCCTTTCGCTTGCTTTGCACCGATGATGGCAAGCTGCCCGGGGTGAGCCCGTCCGTAAGCCAGTCGACCTTCAGCGGACGCACCGCCTGGGTGCGCAACCTGCCGGGGCCGCTGCGGGACTTCCTCGCCACCGAGACCGGCAGCGCCAGCGTGCTGCTCGCCGCGGCGGTTGCGGCGCTGGTCTGGGCGAACGTCGACCTCTCCTCCTACGACAGCGTCTGGGGGACCGAGCTCTCGATCCGGCTCGGCGGCTCGGGCATCTCGCAGAACCTGCGTGAGTGGGTGAACAGCGGCCTGATGGCGTTCTTCTTCTTCGTCGTCGGGCTCGAGGTGCGGCGCGAGTTCGACGTCGGCGAGCTGCGCGAGCGCCGCCGCCTGGCGCTGCCGGTGCTGGCGGCGCTCGGCGGCATGGCGGTGCCGATCGCGATCTACCTCGCCTTCAACGGCGGCGGCGACGCGGCCGGCGGCTGGGGAGTGGCGATGTCGACCGACACGGCCTTCGCGCTGGGGATGCTGGCGCTGGTCGGGCCGCGCTTTCCCGACCGCCTGCGCGGCTTCATGCTGACGATCATCGTCGTCGACGACGTCGTCGCGCTGCTGGTCATCGGCGGCGCCTACAGCGACGAAGTGGTCCTGGGATCGCTGCTGATCGCCGCCGGCGTCTTTGCCGTCATCTTGCTCGCTCTGGCGCTGCGCATCAGGCAGGGCCTCGTCTACTTCCTGCTCGCTGCGGTCGCCTGGGTGGCGCTGTTCGAATCGGGCGTCGAGCCGGTGGTGCTCGGGCTCGCGGTGGGACTGATCACCTGGGCCTATCCGGCGGGACGCGAAGAGCTCGAGCGGGCGACCCGGCTCTTCCGGGGCTTTCGCGAGCAGCCGACCCCCGAGCTCGCCCGCTCGGCCAGCCAGGGGCTGCAGGCGGCGGTCTCGCCCAACGCGCGGATGCTGGCGCTCTACCACCCGTGGACCAGCTACGTGATCGTGCCGCTGTTCGCGCTCGCCAACGTCGGCATCGCGCTTGACGGCAACTTCCTCGCCAAGGCCTACGCGTCGCCGCTGACGCTCGGCATCGTCGCCGCCTACGTGCTCGGCAAGCCGGTGGGGGTGACCGGCATGGCGTGGCTGGCAAGCAAGCTGAGCCGTGGCCGCCTCAGCCCGCCGGTCGGCTGGGTCGCGACGGCGGGCGGCGGCGCGGTCGCCGGGATCGGCTTCACCGTCTCGCTGCTGATCGCCTCGCTCGCCTTCGACGGGCTCGAGCTGCGCGAGGCGAAGCTGGGAGTGCTGACGGCGGCGCTCGGCGCCTCGCTGCTCACCTGGCTCGTCTTCCGGGCGACTGCGTGGCTGCCGCGCCGCACGCGAATCCGCGCCCTGCTGGGGACCTCGGAGACGCCGGTCGACCTCGCCGTGCCGGTCGATCCCGGCCGCGACCACATTCGCGGTCCACACGAGGCGCACGTGACCGTGGTCGAGTACGGCGACTTCGAGTGCCCCTACTGCGGGCGTGCCGAGCCGGTGATCCGCGAGCTGCTCGCCGACTTCGGCGACCTGCGCTATGTCTGGCGCCACCTGCCGCTGAGCGACGTCCACCCGCGCGCCGAGCTTGCCGCCGAGGCGGCCGAGGCGGCGGCCGCGCAGGGGGCGTTCTGGGAGATGCACGACCTGCTGCTCGCCCACCAGGGAGACCTCTCCCCGCGCGCCCTGCGCGGGTACGCCGAGCAGCTCGGCCTCGACCTGGAGCGCTTCCAAGAGGAAACGCAGAGCCACGCCCGCGCCCCCCGTGTCGCCGACGACGTCGACTCGGCCGACGGCAGCGGCGTAACCGGCACCCCGACCTTCTTCGTCAACAACCGCCGCCACGAGGGCGCCTACGACATCGAGACCCTCTCAGCCGCAGTCCGCGCCGCCCGAGCGCGCTCGGCGCTGGTGTCCTGAGACCAGGCGCGCTCAGCCGGCGCCGGCGACGACCTCGCCCGAGCTTCGCTCCGTCGGGCTCGGGAAAGCTGAGGATGAGGACCTAGCGCTCAGTCGGAATCCGTCGTCACGTAGAGCGCCGAACCGTCGACCTCGGCCAGCGAGCTATTGCCGGTGAGGGCCAAGGCAACGTCGAGATCGGCGCGCAGGACGTCGAGGATGTGAGCGACGCCGGCCTGGCCGCGGGCGGCTACGGCCCAGGCCCAGGCGCGGCCGATGAGGACGGCGCTTGCTCCCAGGGCGACCATCTTGAAGGCGTCGAGGCCGGTGCGGATGCCGCCGTCGACCAGGACTTCCGTCTGGCCGGCGATTGCGTCCGCTATCCCGGGGAGGGCGCGGGCGGTCGAGGGGACGGAGTCGAGTTGGCGGCCACCGTGGTTGGAGACGATCACGCCGTCGACGCCGACCTCGACCGTGCGGCGGGCGTCCGCCGGGTCGAGCACGCCCTTGACCAGGAGGCGGCCATCCCAGTTCTCGCGCACCCAGGCGATGTCGTCCCAGGTGACGCTGGGGTCGAACTGAGCGTCGACCCAGTCGCGAAATGCCTCCGGCGTGCGGGCGCCGGGGACCGCGTCCTCGAGGTTGCCGAAGGTGAGCGGTTTGCCGCCGATCGCGACGCGGCGAACCCAGCCCGGATGGCTGAGCAGATCGAATGCCCGGCCGAGCCTCGCCCGCAGGGGAAGGCCCTCGCCGACGACGGCGTTGCGGGTGTCGCGGTGGCGGGCGCCGACCACGGCGAGGTCGACGGTCAGCACCAGGACCTCGCAGCCGGCCGCCCGCGCCCGCGCCATCAGGTGCTCGGTGTAGCCGCGGTCGCGCATTACGTAGAGCTGGAACCAGGGCGGTCGCGAGGTGGCGGCGGCCGCCACCTCCTCGATCGGGCAGATCGAGACGGTCGACTCGACGAACGGCACTCCCGCGGCCTGCGCCGCGCGCGCGGCCTGGACCTCGGCGAGCGGGGCCAGCATCCCCGCGAGGCCGACCGGTCCGAGCACGACCGGCAGGGCGAGGCGCTCGCCCAGCACCTCGACCCCGGGGTCGCGATCGGAGACGTCG
>DATFMX010000136.1:0-10320 GCA_035266685.1 Solirubrobacterales bacterium
CGGTTGAGCTCGACCGCGTACTCCATCGGCAGCTCCTTGGTGACCGGCTCGATGAAGCCGTTGACGATCATCTTCGAGGCCTCCTCCTCGTCGAGCCCGTGGCTCTGCAGGTAGAAGACCTGCTCGTCGCCGATCTTCGAGACGGTCGCCTCGTGGCCGACGTCGGCGTCGTTCTCGCCGATCCGGATCGTCGGGTAGGTGTCCGAGCGCGAGTCCTCGTCGAGCAGCAGCGCGTCGCAGACCACCTTGGAGCGCGATTCGCTCGCCCCGTCGGCGACTTCGAGCAGGCCGCGGTAGGTGCTGCGTCCGCCGTCCTTGGAGATCGACTTGGAGAAGATCGAGGACGAGGTGCGCGGCGCGGCGTGGATGATCTTGCCGCCGGCGTCCTGGTGCTGGCCCTCGCCGGCGAAGGCGATCGAGAGGATCTCGCCGTGCGCTTCGGGGCCGAGCAGGTAGATCGACGGGTACTTCATCGTCAGTTTCGAGCCGAGGTTGCAGTCGACCCACTCCATCGTCGCCTTCTCCTCGGCGACGGCGCGCTTGGTGACCAGGTTGTAGACGTTCTGCGACCAGTTCTGGACGGTCGTGTAGCGGACCCGCGAGCTCGGTTTGGCGACGATCTCGACCACCGCGGAGTGCAGCGAGTCGGTCGAGTAGACCGGCGCCGTGCAGCCCTCGATGTAGTGGACGTCGGCCCCCTCCTCGCAGATGATCAGGGTGCGCTCGAACTGGCCCATGTTCTCGGTGTTGATCCGGAAGTAGGCCTGCAACGGCATCTCCACCTTGACCCCGGCGGGGACGTAGACGAAGGAGCCGCCCGACCAGACCGCCGAGTTGAGCGCCGCCAGTTTGTTGTCGTTGGGCGGGATCACCGTCGCCCAGTACTGGCGCACCAGATCCTCGTGCTCGCGCAACGCCGTGTCCATGTCGGTGAAGATCACGCCCTGGGCCTCGAGCTTCTCGTTGACCTGGTGGTAGACGACCTCGGACTCGTACTGGGCGCCGACCCCGGAGAGGAATTTGCGCTCCGCCTCGGGGATGCCGAGCCGGTCGAAGGTGTTTTTGATGTCGTCCGGGACCTCGCTCCAGTCGCGGCTGTTCTTGTCCGAGGCGCGGACGAAGTAGTGGATGTCTTCGAAGTCGATCTGGCCCAGGTTGCCGCCCCAGTTCGGGGTCGGCCGGCTTTCGAAGTGCTCGAGCGCCTTGAGCCGGAAGTCGCGCATCCACTGCGGCTCGTCCTTGTACTCGGAGATCGACTCGACCACCTCGCGCGAGAGCCCCTTCGGGGCCTTGTAGGCGTAGCCGCTCTCGGGATCGTGGAAGCCGAACTTCTCCTTGTAGTCGGCGTTGATCCCCGCCAGCTCTTTTTTCTCCGCTACTGCCTCGGGCGTTGCCATGTGTCAGACCTCCAAAACGATGGTGTCGTCCACGACGGCCGTCGCGAACGTCCGCACCGGAGCATAGGCGGGCAGGGTCTTCGGCCTGCCGCTGGTCAGATCGAAGAGCGAGCCGTGGCGCGGACACTCGACCGTGCAGGAGGCGGTGTCGAACTCGCCCTCGGCCAGCGGCCCGTCGTCGTGAGAGCAGCGATCCTCGATCGCATACAGCGTCCCGTCGCAGTTGAAGACGCCGATCTTGACGTCCCCGTGCTCGACCAGGCGCATCGCGCCGGGCGGCAGCTCGGCGAGCGGGCACACTGATATCTGGGTTCCAGTGGTGTCAGGCATTGATCTGGGCGGTCGACTCCGCCATGCTTAGTGCGGGTTGAGACTTAATCCTACCTATCCAGTCGGATTTTAGAGGAAGGCGGGGATCGGCCGACCGCACCTTTCGCTCGACTCCGCGGTTGTGCCTGTCGATATGAGCGTCGTCATGGATCGTCTACGAACGAGTGCTCCGTTTGCCGCTCATGGGGCGCTCAATGGAGCACTCGTGCTCGCGCTGCTGCTGGCGGCGGCCGTTGCGGCCGCTTTTGGCGCCCCGCCGGCCGCCGCTGACGAAGCGCCGCCGCAGCCGGTGCTGTTGCTGATCCACGGCGGCGGCTTCTTCACCGGCGACCCCGGCTACATGGACTACGCGGCGGCGATCGCCGCCCAGCAGGGCGAGTTCGCGACACTGCAGCCGAGCTACTCGCTCGACGACCTGCCCGCCGCCTTCGCCCAGATGAAGGACCTGGCGCTCTCGCTGCGTCGCCAGGGCCGCCGCGTCTTCGCCTACGGCGACTCGGCGGGCGGCGGGATTGCCGCCTGGCTCGCCTCGCGCGGCTACGTCGCCGCCGCCGCGGCGAAGGCGCCGCCGACCGCGCTGCGGGCCTGGAATTCCGCCTACGCGCGCGAGTACCGCAGCGACCCCCCGGGCGACCCGCACTCCTGGCGCCACCTGCGGGTCTCCGAAGACGATCTGCGCGCCTACTCTTCCGCTCGCCGGCCGAGCCTGCGCCCGCTGCTGATCTTCCAGAGCTGCGAAGACCGGATCGTCCCCTGCGCGATGAACGTCGGCTTCGCCGAACGCGACCCGCAGGTCTCCCTGGTCCGCATCTGGGGCGTCCACGCCGACCCGGAAGCCAAGGCCTGGTCCTTCCGCCGCGCTCTCGCCTGGCTCAGCGCCCGAATCGGCATCTGACCTGCATCGGACCCCAAATAGGGTCTCGATGCAGGTCGCGTCAGATCCCCTCGCGCGCCCGCTCGGCCTCCGGGTCGCCGTCCTCCCATTCGGCGGGCTGGCCGAGGCCGGCGCTCTTGACCACCTTGAGGCCGAGCATCGCGCACTTCATCCGCGTCGCCGAGATATCGATCCCGAGCAGGTCGAGCACCTCCTCCTTCGGGATCGCCAGCAGCTCCTCGCGCGTCTTGCCGACCAGCTCGTCGGTCAGCAGCGAGGTCGCGGCGGTCGAGATCGCGCAGCCCTGGCCGTCGAAGGCGACCTCCGCCACCCTGCCCTCGTCGTCGAGGCGGATCGTCACGTGCTGCTCGTCGCCGCAGAAGGGGTTGGTGTCCTCGAACTCGAGGTCTGGCTTCTCGACCCGGCCGAAGTTGTGCGGTCGCTTGTAGTGATCGAGGATCTGCTCCCTGTAGAGCTGGTCCTCCATCAGAGGCCGAAGACCTTGCGCGCGTCGTGGAGGCCCTCGACCAGGCGGTCGATCTCCTCGCGGACGGTGTAGACGCCGAAGCTGGCGCGGGCGGTGGCGGCGACCCCGAGGCGTTCCATCAGCGGCTGGGCGCAGTGGTGGCCGGCGCGCACGGCGACGCCGTGGCGGTCGAGGATCTCCGAGACGTCGTGGGCGTGGACGCCCGCGAGCTCGAAGGAGACCGGGCCGAGCCGCTCCGGGCCCCGCGGCGGGCCGAAGACGCGCAGGCCGGGGACGTCGGCGAGCTGCTCCAGCGCGTAGTCGGCGATCCGGCGCTCGTGGTCGCGCACCGCCTCCATGCCGATCGCGTCGAGCCAGCGCAGGGCGGAGGCGATGCCGACCGCCTGGGCGATCGCCGGCGTTCCCGCCTCGAAGCGGGCCGGCGGGTCGGCGTAGGTCGTCCCCTCCTTGGTCACCTTGCGGATCATCGAGCCGCCGCCGAGGAAGGGCGGCATCGCGCGCAGCAGGTCGAGCTTCGCCCAGAGCACGCCGATCCCGGTCGGCGCGTAGAGCTTGTGCCCGGTCAGCGCGTAGAAGTCGACGCCGAGCTCGGCGACGTCGAGCGGCAGCTTCGGCGCCGCCTGGGCGCCGTCGGCGAGCACCAGGGCGCCCGCCTCATGCGCCAGCCGGGCGATCTCGGCGATCGGGTTCTCGGTCCCGAGCACGTTGGAGAGATGGGCGACGGCGACGAGCTTCGGGCCGCGCTCCAGCAGCTCCGTGTAAGCCGCCATGTCGAGCGCGCCCTCGTCGTCGACCGGCACCCAGTCGATCTCCGCCCCGACCCGCTCGGCGAGCTGCTGCCAGGGGACGATGTTGGAGTGGTGCTCCATCTCGGTGAGCACGATGCGGTCGCCGGCGCCGACGTTGGCGTCGCCCCAGGCGCGCGCCACCAGGTTGATCGCCTCGGTCGCGTTGCGGACGAAGATCGCCTCGCGGCGGTCGGCGGCGCCGATGTGGTCGGCGACGGTCGCCCGCGCGCCCTCGAAGGCGGCGGTCGCCTCGGCCGAGAGCGTGTGCGAGCCGCGGTGGACGTTGGAGTGATGGGCGCGCTCGTAGCGGTCGACCGCCTGGATCGAGGCGAGCACCCGCTGGGCGCTGGCGCCGCTGTCGAGGTAGGCGACCGGGCGCCCGTGGACCTCGCGCTCCAGGGCCGGGAAGGCGGCGCGGACCTTCTCGATCGGGAAGGAGGTGGTGGAGACGGTCACGCGCTTGCGGCTACCTCCTCGCGAATCCAGCCGTAGCCCTTCTCCTCCAGCTGTCCGACCAGCTCGGGCCCGCCCTGCTTGACGATCCGGCCCTCGAACATCACGTGGACCGAGTCCGGTTTGACCATGTGCAGGATGCGCTGGTAATGGGTGATGATCAGCACGCCCATGTCGGGGCCGGCGAACTTGTTGACGCCGTCGGCGACGACCCGCAGCGCGTCGATGTCGAGGCCCGAGTCGGTCTCGTCGAGTACCGCGATCTCCGGCCGCAGCAGCGCCAGCTGCAGCAGCTCCATGCGCTTCTTCTCCCCGCCCGAGAAGCCGTCGTTGAGGTAGCGGCTGGAGAAGTCTTTGGGGATGTTGGCGAGCTGCATCGCCTCCTGGGCGACCTTGGCGAACTCTTTGATCTTGATCTCGCCCTCGCCGCGCGCCTCGCGCCGCGCGTTGAGGATCATCCGCAGGTACTTGCTGACCGAGACCCCGGGGATCGCGACGGGGTACTGGAAGGCCATGAAGAGGCCGGCGCGCGAGCGCTCGTCGGGGGCGGCCTCGGTCATGTCCTCGCCCTTGAAGACGATCGAGCCCTCGGTCACCTCGAGCGACGGGTGGCCCATGATCGCGTTGGCGAGGGTCGACTTGCCGGAGCCGTTGGGGCCCATCAGCGCGTGGACCTTGCCCTTGTCGACGTCGAGGTCGAGCCCGCGCAGGATCTCCTTGCCCTCGGCCTTCACGTGCAGGTTGCGTATCTCCAGCTCAGCCAATTTCGCTCCGTTTCTGGGGTTTCGTGTTCAGACAGCGCTGCCGACCGGCGTCTTCTCGGCATCGGCCGCTCCGCCGCCGGAGAACTCGACCAGCTCGGCCAGCGTCGTCCCGGCGAGCGCCTTGGTGACGCCGCCCTGGACCCGCGTCCAGAGCAGCTTCGTCGCGCAGGCGCGGTCGCCGTCGCTCTCGTGCGAGCAGAGCACCTTGCCCTCGGGAGTCTCGTGGAAGCACTCCATCGGCGCGATCTGGCCTTCCAGCGCCTCGACCACCTGGTCGAGCGTGATCGCCGTGGCCGGCTGGGCCAGCCGGTAGCCGCCGTGGGCGCCGCGGGTCGAGCTGACGAGGCCGGCGTTGCGCAGCTTCGCCACCAGATGCTCGAGGTAGGAGAGCGGCAGCCGCTCGGCCTCGGCGACGGCGCTCAGCGAGACCGGGGAAGAGCCCGGCTGGCGGCCGAGCTCGACCATCAGGCGGACCCCGTACTCGGCTTTGGTCGAAAACAGCATCGTTGAAATCCTACTGTAGGGGTCGGTTATGCGGAGGCGGCCTCGGTCGCCTCCTGCCCGGGGGCCTCCGCTTCGGCACGCCCGAGCTCGACATGCGCGCGGCTGTCCCGACCGCGGATCAGGACCAGGGTGAGGACGAAGCCGAGCGCCGCGATCGCGGCGCCGCCGAGGAAAGCCGCCTGGAAGCCCTCGGTGAGGGCGCTCGCGGGGTTGCTTCCGGTGGAGAGCAGGTTGTCGGTGCGCGAGGTCGCGATCGTCGAGAGCACGGCGAGGCCGAGCGCGCCGCCGATCTGCTGCGAGGTGTTGATCAGGCCGCTCGCCAGGCCCGACTCGCTCTCCTGCACGCCGGAGACGGCGGCGATCGTCGTCGTCACGAAGGAGAAGCCGAGCCCCGCCGCGGCCAGCAGCGAGGGCCCGAGGATGTCGGTCGTGAAGCCGCCGCCGACCGAGATGCGGCTGAACCAGAGCAGGCCGATGACGATGAGCAGCAGGCCGGTGGCGAGGATCGGCTTGTAGCCGAAGCGGGTGACGAGCTGCGAGGCGATCGCCGCCGAGGCCATGATCGTCAGCGCCAGCGGCAGGTAGGAGAGGCCGGCGTGGATCGCGCTGTAGCCGAGCACCTGCTGCATGTAGAGGGAGATGAAGAAGAACATCGAGAAGAGCGAGGCGCCGACCAGCAGGCCGACGACGTTGGCCCCGGTCAGCGTGCGGATGCGGAAGATCGAGAACGGCATCAGCGGTTGCGCCGAGCGCAGCTCGATCGCGACGAAGAGGGAGAGCAGGGCGAGCGAGACGGCGATCCGCTCGAGCGTCTGCGCCGAGCCCCAGCCGGCGCCGGCCGCGTCGACGATCGCGTAGACGAGCAGCGAGAGGCCGGCGGTGACGGTGACCGCGCCGGCGACGTCGAAGGCGCGCGTCTCGTGTTCGGCACGGCTCTCGGCGATCAGCCTGGGGGAGAGGGCGAAGGCGATCAGGCTGACCGGCACGTTGACCCAGAGCACCCACTCCCAGCCGAGCCCGTCGGTGAGGATGCCGCCGAGCAGGACGCCCGCGGCGCCGCCCGTGCCGGCGACCGCGCCCCACACGCCGAGCGCCTTGTTGCGCTCGGCGCCGTCGCTGAAGGTGGTCGTGACGATCGACAGCGCGGCCGGGGAGATGATCGCCGCGCCGAGGCCCTGCGCCGCCCGCGCCGCGATCAGCTGCCCCTCGGTCGAGGCGAAGCCGGCGGCGAGCGAGGCGACGGCGACCAGCAGCAGGCCGCCCATGAAGACCCGCCGCCGCCCGAGCAGATCGGCAGTGCGCCCGCCGAGCAGCAGGAAGCCGCCGAAGGTGAGCACGTAGGCGTTGACCACCCAGGGCAGGTTCTCCTGCGAGAAG
Source organism: Solirubrobacterales bacterium (assembly GCA_035266685.1). Lineage (GTDB taxonomy): Bacteria > Actinomycetota > Thermoleophilia > Solirubrobacterales > 70-9 > VRUE01. Next base: position 6,975 of record DATFMX010000136.1, read on the forward strand.
TGCAGCGCGTCGCCGATCGAGGGCAGCGCGACGTTGACGATCGAGGCGTCGAGGACGACCACGAACTGGGCCGAGCAGAGCAGGACCAGCGCCAGCCAGCGCTTCTCTTTGAATTCCTCTCTGGTGCTCATCATGCCTCGATCAGGCCGCGGCGGATCGCGTAGCGGACGAGCTCGACCCGGTCGCGCATGCCGAGCTTACGCATCGCGTTGGCGCGGTGGTTCTCGACCGTCTTCTCGGAGAGGTGGAGGATCGCGGCGATCTCCCTGGTCGTGTGCGCCTCGGCGACGAGCTTGACGATCTCCTCCTCGCGCGGCGTCAGCTCGCCCGCCGCGGCGGGCGCGGGGAAGGGCTCGCCGCGCTCGATCGCGCGGATCGCCGCGACCAGGTCGGCGTCGGCCTGGGTCTTCACCACGTAGCCCGAGGCGCCGGCCTCGAAGGCCTCGCTGAGGTAGCGCGGGTCGTCGTGCATCGAGAGGATCAGCACCGCGGTCTCGGGCGACTGCGCCCGGATCTCGCGCGTCGCCTGCAGGCCGGTCAGCTTCGGCATCTTGACGTCGAGGATCGCCAGGTCCGGCCGCTCGCGCACGGCGATGTCCCGCGCCTCGGCGCCGTCGGAGGCCTCCGCGATCACCTCGATGTCGGGCTGCCGTTCGAGCAGCAGCCGCAACCCCGAGCGCACGATCCCGTGGTCGTCTGCGATCAGCACCCTCATATATGGAGCTTCACGGTAGTCCCCTGGCCGGGGCGGGACTCGATCGTCAGTTCGCCGCCGACCAGCAGGGCGCGCTCGCGCATGCCGCCGATCCCGAGGCCGCGCTCGGACTGCTCGAAGGCGAAGCCGCGGCCGTCGTCGGATACCTCGAGCTCGACCCGGTCGGCGGCGCGGCGCAGGGTGACGTCGATGCGCCCCGCCTCGCCGTGGCGGGCGGCGTTGGTCAGCGCCTCCTGGGCGACCCGGTAGAGGACGAGCTGCGCGTCGTCGTCGAGCTCGGAGAGGTCGCCCTCGGCGCGCAGCTCGGCCTCCAGGCCGGAGCGCCGCAGTCCCTCGACCTGGCCGGCGATCGCCGCCTCGAGGCCGAGGTCATCGAGCGCGGTCGGCCGAAGCTGGCGGGCGAGCGAGAGCAGCTCGCGCATCGCCTGGCTGGCCAGCGCCCGGGTCTCGGCGATCTCCGGCTCGAGCGCCGGCGGCGCCGCTTCGCGCACCGCCTCGAGCCGCAGCAGCAGCCCGGTCAGCGACTGGTTGACCTCGTCGTGCAGGTCGCGGGCGACGCGGGCCCGCTCCTCCTCCTGGGCCCGCAGGGCGGCGGACCCGGCGCGCCGGCGCTCCGCTTCGAGGCGGCGCAGCATGCGCAGGAAGGCGAGCTCGATCCGCTCGACCTGCTCCGTCTCGCCGACCCCGTCGATCGACTCCGGCAGCGCCGCGGCGGGCCGGTTGAGGTCGACCTTCTCCATGTCCTCGATCAGCTGGTCGAGCGGCGCGAAGCGCCGTCGCTGCCGCAGCAGCGCCGCGGCCAGCGCGATGGCCGCGACGGCGAGAACGGCGATGGCCACGGTCGCCACAGGGCGAGAATAGGGGCTGGCACCCATAGGCGGATCGGCGTTCGGCCGCAATACTTCGGAGGCGGTTCAAACCGACGACAGGAGCGAATGCGATGACGACGACCAAGCAGTCCACCTTCGGCGCCACTCTGAGGACGACGATCCTGCTGGCGTCCCTCTCCGGCCTGCTGGTCGTCATCGGCGCGCTGATCGGCGGGCCCTCGACGGCGGCCCTCTTCCTCGGCATCGCCCTGCTGATCAACCTCGGCTCCTACTTCTTCAGCGACAAGATGGCACTGGCGATGAGCCGCGCCAAGCCGATCGACGAATCGGAAGCGCCGCGGCTGTACCAGATCGTGCGCGAACTGTCGACGCGGGCGGACCTGCCGATGCCGCGCCTCTACATGATCCCGCAGGAACAGCCGAACGCCTTCGCCACCGGTCGCAACCCCAAACACGCCGCGGTCGCGGTCACCCAGGGGATCATGAAGCTGCTCTCAGAGGACGAGCTGCGCGGCGTGCTCGCCCACGAGCTCGCCCATGTCCAGCACCGCGACATCCTGATCCAGTCGGTCGCCTCGGCGATCGGCGCCGCGATCACCTATCTCGCCTACATGCTGATGTGGTTCGGCGGCGACGACAACAACTCGCCGATCGGCCTCGCCGCCTCGTTGGCGCTGGTCCTGCTGGCGCCACTCGCGGCGACGATCATTCAGCTCTCGATCTCGCGCCAGCGCGAGTACGCGGCCGACGCCGGCGGCGCCCAGATCTGCGGCAACCCCGAGTCGCTGGCCAGCGCCCTGCTGCGCCTCGAGCAGGGGGCGGAAGCAATGCCGATGCAGGTCAACCAGGCGGCCGAGCCGCTCTACATCGTGCGCCCCTTCAAGGGCAAGGGCATCGCCGGCCTCTTCTCGACCCACCCGCCGATCGAGGAGCGGGTCAAGCGCCTGCGCCAGATGCGCCCCAGCCTCGGGTAGCCGGCTCTACAAGCCATTGCCGCCCCTCCGGGGGCGGCTTTGCGCGCCCGCTATACTTTTTGAAGTAAAGCCGGATCGGAATTAGGGTATTTCCCTCACGAGGCCCGAGGAGGAGCATGGCGCCGACGCAGATGAAGCAGCGAGTCGAGGAGATCGAGCCGTTCGAGGCCGCCCAGGAGATCGAGGGCGGCGATGTCGTCCTGGTCGACACGCGCGAGCCGCACGAGTACCAGGAGGCCCATCTGGAGAACGGCAAGCTGGTGCCGCCCGGTCTGCTCGGCGACGAGATCGCCGAGGCCGCGCCCGACCGCTCAGCGCGCACGATCCTCTACTGCCGCACCGGCAACCGCTCCTTCCTCGCCGCCGAGCAGCTCGAAGCGCTCGGCTACACCGACGTCGCCTCGATGGCCGGCGGGATCGTCGCCTGGCAGGAGCAGGGGCTGCCGGTCGTCGCCGCCAGCGGGATGACCGCCGAGCAGCGCGACCGCTACTCGCGCCACACGCTGCTGCCCGAGGTCGGTGTCGACGGCCAGCTGAAGATGCTGAACGCGAAGGTGCTGCTGATCGGCGCCGGCGGGCTCGGCGCGCCGACCGCGCTCTACCTCGCCGCCGCCGGGATCGGCACGCTCGGCCTGGTCGACGACGACGTCGTCGACGCCTCCAACCTGCAGCGCCAGGTGATCCACAACACCGAGCGCATCGGCAGGCCGAAGACCGAATCGGCGCGCAAGACGATCGAGGCGCTCAACCCCGACGTGAACGTGGTCGAGCACAACTTCCGGCTCGACTCCTCGAACATCGTCGAGCTGCTGAGCGAGTACGACATG
>DATFMX010000137.1:0-9703 GCA_035266685.1 Solirubrobacterales bacterium
CTCGACCGGGCGCCGCTCTCGCAGGCGGTCAAGGTCGAGGCCGGCCCGGTCGCGATCGACCTCGTCCGCCATGTCGCCACGGTGCGCGGCGAGCCGGTCAATCTGACCCGCTCGGAGTTCCAGCTGCTGCGTCTCCTGGTCGGCCGCGCCGGCGAGGTGTTCCCGCGCCGCCAGATCATGGAGGAGCTCTGGCAGACCGAGTTCGACGGCGACGAGCGAGCCTGCGACGTCCACATCTCCAACCTGCGCCAGAAGGTCGAGACCGATCCCCAGGACCCCGAGCTGATCGTCACCGTGCGGGGCATCGGCTACAAGTTCGAAGGCGGCGCGGGTTGAGCACCCGACCGAACGGCGCGCCCGCTTCCGCCTGCCAATAACCTCTGTATATGGACCGGACCGCGAGCGCAGACGAGGCGACGGCGATTGCTGCGGCGATCGCTCGCTTCGAGGCGGACACGGCTCCGGCGGTTGCGGCTGAGGGGGAGGCGGTGAGCCCGTGGCAGCGGGCGGCGCTGGCCGAGGGGGTCGGCGCGAAGGGCATCGTTCAGAGGCATCTAGAAGGAGAGACCCAATGGCAGTCGTGAAAATCATCGAGCTGGTCGGCAGCTCCAAGACGTCCACCGACGACGCGGCGAAACAGGCACTGGCCCAGGCACAGGGCACGCTGCGCAACATCCGCGCCGTCGACATCGTCTCGACCGGGATCCGCGGCGAGAACCTCGACGAGTACCGCGCCCACGTGCGGGTCGCATTCCTGGTCGAGGGGACCGAGGTCGACTGAGGATCAGGCGGCGGCCCGCAGCTGGGCGAGCCGTCGCTCGATCGTCGCAACCAGCTCGTCGGGGACACCGTCCGTTTCCTCACGAGCGGCGGCAATCGCGCCAGCGGCCCGCTCGAGGAGCTCGCCGACGATCCGGTCCGCGGCGGTTGGCGACACCCCCCACCGCACGATCTCATTGACGATTCTCTGCGCGGTGACCCGATCGGTGCGCTGGACGCTGTCGACGTACATCGCCAGCCGGTCGTCTCCGTAGTGCAGCATGCACATCAGGTCGTAGTGAGGAGGAGCTTCTCCTGGACCCCGGCGAGCGAGACGCGGACCCTTCCGCCGGCGCCGAGCGGCGCGCTGCGCAAGTGTAGGCGAGGCGGGGGCGTCCGCGCTTGCGATCGATGGTCGCCACGCGCTCGCCGTAGAGCCAGACGGCCAGCTCGTCCGCCACTACCAGTCGGCCTTTTCGAGCGTCATCCGCACGCCGAGTTGTCGCAGCAGCCGCAGGACTCGCTTCAGCTGCTCGGTTTCCTTCCCGGTCTCCAGCTCGGAGAGGTAGCTGCGCTGCAAGCCGGCCGTCTCTGCCAGCTGCGCCTGGGTCAAGCCCGCCTCCCTGCGGTAGTGACGGAGCGCGTCCCCGAGCGAGGCGGGCGTGTAGATGCGGAAGCGGCTGTTTGGCGCATGCATATCGTCTGTCGGCATAAGCAGACACTGTAGCGATGTCGGGATATATAGGCAAGTCGCAATGGCGGGATATCAAGACTGCGATCGATCGATCCCATAGAGGCCGTTGCTAGGGTGCCCCCCGATGGCGGATGAGACGAGAGAGGTCTCGCGCGACGAGGCGCGGAAGCTGATCGAGCAGGGCGCGCAGCTGGTCGATGTGCGCGCCGGGCACGAGTGGGGCGCCGGGCGGATCGCCGGCGCCGTCCACATCCCGCTCGACGAGCTGGCGGGGCGCACGGCGGAGATCGACGCCGAGCGGCCGGTGGTCCTCTACTGCCGCGGCGGTAACCGCTCGACGATGGCGACCGACGCGCTGGCCGACGCCGGCTTCGACGCCGCCAAGCTCAGCGAGGGGATCGTCGGCTGGGCCGCGGCCGAGCTGCCGCTCGATCCCGAGGGCGGCTACGTCGCCGAGTCCGGCGAGGCCGCGGCGGTCCTCGAGGCGCGCAGGAAAGCCGCCCAGAGCTAGCCTGGGGATTTAAATACCCTAATCCCTGTCAGGTTTTGCTATTTTTCTGGTCGTGGAGGTCGTCGTCGATCAGGACAAGCGGCAGCGCGGTAAGGGCCGGACGGGCACGCTCGAGAACCCGGAGGCCTACGAGAACGTCCCCGGGCACGTGATCCCGATCATCGAGCGCGAGTTCGACGACTTCGACAACGAAGCCGAGCAGTTCCTCGCCGGCGATCTGGCCGAGGACCAGTTCATCGGCTTCCGGCTCAAACAGGGCGTCTACGGGCAGCGCCAGGCCGATGTGCAGATGGTCCGCGTCAAGCTCCCCTTCGGCGGCGTCACCCCGGAGCAGATGGAGATGTTCGGCGATGTGGTCGAGAAGTGGGCGCCGCTGGACAAGGGTCACATCACGACCCGCCAGAACATCCAGATCCACCATGTGCCGCTGCGCGACATGGAGGCGCTGATCCGCGAAATCTCCGCCGTCGGCCTCTCCTCGCGCGAGGGCTGCGGCAACACGATGCGCAACGTCACCGGCGACCCCTGGGCGGGCATCGCCGCCGACGAGGTATTCGACCCGACGCCCTACGCCGGCGCCTACGTCCGCTACTTCGTCCGCCACCCGACGACGCAGCTGATGCCGCGCAAGATCAAGACCTCCTTCACCGGCTCCGACGAGGACCGCGCGATCAGCGGCATCCACGACGTCGCCTTCCTCAGCCGCGAACGCGACGGCGTCAAGGGCTTCGAGATCCGCGTCGGCGGCGGCACCTCGATCATGGCCCGCGTCGCGCCGACGCTCTACGACTTCGTCGAGGCCGACAACGGCGACTACATCAAGGTCGCCGAGGCGGCGCTGCGGATCTTCGATCGCCAGGAGTGGCTGCGGGTCAACCGCGCCCGCGCCAGGATCAAGGTGCTGGTCGACAAGATCGGCATCGACGCCTTCCGCGAGCAGGTCGACGCCGAGCTGGAAGGCGACTGGGTCGCCGAGCGCGACTTCGACGTCGAGCGCCTGCGCTTCGACGACGACGAGGAGGAGAACGCCCCCGAGGCGCCGGCCACGCCGGCCTCGCCCAACGGCGACCGCTCGCAGTTCGACCGCTTCCTGCAGGGCAACGTGCAGCCGCAGCGCCAGGAGGGCTTCGCCTCGGTCGAGGTCAAGATCGAGCGCGGCGACCTGACGCCGGCGCAGTTCCGCGGCCTGGGGGCGATCATGCGCGAGTTCACCGGCGGCTACGCGCGCAGCACCGTGCAGCAGAACCTGGTTCTGCGCTGGGTGCGCGACGAGGCGCTGTACGAGGTCTGGGAGCGGCTGAATGGCCTCGGCCTGGCCGAGGCCGGCGCGCGCGAGATCACCGACACGGTCAGCTGCCCCGGCACCGACAGCTGCAAACTCGGCATCACCAGCTCGATGGGCCTCAACCGGGCGATCAAGCAGCGGGTCGAGGAGATGCAGATCGACGACCCGCTGACCCGCAAGATCCACATCAAGATGAGCGGCTGCCCGAACGGCTGCAGCCAGCACCACATCGCCAACATCGGCTTCTACGGCGCCTCGCTGAAAGTCGGTGGCCGCCAGATGCCCGCTTACATCCCGCACATCGGCGGCAACTACGAGGGCGGCGAGGTGATCTTCGGCACGCGGCTGAAGTCGCGCCTGCCGGCCAAACGGGTGCCCGAGGCGGTGCAGCGCTGGATCGAGCTGTACGAGGGCGAGCGCGCCGAGGGCGAGGAGTTCAACGCCTTCGCCGAGCGCGCCGGCGCCGGCCGCTTCGAAGCGGCGATCAAGGACCTGACGCTGCCGGCTGAGTTCAGCCTCGAGACGATGCAGCAGTTCATCGACTGGAACCGCTCCAGTCCCTACAAAGTGGAGCGGGGCGAGGGCGAGTGCGCGATATGACCCCGGTGGCGACAGCCCCCGAGATCGATGTGGAGGCTGTCGCCGCGGAGCTGGAGCCGAAGAGCGCCAGCGAGGCGATCGAGTGGATGTTCGAGACCTTCGGCGAGAGCCACTACATCGCCTGCTCGTTCCAGAAGACCAGCTCCGTCACCGCCCACCTGGCCAGCCAGATCAGCTCCGAGGCGCGCTTCTTCTACCTCGACACCGAGCTGCTGTTCGAGCAGAGCTACGAGACGCGCGACCGACTCGCCGAGGCGCTCGGCGTCGAGTTCGACCGCTTCCACAACCTGACGCTCGCCGAGCAGGCGGCGCAGTACGGCGACGAGCTGTGGCAGAGCGACCCCGACGCCTGCTGCGGCCTGCGCAAGGTCGAGCCGATGCGCCGCGCCCTCTCTTCCGTAGACTGCTGGCTCGCCGGTGTCCGGCGTGAGGACTCAGCCAGCCGCGCCAAGACCCCCAAGTTCGCCTGGGACAAGCGCTTCGAGTTGTGGAAGCTGAACCCGATCGCGGACTGGACCGAGCGCGACGTCTGGAACTACATCCGTGAGCACCATCTCCCGTACAACCCCCTGCACGATCGCGGTTATCCGTCGATCGGCTGCACCCACTGCACCAAGCCGGTCGGGCCGGGAGGCTCGCCGCGCGCCGGGCGCTGGGCGGGTCTCGAGAAGACCGAGTGCGGGATCAACTAGCGGCCCCCCGAGGAGCCGCGACACCCTTCCCCGAGACCTGCTGAGGAGCACATGAGCGAGACGATGACCGAGCTTTCCCTGACCCTTTCCGAGCGCCACACGGCCGACTTCGAGATGATCGGCAACGGCGGCTTCGCGCCGCTGGCCGGCTTCCAGGGGTCCGCCGACTGGGAGCGCGTCTGCGCCGAGATGCGCACCGCCGACGGCCAGTACTGGCCGATCCCGATCACCCTGGCGACCGACCTCGAGTGCGCGGTCGGCGACGTCGTCGCGCTGTCGAGCGACGAAGGCAAGCCGCTGGGGCGGATCAGGGTCGAGGAGATCTTCGAGCGCGACGTGAAGCGCGAGGCCGAGCAGGTCTACGGCACCACCGACGAGGCCCACCCGGGCGTCGCCGCGATCTACGAGGAGGGCAACCGCTGCATCGCCGGCCCGATCGAGGTCGACGCGCTGCCCGACCACGAGGACGCCTTCATGAGCCGTTACCTGACGGCGCCGGAGACCAAGGCCGAGTTCGAGCGGCGCGGCTGGAACCGGATCGTCGCCTTCCAGACCCGCAACCCGATCCACCGCGCCCACGAGTACCTGACCAAGGCCGCGCTGGAGACCTGCGACGGGCTCTTCATCCAGCCGCTGATCGGCAAGACGAAGGCCGGCGACATCCCGGCCGATGTGCGGATGCGCTGCTACGAGGTGCTGATGGACAACTACTACCCGAACGACCGGGTGATGCTCGGCGTCAAGCCGGCGAAGATGCACTACGCCGGCCCGCGCGAGGCGGTCCTGCACGCGATCGTCCGCCGCAACTACGGCGCCACCCACTTCATCGTCGGCCGCGACCACGCCGGGGTCGGCGACTACTACGGCACCTACGACGCCCAGAAGATCTTCGACGACATCGACATCGCCGAGCTGGGCATCGAACCGCTGTTCTTCGAGCACAGCTTCTGGTGCAACGAGTGCGAGGGGATGGCCTCGGGCAAGACCTGCCCGCACGACTCCGCCGCGCACGTGTTCCTCAGCGGCACCAAGGTGCGCGAGATGCTCGGCAACGGCGAAAGGCCGCCGCAGGAGTTCTCGCGCAACGAGGTCGCGGACATTCTGATCGACGCTTACAAGGAGGACTGAGTAAAGATGGCTGACGAGAAGGGATTCACCCTCTGGTTCACCGGGCTCTCCGGTGCCGGCAAGACGACGATCTCGAGGCTGCTGGAGGGCCACCTGCGCGAGCGCGGCTCGAAGCTGGAGATCCTCGACGGCGATGTGGTGCGCGAAAACCTCTCCAAGGGGCTCGGCTTCTCGAAAGAGGACCGCGACACCAACATCCGCCGCATCGCCTTCGTCGCCGATCTGCTCTCCCGCAACGGCGTGCCGGTGATCACCGCGGCGATCTCCCCCTACGCCGAGATCCGCGCCGAGGCGCGCGACCTGATGGGCGACCGCTTCATCGAGGTCTTCGTCAAGGCCTCGGTCGACACCTGCGCCGAGCGCGACGTCAAGGGCCTCTACGCGAAAGCCTTCGCCGGCGAGATCAAGGAATTCACCGGCGTGTCCGACCCCTACGAGGCGCCGGACAACCCCGAGGTCACCTGCGACACCGAAGCCGAAACGGCCGAGCAGTCGGCGCAGAGGCTGATCGAGTACCTCGAGTCGCGCGGCCTGATCCCAGAGCACGCAGCCGCTTCGGCGTAAGCGTTTGCGAGGTGGAGGGGGCGGGTGTGCCCCTCCTGCTTGCTGGATTTTTCGCCCGCTGAGTTGGCGCCACTCGCCGAGCGGGCCGGCGAAAAATTGACGCCGCTGCGCTGGAGGGGCACACCCGCCCCCTCCCAGTCGATCGGTCCACCCCTGGCGCGGTAGAGGTTTGGACAGCTATTCGGCCAAAAGCTCTACCGCGCTCCTTGAACCGTTGAGTCGATTCCCTAATCTGCGGAGTGTGAGGTGGGGAATCGGACTTGTCGCGCTCGCGGCCTTTTTGGGGCTTGTCATGCCCGGGGGGTCGGTGGCGGCTTCGGGGCCGACCTATGAAGAGGCGCCGGCGCCGATCTATCAACCGGCGCCGCCGCCGCGTGGTCCGCGCTTTCATTTCGCCGGGTTGCGGCGCAACCTGCGCAGCGGCACGGCGATCCTGTTCGTCCGGGTGCCCGGGCCCGGGCGGGTGATCCTGCATGGGCGGGGGATCCGGCGGCTCGTGCGGGTCGTCCACCAGCCGAAGCGCCTACGGCTGGTGGTCAGGCCGAAGGTGCGGCTGATGCACTACCTGAAGCGCCACCGCAAGGGACGAATCCGGGCCCTGGTCACGTTCAAGCCGGACGAAGGCGACCCGACGACGATCGAACGGCCGATCGCCCTCAAGCGCAGGCACCACCATCGGCGCTGAGCGCGAAGTTGTACGGAACAATTAAGTCTGCGTGAGGCGCACAGTTTCTAGGTTGTTCGGTACAATTAGTTATGGCTCAGCCGAACAACTCTGCGCCGAAGCGGGGCCGACCGTCACGAGCGAGCGTCTACGAGCGGTTTCGCGTGCAGATCGCCGAACTGCGCCAGAAGCTCGGAGGGCTCCCCTCGCCGGAGGAGGCCGAGGGGATCTGGCGCGGCATCTGGCTGGAGGAGGCCCATCACTCGACCGCGATCGAGGGCAACACCCTTGTTCTCAAGCAGGTCGAGAAGCTGCTCGATGAGGGTCGGGCGGTCGGCAACAAGGAGCTGAGCGAATACCTGGAGGTGCGCGGGTACGCCGACGCCGCGAATTGGGTGTACGGGCACGGGATACGCCCCGGCGACTGGGGAGGCGAGCAGCTGATCAGCCTGGCGGAGATCCGCGAGGTCCACTCATTGGCGATGACGCCGGTTTGGGAGGTGGCACCGCATCCGCAGGCGACGCCGCGGGAGCGCCCCGGCGCGTTTCGTGAGCACGACATAGAGTGGTTCCCTGAGGGGATGAAGCCGCCGGACTGGACCGAGGTGCCGGTGCTGGTCAAGGATTGGATCGAGGCGGCCAACTCCCTGCCCGACGCAGACGAGTCGGAGATCGTCGAGGCGCTTGCGGGCCTTCACGCGCGCTTCGAGCAGGTTCACCCGTTCCTCGACGGCAACGGTCGCGCTGGCCGCCTCATCCTCAATCTGCTGCTGGTCCGCCTCGGCTACCCACCGGCGATCATCTACAAGGGAGACCGCTCTCGCTACTTGGCGGCTCTGCGTCGGGCCGATGCCGGCGATCCCGGTCCGCTCGGCGAGTTCCTGGCGCGGGCCGTGCTCGACAACCTCTACAAGTTCATTGTGCCCGCGATCGCCGGTCCAGCCCGGCTCGTGCCGCTACCGGCGTTGGCTACTGAGGAGCTTTCGGCCAACGCCCTGCGCGTGGCCGCGACGCGCGGCAGGCTGAAGGCGGCGAAGGCCGCCGACGGGACTTGGCGCAGCTCGACTGCCTGGGTCGAGGAATACGCAGCGAATCGCTACAAGCGCGGTTGAGGCCTACGGGCGAGGCGGGACCTGGGGGTCGGCGAGGCCGTAGGTGTCGTAGGCGCCGAACTCGGCGAAGGTCTTGTGGGTTGGGCCGTGGTAGTCGCTCGACGCAGTCGGGATCAGGTCGAGCTCGTCGCAGAGCTTCAGCAGGTGCTCGGTCTGCTCCTTGCTGTGGGTGGGATAGAAGGTCTCGACCCCGTCGACGTCGAGCGCGCGGATCAGCTCCTCGACCTCGGCCGGGTCGGAGATGTCCCAGTAGGGGTGGGCGACGACGGCGACTCCGCCGGCCTCCTTGATCACCTGCACGGCCTGCTCGGCCGTCGGCCAGCGGCGCGGCACGAAGGCCTTGGCGCCGGGCACCAGGTACTGCTCGAAGAACGGCCCGAGGTCGCCGCTCGCGCCGGCGGCGCGAGCGATGTGCGGCCGTCCGATCGAGAGCGCGTCTCCGGCCTCCCTGACCGCGTCCTCCAGGGTCAGCTCAAAGCCCTCCCCGCGCAGCTTCTCGACGATCTCCCCGGCCCGATTCACCCGCTCCTGCTGAGCCCGCTCGCAGGCCGGCGAAATCGCCTCCAGGTCGATCCAGTACCCGCAGACATGCAGGTCTTCGGCGTACTCATGCACACAGGACATCTCAATCGCCGGAACCAGCTCAACCCCAAGCTCCTCTGCCGCCCGGGCAGCCTCGACAACCCCCGCAATCGCATCGTGATCCGTCAACGCCAGCGTCGTAACCCCAGCCTTCGCAGCTTCCGCAACGACTTCGGCAGGCGCAAGCTGCCCGTCGGACACGGTGGAGTGCGATTGAAGCTCGATCAGCACGACGGCGCACCCTATCGATACAAGCCATGCGTCCCATGGACGTATGGGCCGATACGAGGTTCGCAGCTACGCGATTGGCGCGATGTCGGGTGCGAGCCAGGACGGGCCCGCGTTTCGCGGCTCTTCCTGTCGCGAAAAAGCCTCCCTGCGCCTGATTGCCCAGCCAAGGAGATTCGAGAAAAGCTCTCCTTGCTCGACGGCATCGTCAAGTGCATTGTGGGTATGTGGCGTAGTCGGTTGGAGGAAGGCTGGCATCTCTTTCTTCCCGGAACGGTCGAAGACCGTTCCGGCCACCGCTTGATAGAGCGTCCTTATGTCAAGGCACGACGAATGTCCGAATGGAGACCCGTTTGGCACATAGCGCTCAAAATACCAATACAGGAAAGCCCAGTCGAAAGCCACTGGGTACGCGACCAGAACCGGTCGGCACTCTGGACACATATCTCGCACCCAGTTCGCCGCGTCGGCCATCGCCTGTTCTGGGTTGGTGCCTTCGGCGACCAAGCTATTCCTATCTAGGCCATTGACTTCCAGTGCTTCTGGTTGGAAGTCATCCGATATCGGCGACAACTCGCGATAGAACGTCGTGTCGTCGTTTCGCACCCACGGTTCAAAGCTTCGACCGTCGTACTTGCCAACGACCGAGAGCCCAAAGGAGAGCAGCGAGTAGATCCCTGGGACCGGTCCATCGGTCTCGACATCGGCCGATATGTAGAGATCTGGGCGAATGCTGTCAGAGACCATGATCGAGTCCATCATTGAATAGCGGGCGGACGTAGCCGCACAAGCGCATATTCTGCGCTACATGAGCGACTCTCCCCGAGACTACTCCCTGAGGCGCTTGCAGGAACTCGGTGACGCCTTGGACTTCGGCAGCTTGC
>DATFMX010000138.1:0-14887 GCA_035266685.1 Solirubrobacterales bacterium
GTTCGCCTTCACCTGTGAGGACCATCGGCGCTCGGCGGCGGCGCTGCACGCGATCGAGGATGTCTATGGCGACGAACCGCCCGACTACCTCGAGGTCCCCGACTACCGCGGCCACGGGCTGGTCCCCCTGCAGGCGAAGCGAGCCCGTCACCGCTCGCTGCGCGGCTGCACGATGGCGGTGCGGCTGCGCGGCATGGCCGAGCCGATCTGCCTCCACGACGGCGTCTGGCCTCAAGAGGAGAACAAGATCGTCTTCGATATCGAGCGGGAGGCTCTGCGGCTGGCGGACCTGATCGTGTTTCCGGGCGGCGAGGTGCCGGCGCTTTACGAGCGCCACCTCGGCCGGCCGCTGCCCCGGCCGGCGAAATGCCTGCGGCTGCCGCTGGAGCAACCGCCCGAGCCGCCTCAGCCTGGGCGCCGCGACTCCCGGAAGCCGCTCGACATCCTCTACGCCGGACGTCTGCAGCGGGTCAAGGGCGTGTTGGAGCTGGTCGAGGCCTGCATGGAGCTCGATCGGGACTGGCGCCTGACGATGGTCGGCGGCGACACCTCGACCGCGCCTCTGGGTTGGTCGATGCGGGATACGATCGAGACGGTCTGTGCCGGGGAGGACAGGGTGACGCTGCTGGAACGCGTGGCGCACGAGGAGGTCCAGTCGCTCTACTCGCAGCACGATCTTCTCGTCGTCCCCTCTCGCTTCGAGGTCTGGCCGAACGTCGCCCTGGAGGCGATGCGCGCAGGCCTGCCGGTGCTCGCGACGCCGGTCGGCGGGCTGACCGAGATCGTCGATCACGGGGTGACCGGTTGGCACATCCCGGGCGCGGACGGGGCCGCAATCCACACCGCGCTCGAGCGCTTGCTGGCCAGCCGTGAAGAGATCGAGGAGGTGCGGGCCTCTGGCGAGGTCTTCCGCCGCTTCCAGCGACTCACCGATCCCGACGCGGTCCTCGCCGAATATGAAGAGCTGTTCGCCGGACTGCGCACAGACGTCGCGACTCGCGGTCGCCTTCCGGCCTCCGCCCCGGAACCGTCGGTCACCGGCATCGTCCCCTACTTCGGGGAGCACGAAATGGTCGGGGAGGCGGTGCGCTCGCTGCTCGGCCAGACCCACCGCAACCTCACGGTGACGATCGTCAACGACGGCTCCTTCGAGCCCGAGGACGCGGTGCTCGACGAGCTCGAAGCCGACCCGCGAGTGCGGGTGCTGACCAAGCCGAACGGAGGCGACCACACCGCGCGCAATCTCGCCATCCGCGACGCGGAAAGCAAGTACGTCGCGATGCTCGACGCCGACAATGTCTTCGAGCCCGAGTTCGTCGAGCGGGGCGTCGCGATGTGCGAGGCCGACCCGGAGCTCGCCTATGTCACCTGTTGGCTGCGGCTCCTCAACGACCCGGTGGCGGCATCGGCGTTCCTGCCCACCGTCTTCCCGCCGCTGGGCAACGCCGTGCGCAGCGACGATCGGGTCAACACCGATGGCGACACGATGGCCCTGTTGCCGCGGCGGGCCTTCACCGGGCTCGGCTACTGGTATGAGAAGGCGGGGCTGACGGTCGACTGGGAGCTCTACCGGACTCTCAGGGACGATGGCCGTTATGGCGCCGTGATCCCCGAGCTGCTCGGCCGCTACCGGGTCCGCGGCGGTTCGATGAGCCGTGCGTTCGCAGTGGAGGCGCGCGAGCGAGCGCTTTCGGAAGGGCTCTCCCGCCGACGTCTGAGGAGCCTCGCATGAGCGACCGGTCGGACGAGGAGACAGCTGCCGAGCGGCTCGCGGACCTCGAAGCGAAGGTCACCGAGCTGCGCCGCGTCAACGCCGAGCTGGGGCGCGAGCTGCGCCTGGGCGCGGCCTCCAGGCAGCCACGGTCACCGGCTGTGGCCGCCCGCGCGCTCGCCAAGCTGACGAACGAACGTGACACCGCCCGGGCCGAACTCGAGCAGACGAGGGCCGAGCTCGAGCAGGCGAGGGCGGAGCTGGCGGGAACGAGGACGAGCCTGAAGACGGCCGAGGACGGCGTCGCGTACCTGAGCGAGCAATTCGACGGCTTGCGGCTCGAAACCGAACGCCTGCGTCACGAGGCGTTCCGCCTGCGCTCGGGCGGTGCCGGCCTCCTGCGCCGCCTCCGCGCCCGGCTGCTGCGGCGCTGATCGCTAATCTGCCTGCCGCATGCCTACCGCGATAGTCACCGGCTCCGGCGGCCTGATCGGCTCGGAGTCCGTCCGCCGCTTCATCGAGGACGGCTGGGACGTTGTCGGGATCGAGAACGACATGCGGGCCCGCTTCTTCGGCGAGGAGGCCTCGACCGCGCATGTCACCGACGAGCTGCGCGAGGGCTACCCCGAGTTCCGTTCGCTCGACCTCGACATCCGCGACGCCGAGGGGGTCAGCCGCGCCTTCGCCGAGCTCGCCGGCTCGCTCGACGCGGTGATCCACACCGCCGCGCAGCCCTCGCACGACTGGGCGGCGCGCGATCCGCAGACCGACTTCGGCGTCAACGCGCTGGGCACGCTCAACCTGCTCGAGGCGGCGCGCGAGCACGCCCCCGACGCCCCGTTCATCTTCTGCTCGACCAACAAGGTCTACGGCGACACGCCGAACCACCTGCCGCTGCAGGAGCTGGAGAAGCGGCTCGAGCTGCCCACCGACCACGAGTACTACGGCGGCATCCCGACGACGATGTCGATCGACCGCTCGACCCACTCGCTGTTCGGCGTCTCCAAGGCGGCGGCCGACCTGCTGGTGCAGGAGTACGGCCGCTACTTCGACATGCCGACCGTCTGCTTCCGCGGCGGCTGCCTGACCGGCCCCCAGCACGCCGGCGCCCAGCTGCACGGCTTCCTCGCCTACCTGATGAAGTGTACTGTCACCGGCACGCCCTACACCGTCTTCGGCTACGGCGGCAAGCAGGTGCGCGACAACATCCACAGCGCCGACCTCGTCGCCTGCTTCCAGTCCTACCAGCGCAACCCGCGCCCCGCCGCCGTCTACAACATGGGCGGCGGCCGGCGCAGCAACTGCTCGATGCTCGAGGCGATCGAGGTCTGCGAGCGGGTTGCCGGGCGCGAGCTCGAGTGGACGCTCAGCGACGAGAACCGGATCGGCGATCACCGCTGGTGGATCTCCGATGTCTCCGACTTCGAGGCCGACTACCCGGACTGGCAGCCGCGCTACGGGATCGAGGAGATTCTGCGCGAGATGCACGAGCAGAACGTCGAGCGCTGGATGGCGACCGCCGGCTGACCCCCCCGCTGGCGTGGTCGAGGTTTCGACCGCTATCCGATCCAAACCTCTACCGCGCCCGCTCAGTCGAGCGCGCAGACCTTCGCCGTCCCGCCTTCGAGTCGCATCGTCCAGGGGACCTTCGCGTGGTCGACGGGGATCGGGACCGCCACCGCTTCGCCCGGATTCGCCCCGGCCTGGAAGTCGACCGGCATCGGTTCGCCTTTCGCGGGCGTCGCGAAGCGGCGCATCTGGATGTCGGTGACCGGCTTCGAGCCGGCGGTGATCGCGACGCCGCCGCCCAGCACGGCGAATTCCTCACCGGGGCCGGCGGCGAAGCAGTTCTTGGCGGGCGCCGCCGATGACGCGATCGGTTCGACCGCGACCCGCAGCGCGTTGAGCAGCACCTTGTCGGCGGCGAAGCGCGCCGGCTCGGAGCTCGCCTGCAGCTCTTCGACCGTGTAGGCCGGGGAGCCGAAGTCGTCGACCGCGGCGAGGTAGGAGCCGGCGTCGATGTGGTCGAAGCCGGTGTCGGCGAATTCTTCTTCGAGGTAGAAGCTCGGGTCGACGGTGTCGCGGGCGATCTCCAGCGCGGTCAGGTTGCCGCGCACGATTTCGCTGCTCGATGCGTAGCTCTGGTAGGCCTCGTGCAGGAAAAGGCCGTTGCTGGCGACCGAGGCTGCGACCACGACCAGCGCCGGGCCGAGCAGCCGCCGGCCGAGCGGCACGCCGCGCAGCAGCTCCGCCGCGACGAGCAGCACGAAGACGCCGCCCGGCAGCTGGTAGCGGCTCGCCCAGGGCACCCGCCCCGGCTTCAGGTCGAAGCCGCCGAGGATCCAGAAGGCGAGGCCGATCGTCAGCACGACCCAGAAGGAGCGCGGGATGCGCTCGATCCGGTAGGCGCGCCAGATCGCCAGACCGCCGAGCGCCACCGCCAGCGGTCGTCCCCAGTCGAGCCCGGCGGGGGAGGCGATTCCTTCGACCGGCGTCGCCAGCCCGAGCAGCGCCGCGATCGCCGAGCCGAAGGAGTCGAGCACGAAGAGCGGCGTCGTGGCGACGTTGTGCAGCGAGAGCGCACTTTCGGCTTCGTGCCCCCAGCCGGCGTACCAGAGCAGCCAGAGGACGACCGGCACGACGACCGCGTAGGCGCGGCGGCGCCAGTCGCGTTCGCCGTGGCGCAGCGCGATGTCGACGACGAGGCCGCCCGCGAACGGCACCCAGACGCTGGAGAAGAGCATCGTCCCCAGCAGCCAGGCGCAGGCGAGCCGGTCGCCGACCTTGTCGCGGCGGTCGAGCGCGACCAGCATCCCGAGCCCGCAGGTGAGCGAGCCGAGGAAGGTGATCGAGGAGAACCAGAAGAGGTCTTCGAAGGCCGCGCCGATGAAGATCACCGGCAGGGTCATCAACAGCGCCGGCCACTGCCCCAGCCGCCGGCGGATCCAGACGAAGAGGAACCAGTCGCCGAGCAGGAACATCGCCGTCGAGGTGACCCGGAAGGGCACCATCGAGCCCATGCCGAAGCCGGAGAGCAGCAGCTTCCAGACGGCGACCGCGCCGGCGACCAGGTGCTCGTTGGCGGGGCCGAAGAAGGCGTCGGCGGTGAACTCGCGCCGGTAGAGGATGTAGGTCCAGTCGTCGAGGACGAAGGTGACCTTCGAGCCGAGCACGACGATGATCGCGCCGGCCACGGCCAGCGCGGCGACGAGCAGCAGCGTCGCCGGATTCTTCGCTCGGATCGCCCCGCTCACGCCGGTAACCTATCCGTCCCTCTTGACGACCCATGCCCCTCCCCAAGTCGCGATCGAGGTCAGCGGCGTCGAGAAGACCTTTCGCATCCCCACCCAGCGGGTCGACTCGCTGAAGGAGCGGCTGACCACCTTCTCGCAGCCCGGCTACCGCGAGCTGCACGCGCTGCGCGACCTCACCTTCGAGGTCGAGCGGGGCGAGTTCTTCGGCATCGTCGGGCGCAACGGCTCGGGCAAGAGCACGCTGCTGAAGATCCTCGCCAGCATCTACGCCGCCGACGCCGGCCGCGTTCGGATGGCCGGCCGCCTCGCCCCGTTCATCGAGCTCGGGGTCGGCTTCAACAACGAGCTGACGGCGCGCGAGAACGTCGAGCTGAACGGCGTGATGATGGGGCTGACGCGACGCGACGCCCGCAGCCGCCTCGACGCCGTGCTCGAGTTCGCCGAGCTGGAGGAGTTCGTCGACCTCAAACTGAAGAACTACTCCTCGGGGATGCTCGTCCGCCTCGCCTTCTCGATGATGATCCAGTCAGACGCCGAGATCCTGCTGATCGACGAGGTGCTGGCGGTCGGCGACGCCTCCTTCCAGCAGAAGTGCGCCGACGTCTTCCACGAGATCCGCGACTCGCCGCGCACGGTCGTCTTCGTAACCCACGACATGAGCGCGGTCGAGCAGTACTGCCAC
Organism: Solirubrobacterales bacterium; assembly: GCA_035266685.1. Lineage (GTDB taxonomy): Bacteria > Actinomycetota > Thermoleophilia > Solirubrobacterales > 70-9 > VRUE01. The sequence continues at coordinate 5,648 of DATFMX010000138.1, forward strand.
CGGGCGATGCTGCTGCACGACGGCGGCATCCGCGCCTTCGGTCCGGCCGACGAGGTGGCGCGCAGCTACCTGCGGCTCAACTTCGAGCAGGCGCCCGGCGAGGGCGACGCCGACATGGGGGGGATGGCCGACATCACCCTGCTCGACGTCTGGCTGGAGAATGGCCAGGGCGAGCGGATCACCAACGTCGAGAAGGGGTCGGAGCTGCGCTTCGGCGCGAGCTTCGAAGCGCACCGCCATGTCGACGGCCCCAGCTTCGGCTTCGCCTTCGACAACGCCGACGGGGTCGAGGTGACCGGCTTCGGCGTCTCCCTGGCCGAGGGGGCGCCCGACGCCGTCGAGCCGGGCCAGCGGATCCGCCTCGGCGGCGAGATCGAGAACCGGCTGGAGCCGGGCCGCTACGTGACCAAGTGCTGGGTCCACCGCGAGCACAACATCGTCAACCTCGTCCTGCATTCCCCGCACGTGCTCGACTTCGTCGTCTACGGAAAAGAGGGCGCCGGCGTGGTCTCCCTGGACCACGAGATCGACGCGACGGTCGAGGCCGGCGCTAGCGCGGACGACGGCGCGGGCGTGGAGGGACAGCGGTGAGCGCCGAGCCGGCGAACCTGGAGCTGCGCGAGGTCCCCGGCCCCTCGGCGCTCGGCGGAGGCCGTCACCGCTTCTTCGAGCTGCTCTGGCTGATGTCGGTGACCGAGTTCAAGCGAACCTTCTTCGGCACCGTGCTCGGCTACGTCTGGTCGCTGATGCGGCCGCTGCTGCTCTTCGCCGTGCTCCTCGTCGTCTTCACCCGGATCATAAAAATCGGTGGCTCGACGCCGCACTACGAAGTGCTGCTGCTGTTCAACATCGTTCTCTTCGGGCTCTTCCAGGAAGGGACCGGGGGAGCCGTCGCCTCGGTCGTCGGCCAGGAGGGCATTGTGCGCAAGACGCAGTTTCCGCGCCTGGTGATCCCGCTCTCGGTCGTCCTGACGGCGCTGTTCACCCTGGGGCTGAACATGATCATCGTCTTCGTCTTCATGATCGCCTTCGGCGTCACGCCGATGTGGACCTGGCTGCTCTTCCCGGTCATCCTGCTGCCGTTCCTTGTCCTGACCTGCGCCCTGGCGATGCTGCTCTCGGCGCTCAACGTGCGCTTCCGCGATGTGGCGATCATCTGGATCGTGATCGCGACCGCGCTCAACTACGCGACGCCGATCATCTATCCGCTGAGCATCCTCGAAAACGACCCGACCCTGCGGCACCTGCTGATGGCGAACCCGCTGACGCCGATCTTCCAGCAGGCGCACATCTGGATGATCGGCTCGGCGGAAACCGAAAGCGTCTGGGCTGCGGCGGGAGGCCCGCTGCCGTTGATCGTCGCCGCAGCGATCTACGTCGGGGTCTGCGTCGCCGGCGTCTGGGTCTTCAACCGCGAGGCGCCGCGGATCGCCGAGCAGCTTTAGGCGCCTTGACTACCCTCGGCCGCTACTTTGAGGCCGGGGGGAGTTTCGGGGTAATGCCTTGATCCGCAAGCTGACAGCCACGGCGCTCGCCGCCGCCGCACTGGTCGCGCTGCCGGCAGCGTCCGCGAGCGCGCAGACGGCGCCGCCCGGATTCACGGTCGGCATCTCGCCGCAGACCCCCGCCGACAAGGTCGACTACGGCCTGATGCAGGAGGCGGGCGTGAAGAGCCTGCGGCTGCCGCTCACCTGGGCGAGCGTCGAGGAACACAGCCCCTACCTGGTCGCGCCGGACTGGTCGGGCTTCGATCACTCGGTCGAACTGGCCGCCGAGTACGGGATGCGCGTCTTCCCGTTCGTCTGGGGGACGCCGTCCTGGGTCGCCGGGGAGCAGCGGATCGAACCGGTGCGCAGCGGCTGGGCGCGGCGGGCCTGGGCGTCCTTCCTGCGCCGCGCCGTGCGCCGCTACGGTCCCTACGGCGAATTCTGGAGCGAACACCCGGAGCTGGGAGCGCTGCCGATCCGCGAATGGGAGATCTGGAACGAGGAGAACATCGTCACCTTCGGCGACGCGAACCCGCGCCGCTTCGCCCGCGTCATGCGGGTCGCCGGCCGCTCGATCCACGGCGCCGACCGCGGCGCCAAGGTCATCCTCGGCGGCTTCTTCGGCCGGCCGCTGCAGATCCCGCCGAACGCCGCTCCCGGCGACTACCTCAACCGCTTCTACCGGGCGGGGCACGTGAAGCGCTTCTTCGACGGCGTCGCCCTGCACCCGTACGTCGCCGACGCGGGCGCGATGCGGCCGATGATCTCCAACCTGCGCCGGGTGATGCGCCGCCACCACGACGCGGCGACGCCGCTCTACCTGACCGAGATGGGGTGGGGCTCCGACAGCTACCAGACCCGCTGGGAGCGCGGTTTCCACGGCCAGGCGCGGGAGCTGCAGCAGGCCTTCTCGATGCTCGTCAACCACCGCCGCTCCTGGCGGGTCGCCGGCGCCTGGTGGTTCACCTGGGCGGACACCCCGGAGCGCCTCTGTCAGTTCTGCGACTCGGCCGGCCTGCTGACCCCGAGCCGCGAAGCCAAGCCCGCCTGGTACCGCTTCGTCGAATGGACCGGCGGCGACGCCGAAATCGTCCCCCGCGCCAGTTTCGGCGGCTGAACTACCGACCGCGGTCGAGGTTTGATGCGGATAGCGGTCGAAACCTCGACCGCGCTTCGGGTGATCAGGCCCGCTGGAACAGGTTGACCGAGCCGATGCGGCGCATCGTGTACTGGTCGTAGGGGAGGTCTCCACGCCAGCGGTTGTGCGCCTCGGCGGAGACGAAGTAGGTCTCCGGGTCGGATTCCATCGCGGCGATCTGCGTCGCCAGATCCTCCGCGGAGAGGCCGAGCGCGGCGACGATCCGCTCCAGTTTCTCGCGGTGCTCCTCGGCGCCCCAGCCGGCGAGCACGTGGTCGACCGCGTGGATCGAGCAGCCGCCGCGCTTGCGGACCAGCTCGTGCCCCTTGGCGACCACACCGCCCACATGCTCCAGCGGCACGTGCTCGAGCACCGAGATCGAGAAGACGCCGCCGAAGTCGTCGCCGACGTCCTCCTGCGGCGGGAACAGCTCGCGGACGAAGCGCACATCCGGGTAGGCGGTCTGGAAGCGCTTGAACTCGCGCGGGCCGTTGCCGCCCCCCATGTAGTCGTCGACGACGACGACCTCGTAGCCGAGCCGCGAGAGCATCCCGGCTACCAGCGGCTCGCCGGCGCCGATCTCGAGCACCCGGGCGCCACGCTCGACGTTGCCGAGGATCGCCTTGATCGTCCAGCAGCGCTGCAGGTCCTTCATGTCGAAGCTCGCCCCGGCAAGGCCGGTCAGGTGGTCGGCCGAATCGGCGAAGTCGCGCACGGTGCCGTAGGAGACCGGCGGCAGCGGGAACTCGCCGGCGTAGCGCTCGGCGATCGGCCACAGCGCGCTGTCGGCGATCGTCCAGGCAGACGCGTTGGCGCCCCGCGTCGCCCCGCTCGGCGCGTAGAGCGCCGCCTTGCCGGCCACTTTGCGCAGCAGCGGCGAGCGCGCCGCGGCGGCGCGCAGGCGCTTTGCCTGGCTCGCGGCGCTCACGCCGACGAACCCACCGGCCGGGTGGCCGCGCAGCTGCGCAGGAACTCCGCCACCTCTTCGGCGTTGCGCCGCCAGCTCAGCTGCGTCTCGGCAAAGCGGCGCGCGCCGGCGCCGAGGCGCGCGGCCAGCTCGCGGTCGGCGAGCAGCTCTTCGATGCGGATGACGATCTCCATTGCGTTTCCCTGCTCCAGCAGCAGGGCCTCCTCGCCGTGGGCGAGGTCGTTGCCGATGTTGCAGTGCGGCAAGATAACCGGCCGCCCCATCGCCAGGAACTCCGGCAGCTTCGAGGGCAGGCGGTAGCGGTTGAAGTCGTCGGGCGGGCCGGGCTGCACGTAGGCGTCGGCCATCGCCAGGTAAGCGGGGATTTCGCGCCAGGCGACCGGGCCGAGCTCGATCACGCCGTCGCCGAGGGCGCGGAAGGCGCGCGGGTCGGGACCGCCGAACTCGGAGTGGCCGAGGCGGACCAGGCGCACCCGGCGCCCGCGCCGCTGCAGCAGCTTGACCGCCAGGTAGAGGCTCAGCATCTCGTGCTGGTTGGCGTAGTGCATCGTGCCGTGGTAGACGAGCACCAGGTCCTCGTCGCTGAGGCCGAGCCGCTGGCGCGGGTAGGGCTCGAGGTCGGGGCGGAAGCGCTCCAGGTCGATCCCCGGCCGCGCCAGGGCGTGCGGGCGCCCGGCCAGGTTGAAATCGTTGAGCGCCTCGGTGATCACGGTGATCCCGGCGGCGCCGTCGAGGAACTCGCGGTGGTGGGTGGGGTGGATCAGTTCGGGCGGGAAGGCGCTGTCCTGCTGGCGCAGCGGCAGCCGCTGCAGTTCGGCCAGCGAGCGCCCCGCCGCCGATTCGATCAGCAGCTCCTCGTTGTCCTCGAGGTGGACGACGTAGGGGCAGCCGAGCCGTCGCACCGCCTCCATCGTCATCCGCCGCACCGGCTCGCGCGGCGTCCAGCCGACCACGATCGTCTCCTGCGGGTCGCGCGCCATCTGGTCGAGCTTGCGGCTCAGGTCGTCGTGGGAGACGCACTCGAACAGCGGCTCGCCCACCGCCTTGGCGCGCTCCGGGTCGCCTTTGCCGGCGACGGTCACATCCCAGCCGAGCTCGGTCAGCTCGTTGCCGAAGTGATAGGCCTGGATCCCGCTGTTGACGTCGAACGGGCCGAAGTAGACGTAGAGGAGGCGCATCGGTCAGCGCTTGGCCAGCGGCGCGGTCGCCCGGTAGACCCGTTCGCGCCAGCCCGACGGCACGTAGTCGGCGATCTGCTGGGCGAAGCCGGGGTTGAAGTAGGGGTCGCCGCGCATCAGCTCGTCATACCAGCAATCGACGAAGAGGGCGCGATCGACGGCGTCGCCCGCGACCCGCTTGCCGGCCGGCGTGCGGTGGTTGACGAGGCGCGGTCGCGGCGCGTAGACCGACGCGAGCCCGCGCGCCGCGAGCCGCCGGCAGAGGTCGTAGTCCTCGAACTGGTTGCCGTAGAACTCGTTGAAGCGGCCCGCGGCCTCGAAGTCGGCGCGGCGGACGAGCAGGCACTCGGCGCCGAGCGCGGAGACCTCGCGGGCGCAGGGAAGCGACCCGTAGTAGCCGTCGCCGTCGCCGGGGTAGCCGGCCAGCATCGGGGTCGCGGGGTCGCGCAGCCCGATCGCCACGCCCGCCTGGTCGACCAGGCCGTCGGGGCGGACGAGCAGCGGCCCGACGGCGCCGACGTTAGGAAGCCCGGCGTGCAGCAGCAGCAGCTCGATCCAGTCGGCATCCACCACCTCGATGTCTTCGTCGAGGAAGAGCAGGTGGTCGCCGACCGCCGCCGCGGCGCCGAGGTTGTTGGCGTGGCCGCGGCGGAAGGCCCCCGCCTCGCCGGGCAGCCAGGTGGCGCGGTCGGGCAGCCAGGCCGGGCCCTCGCCGCCCTGGCCGACGACGAGCAGCTCGAGGTCGGAGTGGGAGGTCAGCGCGAGCAGCGAGTCGAGGCAGCGCCGCAGGCCGCCCTCGCCACCGCCCGAGGCGACCACGACGCTGACCTTGCCGCCGGGCGCGGCGCCGTTGCGCGGCGCCAGCACCGCCCGGTGGGGGATCGCCGGGTGGGGGACCGACCTTGCCGCGACGCCGAGCCGCTCCAGGTGCTCGCTGACCGCCCGCGTCTGCAGCTCGGCGACATCGTCCTTCTGGTCGGTGCCGGCGGCGATGCTGCCGGGGATCGCGCGCCAGTGGTAGAGCGTCTGCGGGATGTGGTGGATGCGCTCGGTCCGCTCGCAGACCCGGAGGAAGAACTCGAAGTCCTGGATCGTGTCGAAGGCCGGGTCGAACCCACCGGCGGCATCGGCGAGCGCGCGCCGCACGATCAGCAGGTGGCCGATGTACATCGCGCCGAGCAGGTAGACCGGGGAGAAGTCGGGCTTGAGGAAGGGGTCGGCGCGGACCCCGTGCGCGGTCAGCTTGTCGGAGTCGGAGTAGACGACGTCGAGCGTCGGGTCGGCGGTCAGCGCCTGGGCGACCCGCAGCAGCGCGTCGGGGGTGAGCTTGTCGTCGTGGTCGAGGAAGCCGACGAACTCGCCCTCGCAGAGCGCCAGGGCGGCGTTGGTCGCCGCCGAGATGCCGCGGTTCTCGCTCGCGATCTCGACCTTGATCCGCGGGTCCTTCGCCGCGTAGCGCTGCAGCAGGGTGGCCAGCTCGGCCTGCCCGGAGCCGTCGTCGACGATGCAGAGCTGCCAGTCGGGATAGATCTGGCCGCGCACCGACTCGATCGCCTGGGACAGGTAGCGCAGGTCGGACCTGTAGGTCGGCATCGCCAGCGAGATCGTCGGCCGCGAGGGCAGCGCCTCGACTTCCTGCGCCGCGGCCTCGCGCCGCGCCCGCGGCCGGTTCAGGTGCAGGCGGCGCAGCCCGCGCCACAGCTCGCGCAGCCGCCGCAGCAGGCCGAAGACGCGCGGCGGCAGGAGCGATTTGAGCGTGCGCAGGTCTCGCGGCATCCGCTCAGCCCCGCAGCTTCGCGACCACGGCGCGGGCCGCGCGCACCGGCGCGGTCAGGCGCCAGCTGAGCGAGGACTCGTACGTCTGCGCGACTTCGATCATCTCCTGTTCGAGCTCGCCGATGCGAAAGGCGCGGCGGCTGAGCTCGCGATGGAACTCCTCGCGCTGCGCATCGAGCTCCGCCCGGTGCCGGGCCTCGACCTCACTCAGCCCGTCGCTCTTCGTCGGCATCCCGGCGCTCATCAGCGGCCTATCGTAGAGACAGGCGTCATGGCCGGAGTTGGAAGGGAGCATGTGAGCGACGAGATGTAAAGTAGAGTGCCGACGAACTGTAAACTAGATTCCCGCCGAAATGTAAATTAGAATTCCGCAAAACTGTAAGGTAGAACGATGGAAGCCCCCCCCGATCCCGATCAAACCCCAGGCGCCGCATACCGTCCGCGGATCATCGATGAAGAGCTCGACGAACTTCTTCCGGGCCTGCCGGCCATCGCGATAGCGGGCCCGAAGGCAGTGGGGAAGACGGTCACGGCCGCGCGGCGGGCCGCCACCGTCTATCGCCTCGATCAGGAGTCACAACGCTCGATCATCGAAGGCGATACGTCCCAGGTGGTCGAAGGGGAGCCGCCGATTCTCATCGACGAGTGGCAGCGGGTGCCCCCAGTCTTCGATCGGGTGCGGCGGGCGGTTGACGCCGGTGCGGCGGGAGGGACCTTCTTGTTGACCGGCTCGGCGACTCCGACCAACCTGCCCGTTCACTCAGGCGCCGGGCGGATCGTACGGATGCGTATGCGTCCAATGACGCTCGCCGAGCGAGGTATCGTCACGCCGACCGTGGCTCTCTCGACCCTCCTCGAGGGCGAACGACCGCCGGTCGAGGGGCGGGCGGAGATAGATCTCAAGGGCTACGTCGAGGAGATACTGCGCTCGGGATTCCCCGGAATCCGCGATCAGCCCATGCGGTCCGTGCGCGCGCAGCTCGATGGCTATGTGGATCACATCGTCGATCGGGAGTTCGAGGAACTCGGCCGGAGAGTCCGCCGTCCCGACACCCTCAAGCGATGGATGGCCGCGTATGCCGCGGCGACTGCCACGACGACCAGCTTCGAGAAGATCAGGGATGCCGCGACAAGCGATGAGGTCGACAAGCCTTCGCGACCCACCGTGCTTTCCTATCGCGACATCCTCGAGCAACTGTGGATCCTCGATCCCGTTCATGCATGGGGTCCTACCTTTAACCGGCTTGCGCGCCTGTCGCTCCCGTTCAAGCACCACCTCGCTGACCCGGCGCTCGCCGCCCGCCTGCTCGGGGTCGATGCCGATGTGTTGTTGAAAGGCGGTCCGTCAAGTCCATGGATCCCTCGCGACGGCACCTTGCTCGGGGCGTTGTTCGAGTCGCTCGTGACCCTCTCCGTGCGCGTCTACGCACAGCGGATCGAGGCGCGCACCTACCATCTCCGCACTCGAGGCGGCGAACACGAGGTCGACCTGATCGTCGAGCGCGGGCAGTCCGTGGTCGCGATCGAGGTCAAGCTCGGCGTGGCTCCCGACGACGCCGACGTCCGCCACCTGCTCTGGCTCAAAGAGCAGATCGGCGACGAACTCGCCGACATGGTGATCGTCACCACGGGGAGCCAGGCCTACCGCCGCCGCGACGGCGTCGCGGTCGTCCCCGCCGCCCTGCTCGGCCCCTGAGCGGCGCGGCCAGTAGAGTCGCGGCCCTGCGATGGAGCCTCTGAAGGGACTGATCCTCTCCGGCGGCGCCGGTACGCGGCTGCGGCCGATCACGCACACCTCGGCGAAGCAGCTCGTCCCGGTGGCCAACAAGCCCGTGCTCTTCTACGGGATCGAGGCCCTGGTCGAGGCGGGGGTCACGGAGATCGGGATCATCATCGCGCCGGAGACCGGCGGCGAAATCGAAGCGGCCGCCGGCGACGGCTCGCGGTTCGGCGCCGCCAAGCTGACCTACATTCTCCAGGACGAGCCGGCCGGCCTCGCCCACGCGGTGCTCACCGCGGAGGAGTTCCTCGGCGACTCGCCCTTCGTCATGTACCTCGGCGACAACCTGCTCGCCGACGGCCTGCGCGGCCTGGTCGCGACCTTCCGCGAGTCCGAACCCGACGCGCTGATCCTGCTGACGCCGGTCGACGAACCCGAGCACTTCGGCGTCGCCGAGCTCGACGGCGACCACGTCGTGCGGCTGGTCGAGAAGCCCAAAGACCCGCCGTCGAACCTCGCCCTGGTCGGCGTCTACCTCTTCCAGCCGGCGATCTTCGAGGCGGCGCGGGCGCTGAAGCCCTCCTGGCGCGGCGAGCTGGAGATCACCGAGGCGATCCAGAGCCTGATCGAGGACGGCCACAAGGTGCAGTCGGAGGTGGTCAGCGGCTGGTGGAAGGACACCGGCCAGCTCGCCGACATGCTCGAGGCCAACCGGCTGGTGCTGGAGGAGCTCGAGACGCGGATCGACGGCGAGGTCGACGAGGACTCGAAGGTCGAGGGCCGCGTCGTGCTCGGGGCGGGCGCGAAGCTGATCGGCTCCACCGTGCGCGGCCCGGTCGTGATCGGCGCCGGCGCCCGGATCGAGGGCGCCTACGTCGGCCCCTACACCTCGATCGGCGAGGACGTGCGCATCTGCCGCTCCGAAATCGAGCACTCGATCGTCCTCGCCGGCTCGGTGGTCGAGGACCTCGGCACCCGCATGGAGGCCAGCCTGCTGGGCCGTGAGGTCAAGC
>DATFMX010000139.1:0-7233 GCA_035266685.1 Solirubrobacterales bacterium
GCCATGCGAGGAATCTAGCGGTCCGAGCGCCTCAGGAGAGCGTTGCGAGGCGCGCCTCGATCGTGTGGCGCCCGGCGTCGAAGCCGCGGATCGGCACGTCGCCCGGGTAGCCGGCAAGCGCGGCAGCGGGAATCAGGCCGATCAGCTCGGCCTCGACCGGGCGGGCGCCGAGCGGCGCCGCGAGCTCGCGCACCCGTTCGACCACCGCACCGAGCGGTACGGCAAGGGGATCGTGGACGTTGGTCGAGACCTGGGCGCGCCCGCTCGACAGCGGCAGACCGATCGCCCGCACCCCCGGCAGGCCGCCGCCGGACTCGCGCAGGCCGGCCGCGACGGCGCGCGCCAGGTCGAGGTCGGCGCTGTCGAGCTCGACGTTGAAGGCGCCGAGCGGGGCGCGTGCGGTGACCAGCGTCGCCCCGGCGGTCCGGTGCGGCAGCCCGGGGCCGAAGTCGGGCCGCAGCTCGCCGGACTCCATGCGCAGCCAGAGCTCCGACAGCCCGCCGTTGCGGAAGTAGGCGCGCTCGACGTGGTCGGGCCTGGTCGCAAGCTCGCCGTAGAGGAAGACGGGGACGCCGAGCGCGCCGAGCGCCTCGGCAACCGCGAGCGCCGTCTCGCGGACCAGGTTGCGCTCCCCCGGCGACGGCCAGACGAGCGGGCAGACGTCGAGCGCTCCGGTCGCCGGGTGAACGCCCTCGTGCGCCTCCATGTCGATCGCCTCGATCGCCGCGGCGGCGCCGCGGGCGAGCGCCCCGGTCAGCCCCTCGGCGTCTCCGGCGAGGGTGAAGACGGTGCGGTTGTGGTCGGGGTCGCTGTGGCGATCGAGCAGCTCAACGCCCCCCGCGAACGCCTCCGCCAGCGCTTCGATCCGCGCCGCGGCGCGACCCTCGGAGACGTTGGGTACGGCGAGCAGCAGTGGCGCCAACGTCAGGTGACCAGCTCGCCGGCTTCGACGATCGGCGTCTCGTCGACTTCCACCGTCGGACGCATCACCACGCAGTCGAGGTGGACGGGCACCTGCACCGTCCCGCCAATCGCCGCCGAAGCGCCGAAGGCGACGTGCGCGCTGCCGAGGATCTTCTCGTCCTCGAGGATGTTGCCGCTGAGTTCGGCCGCTTCGTTGGTGCCGATGCCGAGCTCGGCGACGCTGGTGCCGTCGGGCCCGTGTTCGCTGAGCAGCGCCAGCAGCCGCTCCCCCTCAGGCCCGCTCGCCTCGACCAGATGCCCTTCGCGCACCGTCAGCTCGACCGGCTCGGCGACCTCGCCGATCGCGGCGATCGAGCCGTCGACGACGAGCTTGCCCTCGCCGACGCCCTCAACCGGCGCGATGAACGCCTCGCCGCAGGGGATGTTGCCGAAGGCGCCGCGCATGCTGAGCGCCCCCGCGTCGATGATCGCGCTGCGGTCGTCGAGCCTCAGCCGCAGGTCGGAGCCGTTCGCGCAGGTGATCCGCGCCTCCGACCCGGCGCCGAGCGCGCGGCTCAGCGCGGCGCCCCGTTTGCGCAGCAGCCGCAGGTCCGCAGCCATCACGCGGGCGAGCATCTCGCCGGTCACGCCCGGCATCGAGGCGACCCGGACACCGGCTTCGCTGGCGACGCGGCGCGCTTCGGTGTGCGAAATCGACTGGATGGTCGGGGCGACGATGATGTCGGCGGCGAGCATTGCCGCGGCGACGGCGCGCGGCGGCTCGGCCGCATGCGAGTCGCGCTCGGAGATCACCGCCAGCGTCGCTTCGCCGCCCTCGCCCTGCGCGTGGATCCGCAGCAGCGCCCCGAGCTCTTCGGTGCTCGGATTGCAGATCACCAGCAGCTCCTCGCCCGGGCTCAGATCCAGGCAATCCCGGATCAGTGAATTGACCGCTCTGTCGAGCTCGCTCCCGATCACGACAACAGGCTAACCGCAGCCACGGCCGCGTGGCTCAGAGAACGACGGGGCTGCCGTGATAACCGGCCCGGCCGAGCAGGCGCTTCTCGCCGCCGGGCCAGACCGTCAGCCGGACCTCGGCAAGCTCGCCAGCGGGCTCCATGCGCAGCCAGGCCAGCGGCGCGTCCACCGTCGCTCGCCCGGCGGCCTCGCGCAGATGGGACTCGAACGCCGCCCGTTCCGCCTCGCTGAGGTACTGGAAGACGATTGAGTGGAAGACGACCGTCGCGCGCCCGGGGGCGGGCTCGGCGAGCTGCCGCTCGATCCAGGCCGCTGCGCTCTCGCGGTCCACCGCGACCGGAAGACTTGCCGCCAGCTCAAGTGCCGCCCGCAGCCGTTCGAGCCGCGACCGCTGGTCCGGCCAGACGTAGGCGAGCAGGGTCTCGCGCCCCTCCGCAGTGGCGACGTCGACCGGCGCGGCGTCGCAGCCGCGGCGTTCGGCGACCTCGACCCCGGCGGGCGGGTTCGAGTGGATCTCCCCCGTGAGCTCGAAGTCGAGCGTCACCGGCGAGCCGGCCGGTCCCCAGGCGAAGTCCCCGGCTCTGTAGCGGTAGGCGTCCCAGCGCAGGTTGAGCCCGGCGCTCGCCCCGACCTCGAGCAGCCGCAGCGGCAGCCCGGTCTCGGCGGCGATGGCGAGAAAGCCCGGCAGCAATGCCGCGCAGCGCCCGACCTCGTTGGTCTGCACGGGGAGCTCGACCAGCTCGCGCAACTCCACCGCGTTGCGCTCGACAACAGTCCTGAACTCGACCCACTCCGCTTCGGGATTGCGCTCCGCGGCGGCGTAGAGCTCGCCGAGCGCCGGCTCCACGCCCCGCAGCACGAGCCGATTGACGGCGCCCATAAGCCGCAGCGCGAGCATCGAATCCGCCGGGTCGCCATCGTGACCGCCGAGTACATCGGCCACCGGCCCGCCGGCCTCGAAGTCCTCCGCCGCCCGTCCGAGCAGCCCCGCATAGAGCGACGACCCGATCCGCTCGCAATAGCCGGCCTGGATGCGCAACCGCTCGGCGACCGACCCCGCCGGCTCCAACGACCGCACCCTCGACTCTCCGTCTCCAGCCATCGACCGAAGCGTATTGAGATAATCCCCGACCCCGCCGGAGTAGCTCAGCTGGTTAGAGCAGCGGAATCATAATCCGCGTGTCGGGGGTTCGAGTCCCTCCTCCGGCATCCTCTTGCTGTCTCAAGACCCAGGCGGCACCGATCACCCGGCGCGCACCCAGGGATTCGATGGGCGTTCGTCAGCTGTCTCGATGCTCAGGCTGTTGGAACCCCAAAGCGCTGGTCGAAGGCGTCGCGCTCCTCGACCGCAACCGCTTGGGCAAATCGGCTCGCCGAGACGGTAAAGCGGTCGAGGAAGCCGACGCTGCCGAGTAGCACGAAACTGTAGCTGTGCCAGTCCTCGATGAAGCCGACCTGGGCCTGCCACTCGCGATATTCGTGAATCTCGCCGTCGTGGGGATGCAGGCGTAGCGAGATCGTCTTGTAGCGGGCCAGATGGGTGCGGCCACCAATCGCGTGCTGGGTCTCGCCCTCATGGTCCGCCAGGTCCACGCCGAGGTAGTCGGCGAGTAGGTCGCTCGCGAGGATCGCGTCAGCGCCAGTGTCGACCAGACCATCGAGCATCGTCGTGCTCTCGTCGCCGTTGACGAGAGAGACCTGCACGAAGGGACGAAGGATCGGCTGGCCGAGCCGCGTCTGCTGCGGGTCCTCCCGATACGGAAAGAGCCAGGGAAGCGGCTGTTGCTCAGCCAAGACCGACGTAGATCGGCTCGTCCGCGTGGGGCACACGGCCGCGTACGACAACGTGGTTTCTACCCTTGGCCTTTTCCAGCACGATGCGCGGATCCTTGTCGGCGATCACGATCTCGCCGCTACGGGCGTCAATAGCCACGTACTGGCCCTCGTAGCCCCGGAAGTCGGTGCGGATTGGCTCCATGTCCAAAAGCGATGATACCCCTGGGCGTCCCGGCACCTTTGGCCTGTGACATCTGAACGCTTCGCTTCTTCCGGCACGTCCGTCCCAGCCGACCAAAACTGCCAAAAAAGCGCCGCGAAGGAAGTCAGTCAGTCAAGCGCGCTCATCGGCCGCCGAAGGATTCATCGAGCTTTTCGAGAAGCTGGACGCCGGTCGCATGCTGGCCGCTCTCGATGCGGGAAATCGCCGAGACAGTCGTGCCCATGCGGGCTGCCAGCTGCCCCTGGGTCAGCCCGAGCGCGGCGCGGCGCATGATGACGGACCGGGCCAATTCCTCATAAGGCGCCAGGCGCTCGTACTCGGTTCTGAACTCGGGGTCCTCAAGGGACTCCTTGATGCTGTCCGGGACGGACTGCCCGACCGGCCCGTCCTCGGCTGCGACGGAGGCCATGCCTCACTCGCCGTGATGAATTTCCGCCAAATGATGCGGGCGGCGAGCCTGGGGAAGCTCGGGAAGGCGGTCGGCGAAGTAGCCGAGGGCGGCGCCGGTCGCAACCGCGACCACGCCGAATGCGGCAACGGCAATCCCTGAGCTTGCGTCGAGGCTGTTCAGCAAGAGCACAAGCCCCGCGACCGCTATGGCCGGGAGCGCGAATAGCGCGATACGAATTGTCATGGTCAAAGTGTAGGTCAGGTCGCGGAATCGCCTCCGAATCCGGTCCGAGGACGGGACTGCATAGACTCGCCGGGTCACCTTGGAAGGCCGCAACGACTCACCGCTTCCGTTCGATCAGGCCTACTACCCCGGGGGGCCGCTGACGATCGGCTTCGAGAGCGCGCAGGTCACCTATACCGATCTCGACGTCGACCTCTTCAACAGCGGGATCAACCAGATCCTTTCGGTGGCCGCCGTGCGCGGCCACCGGCTGCGGCACTTCTCGATGGCGGATCTGCTCGACCGCGGGGGCGAGTGGGCCGCCGAGGCGACGGTCCTCGAGCTGGATCCCGCCTGGGACCGCGCCGATCCGCTTCACGCCCACCGCCATCTGAAGGTCGTCGACCGGCTCGTCGTGCCGCTGGCGGACGTTCAGCTCTTCGTCGTGCGCGGCGACGACATCCGCACCGAGGAGACCGCCGATCTCGAGGCCCTGCGGTGGGCCGCGGGGCACGCCAAGCTGCTCGAGAGCGTCGAGGCGACGCTCTCGACGACCGACAAGTACGGGCCGATCGAGCGCAGCCCGCAACTCCCCCACCCGATCACCTTCCCCGCCGAGACGCTGCCCCAGGCGCTCGAGGCGATCGAGCGGCTACCGCGAGAGGAGCCGTACTTCGTGCTCAAGGATCGCTACGGCTACGGCTGCGGCGCCCAGGTCCACCGGCTCGCCTTCGACCAGCCCGCCCTCGAGGAGGAGGTCGCCGGCCGCCTCGAGGACTACGGCCAGGTCGTGATCCAGGAGTACCGCTCCGAGATCGCCGACGGCGACCTCGTCGTGACCTTCTTCGACGACGAGTTGATCGGCGCGCTGCGACGAATCCCCGCCGACGGCGAGTGGAAGACGAACGCAAGCATCGGGGCCGACCAGGTGGGTGTCACGCTGACGGCGGAGCAGGAGTCGATCGCCCGGGCGCTGAAGCGCAGCTACCCCGAGTGCCGCCTCGCCTCCGTCGACATGCTCGAATCCGGGCGGGTGCTCGAGATCAACGCCTTCCCCGGCGGCGAGGGCCTGCTCCGCAACTACGAGATCGTCCTCGGCGAGGTCGTCATGGACCGCCTCGAATCGGAGCTGCTGGGCGCGGGCGTGGGAGAGGCGGCGCCCACGGCCCTCACCTGGGAGGCCGAAACGCCGCCGCGGTTTCCGACCGGCACGCGCTGGCCGGAGGTCGACGAGCTGTTTCCCGACTACGAGGGCGAGCGCGAGGTCTACGACGTCCTCAGCGGCGATCGCTACCGGCTGGACATCCACGACCTGATCGGGTTCGATCCGCGCAGCCCCGAGTACATAGTCTCGATACCCCACGCCGGCGTCTTCGTCCCCGAGGCGTTCCGGGATCGTTTCCGGCTGGGCGAGTCGGCCCTGCTCGAGATCGACCTCTACAGCGACCTCTGCTACGAGCAGACCGACGGGATGCATGTCAGCTCGGAGCTGGCGCCGTTCTTCGTCGACATGAACCGGACCCGCGAGGGGGCCGAGGAGGGGGAACTTCCGCACCACCTGACCAACGCGGCGCACGAGTACTACAACGTCGAGGACAAGCTGATGCTGCGCGAGCCCTACACCCCAGAGGAGGAGGTCGAGGTCCTCGGCTACTACGACCTCTACCACGGCCTGCTCGACCGGCTGATCGACCGGATGCGCCGGGAACGCGGCTACGCGCTGCTCTTCGACTGCCACTCGATGACCTCGACCGGGCTCGGCCGGGTCGAGGACAAGGGCCAGGAGCGGCCCGACTTCGTCGTCGGCACCCTGGAGGGAAGCTCCGCCCACGCGGAGATCATCGACTCGTTCATGACCACGTTGCGCAGCGAGACCAGGGGCAACGGCCTCAATCTGACGATCGATCGCGATGCTCCCTACTCCGGCGGCTTCATCACCCGCAGCCACCACGACCCCGACGGCCATGTCCACGTGCTGCAGCTGGAGATCGCGATGGACGCCTACATGTACGAGGCCGTGGCGATGCCTCCGAAGCGCTACGCGCTAAAGAGCCCCCGGCTTCGAATAGTTCGCCGCACGGTCCAGGCGGCCTTCCGCGCCGCCGCCGAGGCGGCCGAGCGGATCTACCACTAGCAACTCGCCCAGGGGCTCAGCCGGGCAGCGCCGCGCCGGCGCCCGAGTGGCGGAATTCGGCCAGGGTGCGCTCCATCGGCTCCACTTCGGGGGCGACCATTTCGGGCCAGGGTTTGTCGGGGTGCTCGTCGAGGGTCTTGTAGCCGTTGCCGGAGACGATCGCGACGACGGTGTCATCGGGGCCGAGCTTGCCCTCGTTGGCGAGCTTGATCGTGCCGGCGATGGTGGCGCCGGCGGCCGGCTCGGCGAGGATGCCCTCGGTCGCTCCGAGCAGGTCGAGCGCCTCGAAGATCTCCGGGTCGCTGGCGGTCGCCGCCGAGCCGCCACGCGACATCACCGCGTCGACCACCAGCGGGCCGTCGCCGGGGGCGCCGATCGCGATCGAGTGCGCCGCCGTCTCCGGCCGCTGCGGCTCGATCTCGCCGCTGCCGTCGAGCACCGCGGCGGCGATCGGGCTGCAGCCCGCCGCCTGGGCGATGTGGATCCTGGTCCCCGCGGTCTCCGCCAAACCCACCGCCTCCATCTCGTTGAGGCCCTTGTGCACGCGCGAGGAGAGCGTGCCGCCGGCCGCCGGGATGACGAAGTGGTCGGGCGAGATCCAGTCGA
>DATFMX010000140.1:0-19729 GCA_035266685.1 Solirubrobacterales bacterium
CCCGCTCGGCAGGTCGAGCCCGCCCGGGTCGAAGCCGAACTCCCCCGTCTCCTCGACCTCGAGCTCAAGGAACAGGTCGAGCGCTGCGGCCATCACGTCGTAGCCCGGCCCGAGGTTGGCCGAGGAGGCGGGGACGCGGACGAGCCTGTGGCGGGCGGTCACCGAGATCGAGCCCCCGAGTACGGTAATACCGTACGAGCCAGTACTGCGTCACCGTACTTTCCCATCAGTCGAACACCGCGCGCTCCACCGCGCTCAGGTCGTTCTCGCAGTTGATCACCGCCGGCGCTTTGGAGAGCGCCGTGTCGGGGTCCTTGAGGCCGTGGCCGGTGAGCACGCAGACGACCGACTCGGGCGGCGCCGCGCCCTCGGCGACGGGCAGGCCGTGGGCGAGCAGGCCGGCGACCGAGGCGGCCGAGGCGGGCTCGCAGAAGACACCCTCGCTGGCCGCTAGCCAGTGGTAGGCGTCGAGGATCTGCTCGTCGGAGACCGCCGCGATGCGCCCCCGCGAGGCGGTGAAGGCGGTCATCGCCTCCTCCCAGCGGGCCGGGTTGCCGATCCGGATCGCCGAGGCGACCGTCTCCGGGTCGGTGACCGGCGCGCCGTGGACCAGCGGCGCCGCGCCCTCGGCCTGGAAGCCGTAGACGACCGGGGCCACGCCGAGCTCCTCGAAGCCGCGCCACCAGGCGGTCACGTTGCCGGCGTTGCCGACCGGGATCGCCAGCGCGCCCGGCGCCTCGCCGAGCTCCTCAACCACCTCGAAGGCCGCCGTCTTCTGGCCCTCGATGCGGTAGGGGTTGACCGAGTTGACGAGCTCGATCGGGTGCTTCTGGGCGAGCGCCCGGACGAGCTGCAGCGCCTCGTCGAAGTTGCCCTGCAGGGCGATCACCCGGGCGCCGTGCATCAGCGCCTGCGCCAGCTTGCCGATCGCGATCTTGCCCTCCGGCACGATCACGGCGCCGCGCATCCCCGCCCGCGCCGCGTAAGCGGCGGCGCTAGCCGCGGTGTTGCCGGTCGAGGCGCAGATCACCGCCTCCGCCCCCCTCCCCTTGGCCCGCGAGACGGCGACCGTCATCCCGCGGTCCTTGAACGAGCCGGTCGGGTTGGCGCCTTCGAACTTGAGATAGGCGCGCGCCTCGATCCGCTCGGAGAGCCGCGGCGCCTCGATCAGCGGGGTCGAGCCCTCGTTCAGCGAGACCACAGGATCGCCGTCCTCGAGCGGCAGCCGGTCGCGGTAGCGCTCGATCAGCGGCCTCAAACGAACTCCTCCTCGATCACCCTGATGAACCTCGGGGCCGAGCGCAGGTCGTCGAGCCGGCCGATCCCCTCGACCGCGGCGCGGAACTTCGACTCGAGGCACTCGTGGACGACCATCACCAGGCGGGCGTCGTCGCCGAAGCCGCGCTGGACGACGCTCTTCACCGAGATCTCGTTCTCGCCCAGCACCTGGGCGATGAGGGCGAGCACACCCGGCTCGTCGGCGACCTCGAGGTGCAGGTAGAAGGAGGAGGTGACGTCGGTGACGATCGGCAGGCGCTCGCTCGCCTCGTGCGCGGGCGCGTCGCCGGCGAGGATCGAGACGAGGTCGCCGAGCACCGCCGAGGCGGTCTCGATGCCGCCCGCGCCGGGTCCCGACATCGTCACCTCGGTGATCGCCGGCGCCTCGACCATCACCGCGTTGAACGGGCCGCCGACCGGCGCCAGCGGGTGGCCGCCGTAGAGGAAGCAGGGAAAGACGCGGACGCTGACGCCGCCGTCGCGGCGCTCGGCGACGCCGAGCAACTTCAGCGAGAGGTCGAGCTCCTTGGCGTAGGCGAGGTCGTCGGGCTGGATCGCCTCGATCCCCTCGAAGGCGACCTGGTCTAGCGTCACCGGCGTGTGGAAGGCGAGCCGCGCGAGGATCGCCATCTTCGCCGCCGCATCGGCGCCGTTGACGTCGTCGGTCGGGTCGGCCTCCGCGTAGCCGAGCTCCTGCGCCCGCGCCAGCACCTGCTCGTAAGCGGCGCCGCTGGAGGCCATCTCGCTGAGGATGAAGTTGGTCGTGCCGTTGACGATGCCGAAAACCTTGTCGATCTCGGTGACGCCGAAGCTCTCCTGGATCGTGCGCACGATCGGGATCACGCCGGCGACCGCGGCCTCGAAGCGCAGCTGCACGCCGGCCTCGCGGGCGACGCCGAAGAGCTCGTCGCCGTGCTGGGCGAGCAGCTGCTTGTTGGCGGTGACGACGGGCCGGCCGGCGCGCAGCGCGTCGAGCACGTAGGTGCGGGCCGGGTCGGTGCCGCCGATCAGCTCGACGACCACATCGGATCGCCCGAGGATGTCGCTGAAGTCGCCCTCGCTGCGGCTCAGCGTGCCGATGACCTCCGGCCGCCGCCCGGTCGCCGCCTCGACCGCGTCGGCGCGCTCGGCGAGCAGCCCGGCGAAGGCGCCGCCGACCGTGCCGCGCCCCAGCAGCCCGATGCGAACCGGTTCAGACATCGCGCCGAGTCAGGTCCTCGTATGACTCGCGGCGCACGACCACGCGCGCCTCGCCATCGCGGCAGAAGATCACCGGCGGTCGGGCGACGCCGTTGTAGTTGCTCGCCATCGCGTGGCCGTAGGCGCCGGTCGCCGGGGTGACCAGAACGTCGCCGACGGCCGGCTCGGCGAGGATCGCGTCGCGCACGATCACATCGCCGGACTCGCAGTGCATGCCGGCGATCGTCGCCGTCGTCTCCGCCGCGGCACCGGCGCGGTCGGCGATCAGCGCCTCGTAGCGGGAGCCGTAGAGCATCGGCCGCAGGTTGTCGGACATGCCGCCGTCGACGGCGACGTAGGTGCGCACGCCGGGGATCTCCTTGACCGTTCCGACGCGGTACGCGGTCAGGCCGGCGTTGGCGACCAGCGAGCGCCCCGGCTCGACCAGGATGCGGACGCCCTCGCCGAAGACCTCC
Source organism: Solirubrobacterales bacterium (assembly GCA_035266685.1). GTDB lineage: Bacteria > Actinomycetota > Thermoleophilia > Solirubrobacterales > 70-9 > VRUE01. The sequence goes on from DATFMX010000140.1 coordinate 2,934, forward strand.
CTCACCGCCGCGACCTTGACCTCGACGTAGGCGTCGATCGAGGGCGGCTCGTCCTCGGCGGTGTAGGCGACGCCGAGGCCGCCGCCGACGTTGACCAGGCGGCACCACTCGCCGGCAAGCCCGCCGAGCGCGCGGATCGCCAGCGTGTAGGGCTCGAGCTCGAAGATCTGCGAGCCGATGTGGGCGTGCAGGCCGACGAGGTTCAGGGTGTCGGAGCCGAGCACCCGCTCGATCGCCCGCGCGGCGAGCCCGTCCTCGAGCCCGAAGCCGAACTTCGAGTCGAGCTGGCCGGTGGTGATGTAGTCGTGGGTCGACGGCTTGATCCCCGGGGTGACGCGGATCAGCACATCCTGACGGCCGTCCAGCAGGCGCTCGCAGCGCTCGATCTCGTCGAAGGAGTCGAGGATCAGGTGGCCGACGCCGGCGCGGGCGGCGAAGAGGATCTCCTCGTCGCTCTTATTGTTGCCGTGCATGTGGATGCGCGCCGGGTCGAAGCCGGCGTGCAGCGCCATGTGCAGCTCGCCGCCGGAGGCGACGTCGACCGAGAGCCCCTGCTCGGCGAACAGCCGGTAGGCGGCGGTACAGGGAAAGGCCTTGCTGGCGAAGAGGACTTCGAAGTCGGAGGTTCGCCGCGCGAAGGCGTCGCGGTAGGCGCGCGCCCGCGAGCGCATCTCCTCCTCGGCGTAGATGTAGGCGGGGGTGCCGTGCTCGACGGCGAGCTCGACCACGTCGCAGCCGGCGACCTCGAGCCGTCCGCGCTCGTTGACCCGGCTGCCGCTCGGGTAGACCGGCGAGCCCGCGATCGGGTCGATTACCGCGCCTGCCTGTCCGCGCTCCGGCATGGCGGCATTGTGACGGTAAGAGCCCCTGCCATGAAGCCGCGCTCGACCGAAGCCGCTACAGATACCCGAGCGGGTCGGTGGGGGCGCCGCTGATTCTGACCTCGAAGTGGAGGTGGTCGCCGAAGCAGTGCCCGGTGCAGCCGACGTAGCCGATCACGTCGCCCTGCGAGACGCTCTGGCCGGCGCCGACCGCGAACGAGGACTGGTGGGCGTAGCAGGTCTGCAGGCCGCCGCCGTGGTCGAGACAGGTGAAGTTGCCGTAGCCGCCGCTTTCGCCTTCGCCCTGCTGCAGGACGACGCTGCCCGCGGCGGCGGCGCGGATCGGCGTCCCGGCGGGGACGGCGATGTCGATCCCCTCGTGCATGCGGCCCCAGCGCATGCCGAAGCCCGAGACGACGGGACCGTCGACCGGCCAGATGAATTGCCCGGACCCGTGGCGGATCGGACCGGCGGGCAGCGGGGCCGAAGCCGTCGCCTGCAGCGTCGCCGCCAGTTCCGCCTGGATCGCGACGACCGAGCCCTCGAGGTCGCTCTCGGCGCTGCTCACCTTCGCCAGCGCCGCCTCGCGCTGGCGCCGCGCCGCCACCAGGGACGACTGGCGGCGCTGCACGGCCGAGCGGGCGCCGGCGAGCGTCTGCTCTTCGGCGGCGATCGCGTCACGCGCCGCTTCGATCCGCTGCTTGGCTGAGCGCAGGCGGGCGACGGTGCGCTTCACCTGGTCGCGCAGGTCGCGCACCCGCGTCACCACCGCTTCGTCGAGCCCGTTGATCCGGCTCAGGTACTCGGTGCGGTTGACCAGCTCTTCGTAGCCGCCCGCTTCGATCAGCACGTTGAGGATGTCGGGCGTGCCGGACTCATAGATCGCGACCAGGTGCTCGCGCAGCGACAGGAGGGCGCGTTTGAGTTGGGCGCGGACCACAGCCAGGTGCTTCTTGCCGACGTCGAGTTCGGCCTGCGCCCCATCGAGCCGGCGCTGCTTGGCCTCGAGCCGCGCCTTGACCTCGGCCTCCTGCGACCGCAACGCGGCGACCTCACCGGTCAGCCGTTCGATCTTCGCCTTGTAGTGCGAGATCGTCGTGGTAAGCACGCCCTTGCGCTCGCGAACCTTAGAAAGCTTCGCCTCCTTGGCCTGAAGCTTCGATTCGAGATCCTTTGCAGGCGCCGCCCCGGGGATGGCAACTAAAAAAAGAGCCACAGCAAAAGCTGCGGCCGAAGACGTCTTCAGCATCGCCGGCAAGGCTAACCGGGCCAACAAGTAGGCGTGCAAGCCAGGTTGCGGTACCGAGGTCCCTCTCGGGGAACTTGTGAGCCTGCCGACGGCCTGCGCCTGCGCCGCCCAACCGGTGGCGGGTTCCCCGAGGGGGACCTCGGTACCGCTACGCAGCCACCGGCTCTTTGACGGCCGCCTTCTCCGCCGCCTTGACCACTTCGGCCGCATACCCCAAGCGCTCGGCATATTCCCGCGCCTGCATCCGCGAGATCACCATCCGCTGGATCTCCGCCGTCCCCTCGAAAAGCTGGTAGATCTTGGCGTCGCGGAAGAACTTCTCCAGCGGGCACTCGGTGCTCCAGGCGTCGGGGCCGACGAGGTCCATCAGCGTCGTCGTCGCCCACATCGTCACATCGCCGGCCTTGAGCTTCGACATCGAGCCCTGGCCGCCGCGCATCGGGATCCCGTTGCGCCCCATCCAGGCGGCGCGCTGGACCAGCAGGCGGGCCGCTTCGATCTCGGTCGCGACGTCGGCGAGCGTCTGCTGGACGCGCTGCAACTGCAGCAGCGGCGTGCCGCCCTCGGACCGGCCGTCGAGGTACTCGAGCGTCCACTCGTAGGCCGCCTGGGCGATGCCGAGCGCCGAGGCGCCGACGATCGGCCGGGTGATCTCGAAGGTGGCGAGCGCGTCGGCGCCGCGCGATTTCTTCCCTTCGCGACCGCGCTGCAGCTTCTTCTCCAGCTTCTCCTCGCCGCCGAGCAGGTTCTCGGCCGGGATGCGGCAGTCCTCGAGGATCACCTCGGCGGTGTGCGAGGCGCGGATGCCGAGCTTCGACTCCTTCTTGCCCTGGCCGAGCCCGGGGGTGCCCTTGCCGACGACGAAGGAGGCCTGGCCGCGGGTGCCGAGCGAGGGGTCGACGGTCGCGACGACAACGTGTACGTCGGCGATCCCGCCGTTGGTGATGAAGACCTTGGTCCCGTTGAGCACCCACTCGTCGCCGTCGCGCTTGGCGGTCGTCTTCAGGCTCTTCACATCGGAGCCGGCCTGCGGCTCGGTGACCGCGTAGGCGCCGAGCTTGATCTCCTCGCCGACGCCGAAGCACTCCGGCACCCAGCGGGCGATCTGCTCGGGCGTGCCGGAGGAGGCGATGCCGGCGGCGGCGAGGCCGGAGCCGGAGATCGCCAGCGCGGTGCCGGCGCAGCCCCAGTGGAACTCTTCGGCGGAGATCACCTGCATCTGTCCCTGCGAGTCGGCGGCGTTGCTCTGGATCGACTCCAGGGTGCCGAAGCCCTGCTTGCGAGCCTCCTTGATGACCTCCCAGGGAGTGCTCTCCTCTTCGTCGTGCTTGCGCGCGGCGGGACGGATCACATCGCGAGCGAAGGCCCGAACACGATCTTTGTACTCCTGCTGCTCGTCGTTCAGTGCGAAATCCATCCGTCCCCCTCATTGATTGACGCGTCAATCAACATCTTAGCTGACCGACCAGCCAACTCCGCGCGTGTACCGTTGCGCCGTCATGACACGGCCGATCAATGCGGATGTGCCGACCGTCGAGGCGAAGAAGCCGTCGGCTCCGAAGGCGCCAAAGCGGCGGCGCAAGCCGGTGCCGGGGGCGCTGAAGGCGGTCGCGGGCCTGTTCGTGCTGGCCGTCGTCTTCATCGTCGCGGCGATCCTCGGCGGCGGCGGAGGCGGCGAAGACCGGGGGACGGAAGCACCGGCGCCGGTCAGCGAAGCGCCCAGCACCCCTGCCGAAGCGCCCGCCGCCGTAACGCCGGAGGAGCTCGGCTACCCGTCTTTCGCCACGGCGAACACGACCCGGGTCGGTGGCAGCGACGCGGCCTCGACCGCCGCCGCCGTGGCGCTCGCCGCCTATCCCTCCGCCAAGCCCTCGCAGCGACCGCCGGCGGTGACGCTCGTCGACGCCGGCGACTGGCGCACGGCGACCGCCGCCGCGGCGCTGACGGCGTCGCCCGTCGGGGCGCCGGTGCTGATCTCCGAAGCCGACGGCATGCCCGATGCGACGGCCGAAGCGCTTTCGGCGCTCGCCCCCTCGGGGAGCAAAGACACGGGCGGCGCCCAGGTCTTCTCGATCGGCGCCGCCGACACGCCGGACGACCTGCGGACCCACCGGGTGCGGCGGGAAGGGGCCGCGGGCGCCGCCGAGCTCCTCGCGCTGCGCGAAAGGCTCACCGGCTCGCCGCCGCGGCACATAGTCATCGCCCCGACCGCGAGTCCCGCCTTCGCGATGCCGGCCGCGGCCTGGGCGGCGCGCTCGGGCGACCCCGTCCTCTTCAGCGGTCCCAAGGCGCTCGCCAAGCCGACGGCGACGGCGCTGGAGGCGCATCCGCAGACGCCGGTTTTCGTCCTCGGCCCGTCGTCCGCCGTCTCCTCCGATGTGGTGCGCGAAATCGCCAAGCTCGCGCCGCACGTGCGGCGCGTCTCCGGCGAGGACCCGGTCGCCAACGCGATCGAACTCGCCCGCTACTCGGACGGCGGCTTCGGCTGGAACATCAACGACCCCGGCCACGGCTTCGTCGTCGCCAATGCCGCCGAACCGCTCGACGCGCCGGCCGCGGCGGCGCTCTCGGTCTCGGGAACCTGGGGCCCGCTGCTGCTCACCGACGACGCCGATACCCTTCCGTCGGCGCTGCGCGGCTATCTGCTCGACGTCAAGCCGGGCTACACCAACGACCCGACGCGCGCCTTCTACAACCATGTCTGGGTGATCGGAGACCAGGGAGCGATCAGCGTGAACGAGCAGGCGGAAATCGACGAGCTGGCCGCGCTGGCCAAGATCGGTGGCGAAGAATGAGCGAGGCGGAGAACCCGAACCTGCTGGGCGGCGCGCACGAGGTCACGGCGGAGGACGTCCGCGCCCTCGCCGGCGCCTCCACCCCCCACTTCGCGCTGCAGGTGCGCAACCGCATCCGCCGGCTGATCGAGCCGCTGCCGGCCGACCACCCCGCCCGCCTGGAAGGCGAGCGCAAGATCGCCGCGCTGGAAGACCTCGCCGAGCACAGCGGCGACCCCCGCGGCACGATGGGCATCGGCCACCGATGAAGCAGCTTGCGCCCGGCGTCTGGCGGCTCAAGGAGTTCCCCGCCCCCTCGATCAACATCTACCTCATCGAGGATGTGCTGATCGACGCCGGCCGCACCTGGGACCGGCGCCGCGTCTTCGCCGAGCTCGAGGGCCGCGAGCTCTCGCTGGTCGCCCTGACCCACGCCCACCCCGACCACCAGGGCGTCGCCAAGGACGTCTGCGAGGCCCGGGGCATCCCGCTTGCCTGCCACGCCGACGACGTCGAGGCGATGGAAGGAAAGCGGCCGGTGCAGGAGGCGGCGCCCGGCAACCCGGTCAACAAGATCATCCGCAAGCTCTGGCAGGGCCCGCCGTACAAGGTCGAGCGGGTGCTGAACGAGGGCGACGAGGTCGCCGGCTTCCGCGTCGTCCACGCGCCCGGCCACGCGCGCGGCGAGGTGATCTTCTTCCGCGACTCCGACCGGGTGGCGCTCTGCGGCGACGTGATCCGCAACATGAGCTACGCGACCGGCCGGCCGATGCTCGCCGAGCCGCCGACGATCTTCACCTACGACCCGGCCGAGAACCGCCGCTCGATCCACAAGCTGGCGGACCTGAATCCAGCGCTGATCCTGCCCGGCCACGGCCCCGCCGTGACCGACATCGCCGCCTTCGAACGTTTCGCCGCCGCCCTACCCAAGGGCCGACGGGCCTAAAACCCACCTATTTGGTGGGTTTTAGGCCCGTCGGCGGCTTGCCCGCGTAGAATCGGCGCGATGGCCGAGCAGATCGAGCACGGGTTCAAGGAGGGCGACAAGGTCTGGGTCGAGGACGGCGACGGCCGTCACCACCCCGGCATCTTCGTCGGCAACAACGAAGCCTCCGGCTGGTTCGGCGGCGGCCCCAGCGCCTACGTCGCCCACCCCGAGGCCCACCAGGCCGAGGTCGTCTCGACCTTCCGCATCACCCCGCGCGACGAGTAGCGCTCAGGCCGCCGGGCCGAAGGCGTCGATCAGGCGGTTCTGGTACTCGCTCAGCTCCTCGGGGGAGATGAAGTAGGTGGGTGGGGTGAGGAAGAGGCCGTCGGCGCGCTCCGCCGTCGCCTCGACGCGGGCGCGGACCTTGTCGAGCGGGCCGGCGGCGCAGTAGGCGTCGACCATCTCGTCGCTGATCGCCGCCGGGACGGCGGCGAGATCGCCGCGGCGGAAGGCATCGCCGGCGGCGACGGCGTTGTCGGCGAAGCCGTGCAGCTCCCAGAGCGGCATGTAGGTCTTGACCGTGGCGTAGAAGGAGATCGTGCGGCGGGCCATCTCGATCGCCCGCGCCTCGTCGTCGTCGATCGCGCAGCAGACGGTCGGCAGGTAGTCGAAGCTCGAACGCTCGCGCCCGGAGCGCTTCAGGCCCTCCTCGAAGGAGGAGACGACGACCTCGTCGATCCAGCGCAGGCTCTGGATCGGGTGGCCGATCAACCCGTCGGCGACGTCGCCGGCCATCCGGCACATGCCCCCCTGCACGCCGGCGGTGTAGATCGGCACCGACTCGCGCGGCGCCGGGTGCGGGCGCACCCAGCCTTTGATGTCGATGTCGTAATAGGAGCCCTCGAAGCGGATCGGCTCGCCCTTGCCGGCCTGCTGCATGATCAGCCGCGTCGCCTCGATCGCCTCGCGCAGGTGCGGCGCCGGTTTGCCGTACTCGGCGTTGTGCCAGGTTTCGTTCAGCCGCTTGACCCCGGAGCCGAGCCCGAGCCGGAAGCGCCCGCCCGACATCTCGTCGATGTCGAGCGCCGAGACGGCGATGATGAAGGGACTGCGGGTGAACGCCCAGGCGATTCCGGTGGCGACACCGATCTTCTCGGTGCGCCCCGCCAGGTAGGCCGCCTGGGTGACCGAGGAGCGGAACAGCTCCGGCGCCCAGACGCACTCGACGCCGGCCCGCTCGGCGCGCTTCGCCTCCGCCTCGAGGTCGGCGACGGTCGTGCCGATCGCGGCGACCGAGATGCGCTCTAGCGCGCTCAAGCGAGGATGAGGTCGGCGACGCGCTCGCGGTGCCAGCTAGCGGTGCCGAAGGTCGCCGCGTTGGCCTTGCCGCGCTTGAGGAAGAAGTGCAGGTCGTGCTCCCAGGTGAAGCCGATCCCGCCGTGTACCTGGATCGAGGCGTCGGGCACGCGCCAGCCGGCGTCGGAGGCATATGCCTTGGCCATCGAGGCGGCCAGCGGCAGCGACTCGGGCTCGGCGTCGGCGGCCCAGGCGGCGCCGTAGACGGCGGAGCGCGAGTTCTCGGTCTCCAGCAGCATCTGCGCGCAGCGGTGGGAGACCGCCTGGTAGGCGCCGATCGGGCGACCGAACTGCTGGCGGTCCTTGGCGTACTCGACCGCCATCTCCATCGTCCGCTGGGCGATCCCGGTCGACTCGGCGGCGATCGCCGTGCAGGCGCGCCAGAGCACCGGCAGGTAGTCCGCCTGGCCGCCCGCGAGCGTCGCCTCGGGCGCCACGCGAACGCCGTCGAAGCGCACCGAGTAGAGGCGGCGGGTGAGGTCGATCGACTTCTCGGGCGTCACCGTGACGCCCACGGCGTCGCGCTCGACCAGGTGGCGGCGGCCATCCGCGGTGGCGACGACGAGGAAGTCGGCGCTCGCCGCGTCCATCACCAGCACCTTCGTACCGTTGAGGACGATGCCGTCGCCATCCTGCTCGGCCTCCATGCCGAAGTCGCCGATCGTCGCGCTGCTGCCGGCCTGGAAGAGGGCGATCGTGCCGCGCTTCTCGCCGCTCGCCAGCGGCGCCAGCCAGCGCTCGCGCTGGGCGTCGTCGCCGACCGTCGCCAGGACCAGGCCGGCGACCGTGTTCGAGAGCAGCGGCGAGGGGGCGAGCGCGTAGCCCATCTCCTCGAACAGCACCGCGAGGTCGACGATGCCGAGCCCCTGGCCGCCCCACTCCTCGGGCAGCGCCAGGCCGGGCCAGCCGAGCTCGGCCATCTCGCGCCAGTCGGAGTCCTCGAAGCCGTGCTCGCTCTCGGCGAGCGCGCGGATCCGCTCCGATTTGTAGCGCGACGCGAGGAACTCCTTGGCGGTCGACTTGATCGCCTGCTGCTCGTCGGTGAGGTCGAAGTACATAGTTAAGCGACAGCCCCCTAGCGAAGCCTCGGCAGGCCGAGCACCCGCTCGGCGATGATGTTCTTGAGGATGTCGGTGGTTCCGCCCTCGATCGAGTTGGCGCGTGAGCGCAGGAAGCTGTACTGCCAGGCGCCGTTGGCGACGGCGTGCTCGGCGCCGCGGTCGAGCGCCGCGTAGGGGCCCTCGATCTCCAGCGCCAGCTCCGCTATCCGCTGGTTGAGGTCGGCCCACTGCCACTTGCCGAGCGAGCCCTCCGGCCCGGGGATGCCCGACTGCATCGTCTTGGTCAGCCCGCGGTAGGCGTTCAGCCGCATCGTCTCGGCCTCGATCTGAAGCTGCGCGATGCGCTGGCGGATCACCGGGTCTTCGGCGGCGGTGTGGCCGTTGACCCGCGTCTCCTTCGCCAGCCGGCCGAGCCGGCCGAGGCTGTTGGAGATCTGCGCGATCGCGCCGAAGGCGAGCCCGGCACGCTCGTTCATCAGCGTCGTGATCGCCACCGACCAGCCGTTGCCGACGCCGCCGACGACGTTCTCGTCGGGGATCCGCGCCTCCTCCATGAAGACCTCGTTGAACTCGCCCTCGCCGGTGATCTGGACCAGCGGCTTCGCCTCCACCCCCTCCTGCTCCATGTCCATCAGGAAGTAGGTGAGGCCCTTGTGCTTGGGCGCGTCGGGGTCGGTGCGGGCGACGAGCATGCACCACTTGGCGAACTGGGCGAGCGTCGTCCAGACCTTCTGCCCGGTGACGACCCATTCGTCGCCGTCCTTGACCGCCTTCGTCTTCAGCGAGGCGAGGTCGGAGCCGGACTCGGGCTCCGAGAACCCCTGGCACCAGATCTCCTCGGCGGTCAGGATCGGCTCCAGGTAGCGCTGCTTCTGCGCCTCGGTTCCGTGGGCGATCACCACCGGGCCGCCCATCGCCAGGCCGAGCACGTTGGCCGGGCTCGGCGCTTCGGCCCGCGCCGCCTCGCCGACGAAGATCGCCTGCTCGATCAGCGTCGCGCCGCGACCGCCGTACTCCTTCGGCCACGAGATCCCGGCCCAGCCGGCCTGGTGCAGCTTCGCCTGCCACTCGCGGCGGTAGGCGATCACCTCGTCGAGGCTGCCCTCCGGCTCGGGCCCGGGGTTGTGCTCCTCCAGCCAGGTCCGCACCTCGTCGCGAAACTCGCGCTCAGAGGGTGAGAGGCTGAGGTCCATCGCTCCGGGAGACTACTGGCTGGGTGGCCAGTCGCCTAGACGCGCTCGATCAAGGTTCCCGTGCCTAGACCGCCGCCGCAGCACATCGTCACCAGGCCCATCTGCTTGTCGGAGCGCTCCATCTCGTGCAGCAGGGTGGTGATCAGGCGGGCACCGGTGGAGCCCAGGGGATGGCCGAGGGCGATCGCGCCGCCGTTGACGTTGACCCGGTCCATGTCGGGATCGAGCTCGCGGCGCCAGGCGGCGAGCACCGAGGCGAAGGCCTCGTTGATCTCGACCAGGTCGATGTCGTCCATCTTCATCGCGTTGCGCTCGAGCAGCTTTTCGGTCGCCGGGATCGGGCCGGTGAGCATGATCACCGGGTCGACGCCGACCGTCGTCTGGTCGTAGATCCGCGCCCGCGGCGTCAGCCCGAGCGCCTCGGCCTTCTCGCGCGCCATCAGCAGCACCGCGGCGGCGCCGTCGGAGACCTGCGAGGAGTTGCCGGCGGTGACCTTGCCGTCCTCCTTGAAGACGGGCTTCAGCTGGGAGAGCTTCTCCAGCGAGGTGTCGGGGCGGATGCCCTGGTCGGTGGCGTAGGTGTCGCCGTTGACCTGGAAGGGGACGATCTCACGCTCGAAGCGACCCTCCTCGGTCGCCTTGGCGGCGAGCTGGTGGGAGCGCAGGCCGATCTCGTCGAGCTCGGAGCGGGGGACCTCCCATTTGTCGGCGATCATCTCGGCCGAGATGCCCTGCGGGACCAGGTTGTAGCGCTCCATCAACTCCGGCGAGAAGGCCATCCCGTGCTCCTCCATCACCGAGTAGCTGTCGGCGAAGGAGATGTGGCCCATGTGCTCGACGCCGCCCGCGACCATTACATCGTGGACGCCGGAGGCGACGAGCGCGGCGGCGAAGTTGACCGCCTGCTGGCCGGAGCCGCACTGGCGATCGACCGTGGTCGCCGGGGTCTCGATCGGCAGGCCGGCCTCTAGCCAGGCGTTGCGGGCGATGTTTATGCCCTGCTCGCCGAACTGCTGCACGCAGCCGGCGACGACGTCCTCGACCTCGGCCGGGTCGATGCCGGCGCGCTCGATCACCTCGGAGTAGGCCTTGGCGAGCAGGTTCGAGGGATGGACGTCCTTGTAGTAGCCCTTCTCCTCGTGGCCGCGCCCGATCGGCGTGCGGGCCGCCTCGACGATGACGACCTCGCGGCCACTGAACCTGCCGTTTCCGTTGCCTGACATCGCTGCCCTCCGTTCGGTGATTGACCGGTCAATCAACTTTAGCGCGCGCCAACGTGATAGGAACCCGTCTCGATGAGCGCAGGGACCGGATACGAGAGCCCCGGGGTCGCGGGCAGCGGCGCCATTGCCACCGGCTTGGCCGCCGTTGCCACGACCACGGCCGACACGATCCTGCTGGCGCGCAGCGAGGCTTCGGCCTGGCGCGCGGAGGAGAAAGTGGTTGCCGCCTGCGCCAAGATCGAGGGTGCCGAGCCCTCGCGGCTGCGGGTCACGACCGACCCCAAGGACCTCGCCGACTGCGACGTCGTCGTCGAGGCGGTGATCGAGGAAGTCGAGCCGAAGGCCGAGGTTCTGAGCGCGGTCGCCGAAGCGTGCCCGAACGCCGACCTCGCGACCACGACCTCCTCGCTCAGCATCGCCTCGATCGCCGAGGCGGCGGGCATTGCGGGCCGGCTCTTCGGCCTGCATGTCTTCAACCCGGTGCCGCGGATGAAGCTGGTCGAGGTCTGCTTCCCCGACAGCGGCGAGCAGACCCGCGAGAAGGCGCTCGCCTGGTGCGCGGCGCTCGGCAAGACCGCGGTCGAGGTCCCCGACCAGGCCGGTTTCGTCGTCAACCGCCTGCTCTTCCCCTACCTCTTCGACGCGGTGCGGATGGTCGAGCGCACCGGCATGGAGGCGGGCGAGGTCGACGCCTGCATGAAGCTCGGCGCCGGCCACCCGATGGGGCCGCTGGCCCTACTCGACTTCGTCGGCCTCGACGTCGCCGAGGCGATCGGCGACGCCCTCTTCGCCGACTCCTCCGACATGGCCCACAAACCCCCGGGCCTGATGGTCGAGATGGTCGGCGAAGAGAAGCTAGGCCGCAAGAGCGGCGCCGGCTTCTACGACTACTCCGAGTAGCAGTCCAGCCCGAATCAGAAGCGGTATCGGGCAAGAAACAGCTTCCCGCCAGCCTGCCCTGCCACATAGACCTTATGTCGCGGAGCGAGGGCAAGCGCCTCCGCCCCGCTGCGACCCCCAGCCTCTCGACTGATGCGGGTGACGACGAGGCCATTGCGGCCGAACGTCCGAGCCGGCTCGCCGTTTCTCCAAAGCATCGCGAGGAGGAAGAGTCCGCGGTGGCTTCCTTCCATTTCACCGCAGATCAGCGTCCGTCCGGCAGCGTCGACAACCAGTTGACTCGCGTTCGGACTCGCCAGAGCCCTCCACAGGCGTTCAAACGAGTAGGCAGAGCCGACATCCCCAAACGAGAGTTCCGCTTCGCCGGAGACGGTCAGAGCGACGGCGGTGACATGCGGCCCGCCGCCTGGTTCGACTGCACCGGTCGGCCCGCCGGGAATGAAGAGCACGCCACCTCGAGGGCGGGCCACGACACTTCGCGCAGAGCCCCAGGAATCGTCTCCCCAGAAAATCCCGCCTTTTCCGAAACCTTGGTCCAGCCGACCGTCGGGCAGGTAGCGAAGCACGACCGCATCCAGATAGGGGCCCCAACAATGGAGGGCTCCAACGGGGCATTCTTCCGCCTGGCCAGCGCTACCGCCGACCAGAATGCTCCCATCGGGTGCCACCGCGACCGCCCTGGCGACATCGAGATTCGCCGGCGTGGCGGCAGATGCCGCCGTTCTCACGGTGCCGAGCGTGCCGAACCCGGGGTCCGGCTTGCCATCGGGGAGGAGTCGTGCGACTACAAGCCGGTGAGCTTCGGGGTCACGGCCGACCAGGACGATCCGTTCGGCGGAGTCGACGGCAACTGCCAAGAGCTGAAGCCCGGGCACCGACACGCGACCGTCGCCGGCGTCGCCGAAGCTCGGATCCGGTTCCCCGTCGGGCAGCAGGCGTTCGATTTCGCCTTTGGCGAGACGAATCAGGTCCCCGTCGGGCCCCTCGGCGAGGTCGAGCACGGGGGCGTGCCGCACGCTGAAGGATCGATCTCGCCTGCCGTTGCGCCGGTAACGAACGATCCTGTCGCCGGCGGCGAGAACGGCTCGTCCGTCGGGCTGGACTACGAGTCCCGGAACCGATCCGCTCTTCCCCTGGATGAGGCGTTCGGTCGCGAGGCCGTCCTTGCTGAAACCCCGATCGAGCGACCCCGGCCTGGCAGCCGCCGCCGGCGTTGCGCCGAGCATCAGCGAGAAGGCCGCGGCGGCGAGAACAAGGATCCTCCGCCCGGCGTTCCGGCGCGCTTTCCGCTGTCCTGCCACGAGCGGTGAAACCGCCCGTGGCAGGCAAAGTTTCGCCCGACATGGGAGCATCTGCGATGCCCGTCTATCGTCGGCCGGCGCGGTCCCAGATGACGTCGGCGGGGGAGCAGCCCTGCGTCCGGGCCGTGGCCTCTACCTCCTCCCAGGGGAGCTCGGCTTCGGGCAGGTCGTCCCAGCGGGCCAGATCGAGTGCCTCGACCGTTCCTTTGAGGGCCGGGCCCAGATGCTCCTCGGAGCGCAGCAGGGCCCTCAGGACCTCGAGTTGCTTATCGCTCAAGCGCACAACCCACATGCGGTACCTCCAGGGTTAGGCGTAACGCGGGTTGCTCAGGAAACCTAGGCCGCGGACCGGACGGAATCGCCGTCCTCGTCCGCTCGGCCGCTGATCCGCACCGCCTCGACGCGGTTCTCGCGCACCGACTCGACCCGGATCGTGTAGCCGTCGGCGACGATCGTGTCGCCGCGCTTCGGCAGCCGGCCGAGCTCGCCGAAGACGTAGCCGCCGATCGAGTTGTAGGTGTCGTTGTCGACCGGCAGCTCGATCCCGCGGTCGGCGAGGTCGCCGAGCGAGACATGGCCGCGCACGAACCACTCGCCGCCGGCCAGCTGGCGCATCGCCGCGGCGCGCGGGTCGGTCTCGTCCTCGATCTCCCCCACCACCTCCTCGAGGATGTCCTCGACGGTGACGATGCCGACCGTGCGGCCGTACTCGTCGACGACCACCGAGAGCGAGGTGCGCTGCACCTGCAGGTCGTGCAGCAGGTCGTCGAGCGGGCGGGTCTCGGGGACGATCACCGCCTCGCGCACGACCGTCTCGATCCGCGCCTGCGGCCCGTCGCTCATGTATAGGCGGGCGAGACTGTTGTTGTGGACGATGCCCTTGACCCGGTCGGGATTGTCTTCCTCGATCACGACCAGCCGCGTGTGCCCGGAGGTGACGCAGCGGCGCAGCGCCGTCTCCACGGTCTCCGAGGAGTCGACCGTGACGACCGCCGGGATCGGCGTCATCACCTCGCGCGCCTGCTGCTCGTGCAGGTGGAAGACGCCGGCCAGGTGGCCCGCCTCGCCGGGGTCGAGCGTGCCGCCGATGCGCGAACTGTCGATGATCTGCTTCAGGTCCTCGGCGGTGTGCTTCTCTTCGATGTCGGTCGGGTCGACGCCGAACAGGCGCACGATCGAGTTGGAGAGGGCGCTGAGGCCGATCGTCACCGGCGCCGTGGCGACGCGGAACCAGTGCAGCGGCCGGGAGACGCGGCGTGCCGTGCGCTCGGCGTTGTGGATCGCCAGCATCTTCGGCACCTGCTCGCCGATGCTGATGTGGACCGCGGTGACCAGGGCGAAGGCGATCGTCACCGAGAGCGCGACCGCCGCCCCGTGCGAGAGCCCGCCGAAGACCGGCTCGAGCAGCTTCGCCAGCGAGGGCTCGCCGAGAAAGCCGATCCCGATCGAGGCCATCGTGATGCCGATCTGGCAGGCGGAGAGCGATTCATCGATCTGGTCGAGCTGCTCGATCGCCTCCTCGGCGCCGCTCTCGCCTTCCTCGGCGAGCTGCTCGATCCGGCCGCGGCGGCTGCGCACGAGCGCGAACTCGCCGGCGACAAAGAAGCCGTTGATCGCGACGAGCACCAGCAGGAGGACGAGCAGGAGAACGCTCATTAGCGCGAGACTGCCATATTGAGCCCTCGTATGCGCATCGCAAGCCTCGTGCCATCGGCAACCGAGATGTTGTTCGCGCTCGGACTCGGCGACCGCGTCGTCGCGGTTACGCACGAGTGCGACCACCCGGCGCGGGCCCGGTCCCTCCCCCAGCTCACCCGCACGGTGCTGGAGGAGGGCCTCGACGCGGCCGAGATCGACGCCGCGGTCAAGGCGACTGTGGGCGAAGGGCGGGCGCTCTACGAGCTGAACGAGGAGCTGCTCGCCGAGCTCGAGCCGGACCTGATCGTCACCCAGGCGGTCTGCGACGTCTGCGCGGTGTCCTACGAGGACGTCGTCGCGGTGGCCTCGCGGCTGCCGAGCCAGCCGCGCGTCCTGCAGCAGGATCCGAGCACGCTGGGCGAGGTGCTGGAGGATGTGATCCGGCTCGGCGAGGCGACCGGCGTCGAGGCCGAGGCGCACCTGGTGCGGGGCGAGCTCGAGGGGCGCCTGGCGACCGTGCGCGCGGCGGTCTCCGGCGCCAGCGAGCCGCGCGTCGTCGCGCTGGAGTGGCTCGACCCGCCGTTCGTCGGCGGACACTGGATCCCGGAGATGATCTCGATCGCCGGCGGCGAGGACGTCGCCGGCCCGCCGGGGCTGAAGTCGCCGGAAGTCGGCTGGGGCGCCCTGGCCGGGCTCGGCCCCGATGTGGTGGTCGCTATGCCCTGCGGCTGGTACGTCAGCGAATCGCACAGCCAGGCGGTCGCGCAATGGGACCGCATAGCCGCGCTCGGCGCCGGCCGCGTCTACGCGGTAGACGCCGCCTCGACCTTCTCCCGCCCGGGTCCCCGCCTGGTCGACGGGGTCGAGCTGCTCGGCCACATCCTCCACCCCGACCTGGTCGACCCCCCAGGCAACATCGGATTCGCCGAGGTCCGCAACCCACGCTGAGCGCGGTCGAGGTTTGAACCGCTATCCGGACTAAACCTCGACCGCGGCCGGTTGTTCAGGCCACAGCTATGGCTGAGGCGATCGCGAAGAAGCCGATTGCCGCCATCGCCAGGAGCTCCATCGGGAAGTGGCGGGGGCCGAGCATGCCGCGCTCGCCGGCGATCACGATCAGGGCGCAGAGCACGCCCGCGACGAGGCCGCCGAGGTGGCCGCCGATGCTGATTTCGGGCCGGCCGAAGGTGATCACGAGGTTGAGCACGAGGATGATCCCGATCGAGGAGGCGAGCGCGTCCACGCCGCGGTTGCGGGCGATCACGAAGGTGGCGCCGAAGATGCCGAAGATCGCCCCCGAGGCGCCGATCGTCAGCGCGTCCGGGCTGAGCAGCGTCGCCCCGAACGACCCGGCGAACAGCGAGACGAAGTAGATCGCGACGAAGCGCGCCGTGCCGATCCCGGGCTCGAGGATGCGGCCGAGGAAGAAGAGGGCGAACATGTTGAAGCCGATGTGGATCAGGCTGGCGTGGAGGAAGCCGCCGGTCAGCAGGCGGTACCACTCGCCTTCGGCGACGAACGGGCCGGCGAGGCCGAAGTCGTAGACGACCGAGCTGCCGGTCGGGCTCAGCCCGCCGCCGCCGCCGAAGATCTCGACCAGGTAGGCGAGCACGTTGAGGCCGATCAGGATCGCGGTCGCGGGTGCGGTTCCGAGCAACGACGGCTCCCCCACGCCGCGCACCACCCGCGTGCGCTGTTTGGCGCACTCGGGGCAGCGCATGCCGACCGGGCTCGGAGTCATGCACTCGGGGCAGATCGGGCGCCCGCAATTGGAGCAGGAGACGCCGGTCTCGCGGTTGGGATGTCGGTAGCAGGTCTCCACGGCGGAGAGGCAGCCTACAATCGCCGCCGATGGAGCCCCCGAGCCCTGCCCGGCTGTTCGCCACCGCGGTCGGCATGGCGCTCTTCGCCTACGGCATCGCCGGCTTCTTCTTCGACTCCTCCTTCGCCCGCCCCGAGGACCTGCGCGAAGCGCTCGGCCTGCTCTCGGTCAACGGCTGGGCCAACACCTTCCACGCGCTGACCGGGGCGCTCGGCCTGCTGCTCGCCGGCTTCGCCTCGCGCCGCTACGCGATCCTGCTGACCGCCGTCTACGCGGCGGTCGCCGTCTTCGGCTCGATCTAGAGGTCGGCTCAGGGGCGGACGCGGTCGGCGGCCGAGCGCAGGCGGCCCTTCGTCTGCTGGCGACCGCGGCGGCGCAGCTCGAGCAGCACGAGGGCGCCCGTCGCGACCCCGCCGACCCCGGCGGCGACCACCGGCCGCACCCAGTTGCGCGGGTCGCGCAGCGCCCGCAGCTCGCTCTCCGTGAGCTCCTCGGCCCAGTCGGAGAGCTCCTCGGCGGCGGCCTGCGTG
>DATFMX010000141.1:0-5048 GCA_035266685.1 Solirubrobacterales bacterium
ACCGTCTCGGCGTTAGCCCGCAGGACGTCCATCACCCGCGCCGAGGCCTCCCGGTAGGCCGGAAAGTCGGGCTTCAAATAGACCGCATCGGGCAACCGCCGCCGTGCCACAGCCGCCGGCATGGCCGAATGGATCCCCGCCAACCGCCGCGCCTCATAGCTCGCCGTAGTAACCACCGCCCGCGGCCCCGACCCACAGACCACAACCGGCTTCCCCCTCAACTCCGGCCGCCGCCGCAGCTCGACCGACGCATAGAAGGCGTCCATATCCAAATGAGCGATTCTGCGTCCGTCGGCCATCGCATCGATGCTAGGAGGAGCTCGGGACGGCACCGCGGACCAAGGCGGTTCCGCGGAACCGCCTTGCGGGTAGCATCGCGACATGGCCGACGTCACGCATACGAGGATCGACGAGATGGAGGCGATCGACGGCTTCTTCGAGGGGATCAAGTTCCACAAAGCCGCCGCCGGGCTCGAGATCTCCTCTTTCGGCATGGCAAGTGGGGCACTGTAGAAAGATGTAGCTGTCTCATGGCGCTATAATTTGGCGACATGACCGCCACCGCCACCATACGTGTCTCGCGCGAGACTCGAGACCTGCTTGCCGCGCGTGCTCGCCGTCGTGGCGTCTCCCTCTCATCCCTGCTGACGGAACTGGCGCGTCGCATCGAGCGAGCCGACGCCTTGCGCTCTGAGCGCGAGGCCAGTCGTGTCGATGCCGGGCGCCCTGACGTCGCTGCAGAGGAACGAGAGTGGGAGGCGGTGCTCGGCGATGGCATCGGCTGATCCTCGTCGCGGCGAGATCTGGCTGGTCTCCCTGGGCGCCGGGCGCAAGGGCGAGCCAGGTAAGAACCGCCCAGCCGTCGTGGTTTCGGTGGATGGCCTGTTGACCGGCAGTGACGAAGATCTGCTCGTGGTCGTGCCGCTTTCCAGCTCACGAGCGGCCTCGGCACTGCGCCCGCCCGTGCCGCCGAGCACAGGCATCGACGCAGAGAGCGCCGCCATTCCGCGCGCTGTCCGCGCGGTGGCCCGCGGTCGCTTTCTGCGCCGAATAGGGAAAGCCGGGGCGGAAACGCTCACTGAGATCGAGAGCACGCTGGCCACGGTGCTCGGCCTGGAATTGGCTTGACCAGGCCACTGACAGCCAGGACCTAAGATCCAACGCATGGCTTCCCCCGAGGCGAAGAACCTGGAGGCGATCTCCAAGGCGATCGACCAGCACAACCGCAACTGCCCGTTTCCCGCGGCGGAGGTGCGGATGAACCCGTTCGAGGTCGAACGGCTCGGCTGGGAGGAGATCCGCGGGCTGCCGGTCGTCCCCGACTCGGCGGTCGGCACCGGGCGCTTCCGCATCGTCTGCTCGCGCGAGCTCGACGATGCCGGCCTCGAAGAGACCGAGGCGATCGGGCGCGAGCTCGAGACGGTTAGCCCCGGAAGCAGCTGACGCAACCTGCATCCGACCCCTATTTGGGGCTCGATGCAGGTCGGATGGCTTAGACGCTGTTCCAGAAGTCGAGGCCCAGGCCGCTCAGCCAGCTCTGGGCTTCGCTGTTCAGCTGGGTCAGTTCGCCGGTCCAGATCAGGATGCCCATCGCTATGAGGATCAGGCCGCCGGTGGCGACTATCGCCTGGTAGTGGCGCTTGACGGCGGTAAAGGCCGTCGTCATGCGGGAGAAGGCGACGGCGGTGAGCAGGAAGGGGATCGCGAGGCCGGCTGAGTAGACGGCGAGTAGGAAGGCGCCGCGGCCGGCGGAGCCGGAGAGCGAGGCGGCGGAGAGGATCGCGCCGAGGGTGGGGCCGATGCAGGGGGTCCAGGCGATCGCGAAGGCGGCGCCGGCGACGATCGGGCCGCCCTTTCCGGCGCGCTCGAGCAGGGCGTCGACATGCCACTCGCGGTTCAGCCGGGTGACGAAGAGCGAGGCGACGAAGAGCACGCCCATCGCGACGATCAGCGCCGCCGAGATCTTGGTCAGCAGCTGCTTGTGGTCCTGTAGCGTCGCGCCGAGCCCCGTCGCGGTGAGGCCGAGGAGGATGAAGATCGCCGAGAAGCTGGCGACGAAGAGCAGGCTGGGGCCGAGCACCCGGCGCCAGCCGGCGCTGTCGAGCTCGGACGCCGAGACGCCGCTGACCGCCGAGAGATAGCCGGGGACGAGCGGCAGCACGCAGGGGGAGAGGAAGGAGACGACCCCCGCGGCGAGGGCGGCGAAGACGCCGATCCCGGCGGTCGGATCGCTGCTCAGGTCGGCAATGATCACGACGCCCGAGGATACTTGGGGCGGGCATCCAGCCCCGCGCTTAGACTCGCCGCAAGCTGGCCGCGCGCTCGAAATCGACGCTCTTCAACGCCTCCGGAGCGGCGCGTGCGCTGCGCGCCGGGCCGCTGTTCGCGATCGGCCCCGCGGCGCCCGGCCCCTCGCTGCGGCGCGGCTTCCTGCTGGCGATCCCGGTCGCCGCGACGCTGCTGCTCGAGCTCGGCCTCGACTCGCCGACCAAGGGGGCGATCGGCACCGGGGCGATGCTCACGGGCTTCGCCGGCATGGACGCTGTGGCGAGGACCAGGGCCGCCTGGCAGGCGGCGCTCGCGGCCCCGATCGGAGCCGCCGCCGCGCTCGGCGCCCTCACCGCCGGGTCGACCGCGGTCGCGGTGGCGACGATGGCCGTCGTCGCGGCCGGCGCCGGATACAGCTTCGCCGTCTCGCTGCGCTTCTCGATCGCCGGCCTGATGGTGGCGCTCTCGCTGCTGATCTCCCAGGGCCTCTTCCTGACCCCGGCCGACGCCGTCCCGGCGTTCCTCTTCGCGACCGCCGGCGGCATCGTCCAGGTCGGCTTCTCGCTCGCCATCTGGGCCTGGGAACGACCGCGCCCGGAGCCGGTCTGGGACTGGCGTGGGGGAGTGGCGGACCTGCGCGCGAACCTGACGCTGCGCTCGCACGCGTTTCGCCACGCCATGCGCTTCGGCGCGGCGATGGCGGCCGGCGTCGCCACCTACAGGCTGCTCGGCATGAAGGGGCACGGCTTCTGGGTCCCGCTGACGATCCTCTTCGTGCTGCGCCCGGAGGAGGACGAGACGATGCACCGGCTCGTCCTGCGCGCCGTCGGCACCGCGCTCGGACTGATCATCGCCACGGCGCTCGGCGAGGCGCTGGTCGGCGACGAAGTCGTCGTCGCGCTCGTGCTGGCCGTCGCGATCGGCTTCGCCTACGGCCTGCTGACCGTCCAGTACGCGCTCTTCACCACCGCGATCACCGTCTTCGCGGTGCTGCTCGCCGACACGCTCGGCGAGGGCGCCCTGCGCGCCGCCGGGCAGCGCGCCTACGCGACCGCGATCGGCATCGCGATCGCCGCTGTTGCCTTCCTCATCTGGTCGAACCCGGGGCGCGGGGAGGAGGCCGCCGAGGACGCCGCCCTGGCGCGGCCGGAGCCGGCCCGGTAGATTTCTTGGCCAGCCAGCCAAATCGCCGCGCGGAGGCGGCGCGACCACAGGAGCAGACTTTGAGCAACCGCACGTACGTGATCGGGGTCGGCATGACCAAATTCGAGAAGCCCGGCACCAAGGAGGGCGACTACCCCGACTGGGCCAAGGAGGCGGGGGAGAAGGCGCTCGCCGACGCCGGCATCCCGTACGAGGACGTCGAGCAGGCCTACGCCGGCTACTGCTACGGCGACTCGACCTACGGCCAGCGGGCGCTCTACCAGCTCGGCCTCACCGGAATCCCGGTGGTCAACGTCAACAACAACTGCTCGACCGGCTCCTCGGCGCTGTTCCTCGCCCGCCAGGCGGTCAAGGGCGGCCTGGTCGAGTGCGCGATGGCGGTCGGCTTCGAGAAGATGGAGCCGGGCTCGCTCGGCGTCAAGTACACCGACCGCACCAACGCGCTCGACAAGCACGCGATGCGGATGTTCGAGATCCGCGATCCCGAGCAGTCGCCGCCGGCGCCGCAGATGTTCGGCAACGCCGGTCGCGACCACATGGAGAAGTACGGCTCCAACCCCGACCACTACGCCTGGATCGGCTGGAAGAACCACAAGCACTCGGTCAACAACCCCTACGCCCAGTTCCAGGACGTATATAGCCTCTCGGAGATCAAGGCGGCGAAGATGATCCACGACCCGCTGACCAAGCTGCAGTGCTCGCCGACCTCCGACGGCTCGGCCTGCGCGATCGTCGCCTCCGAGCGCTACGTCGAAGAGCACGGCCTCGGCGACCAGGCGATCGAGATCGCCGGCCAGTCGATGATCACCGACCTCAGCTCGACCTTCGCCGAGGACACCGACTGCATGAAGATCGTCGGCTCCGACATGTCGAAGACCGCGGCCGAGCAGGCCTATGCCGAGGCCGGGATCAGCGCCGAGGAAGTCGACGTCTGCGAGCTGCACGACTGCTTCAGCGCCAACGAGCTGATCACTTACGAAGCGCTCGGCTTCGCGGCCGAGGGGGAGGCCCACAAGCTGGTCGAGGAAGAAGCGACCACGTTCGGCGGCAAGGTCGTCGTCAATCCCTCGGGCGGACTGATCTCGAAGGGGCACCCGCTGGGCGCGACCGGCCTGGCGCAGTGCTCGGAGCTGACCTGGCAGCTGCGCGGGGAAGCCGACAAGCGACAGGTCGAGGGCGCGAAGACCGCCCTCCAGCACAACATCGGCCTCGGCGGCGCCGCCGTGGTCACCGTCTACAAGCCGGCGGCCTAACGGCCGTTGCGGAGGAGGAGGGCACGATGGCGAAGCAGAGACGCTCGCTGAGCGGCAAGGTCGTGGCGATCACCGGGGGCGCCCGGGGGATCGGCAAGGCGACCGCGGCAGCGCTGGTCCGCAAGGGCTGCCGCGTCGCGATCGGCGATCTCGACCTGGAGCTGGCCGAGCGGACGGCGGCGGAGCTGGGCGGCGGCACGCTGGCGCTCGCGCTCGACGTCACCGACCGCGCCTCCTTCGCCGGCTTCCTCGACGAGGCCGAGCGCCAGCTCGGGCCGCTCGATGTGGTCGTCAACAACGCCGGGATCATGCCGGTGACGCCATTCGCCGAGGAGTCGGATGACTCGATCCGCCGCCAGCTCG
>DATFMX010000142.1:0-28603 GCA_035266685.1 Solirubrobacterales bacterium
CCGGCATGATGTTCTGCGAGTCGTCGCCGGCGACCCGGCCGAGCTCCTCCAGCGCCGCCTTCACCGCGGCCTCGTCGCGCTCGGCCTTCCACTGCTCGAGCGCCTCGACCCGCTCGCGCTCGACCTCGGGGTCGGGGGTGAGGATGCCGCCGTCGGCGCCCGCGGTCAGCGGCGAGTCCTCGCTCTCGGTGAAGCTGTTCTGCCCGACCACCTTCTGCTCGCCGCTCTCGATCCGCGCGACCCGCTCGCGGTGCGACTCGACCAGGCGCGCCTTCATGTAGGGGACGGCGGCGACCGCGCCGCCGTGCTCCTCGACCACCGCCATCTCGGCCCGGGCGCCCTCGGCCAACTCCTCGACCAGGCCGTCCATGACGACCGAGCCGGCGAAGATGTCGGGGTACTCGAGCAGGTCGGTCTCGTTCGCCAGCACCTGCTGGATGCGCAGGCTCCACTGCTGGTCCCAGGGGCGCGGCAGGCCCATCGCCTCGTTCCAGGCCGGCAGCTGGATCGCCCGGGCTCGCGCGTCGCGCGAGAGCGTCACCGCCAGCGCCTCGAGCACGATCCGCTGGATGTTGTTCTCCGGCTGCGCCTCGGTCAGGCCGAGCGAGTTGACCTGGACGCCGTAGCGGAAGCGCAGCATCTTCTCGTCGGTCACGCCGTAGCGCTCGCGGCCGATCTCGTTCCACAGCCGGCCCATCGCGCGCAGCTTGGCGATCTCCTCGACCAGGCGGATGCCGGCGTTGACGAAGAAGGAGATGCGGCCGAAGACCCGGGGGAAGTCCGCGTCGGCGACCTGGCCGCGCGCCTTCACTTCGTCGAGCACGGCGATCCCGGTCGAGAGCGCGTAGGCGATCTCCTGCACCGGCGTCGCCCCGGCCTCCTGCAGGTGGTAGCTACAGATGTTGGTCGGGTTCCACATCGGCGCCTCGTTGACGGTGAAGGCGACCATGTCGGCGATCAGCCGCATCGAGGGCTCGGGCGGGAAGGCGTAGGTGCCGCGCGAGAGGTACTCCTTGATGATGTCGTTCTGCGTCGTGCCCTGTAGCTGGGCGCGCTCGACGCCGTTCTCCTCGGCGACGGTGACGTAGAGGCCGAGCAGCCAGGCGGCGGTCGCGTTGATCGTCATCGAGGTGTTCATCTCATCCAGCGGGATTCCGTCGAAGAGCTGGTGCATGTCGCCCTTGTGGGCGATCGAGACGCCGACCTTGCCGACCTCGCCGCGGGCGAGCACGTGGTCGGGGTCATAGCCCGTCTGCGTCGGCAGGTCGAAGGCGACCGAGAGGCCGGTCTGGCCCTTTTTCAGGTTCTTGCGGTAGAGCTCGTTGGAGCGGCGCGCGTCGGAGTGCCCCGCGTAGGTGCGCATCACCCAGGGGCGGTCGCGCTCGGGCAGTCGGTGCTCGGCCATCGCCCTGAATCTTATTTGGCTGGGCGGGAAAGACGGCGTTCATCGGTCACGCGGCGCATCTTTCGCCCGATTTCGTGTTTAGGCTGCCGAGGTGATGAAGGGACGAATCGCAATCGTGTGCGCCTGCCTGCTGGGCGTCCTGGCCCTCGCGGGGAGCGCCGCCGCGGGCGCGATCGGCCTCTACCGCAACAACATGGAGTCGACCGGCCTGCAGGCGCAGATCGTCAACTTCGCCGGCGAGCGCTGCCAGCGCGGCGGCTCCGGCCACGCCTTCCGCATCTTCGTCGGCAAACAGACCAAGGAATGCGCCTACCGCACGCCGGTGATCGGCCGCGACCTCGAAGTCGCGGCGGTCGGCCGCGTGCTCCAGGGCACGCCGAAACCGGTCCAGCACAAGGCCTTCCTGGCGCTGAACGTTCGCGCCGGGGGCGCCGGCGCTCGCTACCAGCTCACCGTCTTCCCGCTCCAGCACAAGGCCCAGCTGCGCCGCTACACCGGCGAAGGCCAGGTCAAGTACGTGCGTGTCGCGCGCTCGATCCGCACGCAGGGGATCAACCGGCCGAACGAACTTCGGCTGCGCGCCTTCAACGCCACCAACGGGCCCGAAAAGGGCAAGTGCCATGTCGTCGCCTGGGTCGGCAAACAGCTCGTCGCCGACTTCACCGACCCCGCCTCGGGCGAGCTGCAGGGCCGCACCGCGGGCTTCGCACTAGGCGCCGCCGGCAACGCCAAGGGCACGCTAGGCAGCTTCGACGACGTAGTAGTCCGAGTCCCAAGCCCCTACTAGGGGCCGACGGGCCTAAAACCCACCTATTTGGTGGCTTTTAGGCCCATCGGCGGGGATTTCTCTCATAATGGCGGCGATGTCGACGACGATCGAGAAGCCGCGGCAGGCGGGGCCGGGCTCTGGGCTGGGGGGCGAGTGGCGGGTGATCGTGCGCAACGACAACCACAACACCTTCGAACATGTCGCCGAGACGCTGGCGCGGGTGATCCCCGGGGTGACCGTCGCGCGCGGCCACGAGATCGCCCAGGCGATCCACCGGACCGGCCAGGCGATCGTCTGGTCGGGCCAGCGCGAGCCCGCCGAGCACTACTGGGAGCAGCTCAGCGCCGCCGGCCTGACGATGGCCCCGCTCGAGCGCGGCTGACACATGACGCCGCCGCGTCCGGGGGCGGCTACTCAGCAGCGACGAGGGTGTGCCAGGCGGGCAGCAGCGGCAGGTCGTAGAAGTCGATGACCGCCGCGCGGGCGGTCTCGATCTCGGGCGAGAACCAGTAGCGTTCGAAGTCGCTGCGGCTCTCCCAGAGCGAGCTCTGGACGAAGTGCAGCGGGTCGTCGATCGAACGGGTGAGCGACCAGCTCTTGGCGCCGAAGGCGGGCATCCGCGCCGCCGCCGGTTCCCAGAGGTCGAGCCAGCGGTCGGCCTTGAAGGGGGCGATCCGCCAGTCCAGGGTGCAGACCTCAACCATCTCTACGCTCCTACCTCGGCCCGGATCGCGCCGGGGCCGCCCTCGTTGTTTCCCTCGTCCTCGGACTCCGCTCCGACCAGGATCGAGATCTTGCCCAGATGCTTGTTTTCGTGCAGCAGCTGGTGCGCCTCGGGGACGCCCTCGAAGCCCATCGTCTTCCAGAGCACCGGCCGCACCTTGTTCTCGGCCATCAGCTGGTTGGCGCGCATGCACTCGTACGCGTTGGCGAAGTGCGAGCCGATGATCTGCTTCTGGCGCATCCACAGGTAGCGCACATCGAAGTCGAGCTGGAAGCCCGAGGTGGCGCCGCAGATGACGACTTTGCCGAACGGCTTGACGACGAAGACCGAGGTCGGGAAGGTCGCCTGGCCGACATGCTCGAAGACGATGTCGGGGGCGTCGCCGAGGATCTCTTTGACCCGCTTGGCGAAGCCGCGCGAGGCCTGGAAGCGCTCCTTGTCGGCCGCCTTGTCGGCGAGGTTCTCCGGCGTGCGCATCATCTCGCCGAACTCGCGCCGGTTGATGTAGTCGACCGCGCC
The DNA here is from genome assembly GCA_035266685.1 of Solirubrobacterales bacterium. GTDB lineage: Bacteria > Actinomycetota > Thermoleophilia > Solirubrobacterales > 70-9 > VRUE01. Next base: position 3,418 of record DATFMX010000142.1, read on the forward strand.
GAGCTGCTTGACCAGCTCGCCCTTCTCGTCGGAGGAGACGACGCCGATCGCGTTGGCGCCGGCCGCCTTGCAGAGCTGGGTGGCGAAGACGCCGAGGCCGCCGGCCGCGCCCCAGATCAGCACGTTGTGGCCGGGCTGCAGCTTGCACTGGTCGATCAGCATCCGGTAGGCGGTGAAGTAGGTCAGCCCGTAGGCGGAGGAGTCGACCCAGGAGAGGTTCTGCGGGCGGGGGAGGAGCTGCTGCGCCTGCACCTTGGTGAACTGGGCGAAGGAGCCCCAGGTCGTCTCGTAGCCCCAGATCTGCTGGCTCGGCGCGGCCAGCGGGTCGAGCCCGTGTACCTCGACGTCCTCGTAGGAGGCCTGGTTGCAGTGGACCACGACCTCGTCGCCCGGCTTCCAGCGGGTGACGCCCTCGCCGACCTTCCAGACGATCCCCGAGGCGTCGGAGCCGCCGATGTGGTGGCCGAACTCGGGGTGGTCGCCGTAGGGGAAGACCGAGACCGGCTCGCCCAGCGCCGCCCAGACGTTGTTGAAGTTGACCCCGGCGGCCATCACCCGCACGATCACCTCGAAGGCGCCGGGCTCGGGCACCTCGATCTGCTCAAGCTGGAAGGCGTCGGTCGGTTCGCCCTGGCGCTCCTCGCGGATCACCCACGCCGCCATCGTCTCCGGCAGCGTCCCGGGCTCCACATCCAACTTCGCGACTGCGCTCGTGTCGACTGCCAAAACCTTCCTCCGTAGGGTCTCGTTTGCGGGCGCGCGAATCCTAGTTGAGAGAGACGCATCCGACTTTCACCCCACCAGAGGGGGATGAAAGTCGGATGCGTCGCAGGCAGGCCTGAGTTTCGCGAGCCTTCTCAGGCTGCGTTCGAGTTGTTCCGCATTTGCTCGCCCGCTTCGCGATAGCGCTCGGCGATGTCGATCACGTCCTCCCGTGGAGCCTCGATCTCCTTGATCCCGGGCTCGATCGACTTGCTCGGCGTGAACTCGGCCAGTGGCTTGACGATCTGCTGCCAGATCAGGCCGTGGGAAGTGGTCATTGCCGCCCCTTTGTCGAAGGCGGTGACCGATTCCGCCAGCTTCTTGCCCAGCTTGGCGTAGTTGTCCAGGAACTTGCCCATCGCATCTGCCATCAGGTGACCGCGGCTGAGCAGCTCCTCGACGTGCTCCTCTTTGCGCTCGGCATGGCACAACTCCGCGATCAGCATCAGCGAGAGGGCCAGCTGGGAGGGAGTGACGACGCAGACCCGGTGCGTGTTGAAGAACTTGGCGCCATCGAAGTCATCGAGCGCGCCCAGCGCGTGGATCGCCCCCTCGACCGGCACGTACATCAGCGTCAGGCTCGGGCTGCGGTCGAGGTCGCGCCAGTAGTCCTTGCTCGCCAGTGACTTGGCGTGCTCGCGCAGTTTGCGTCCGAAGGGCTTGAGGTGCTCGGGATCGCCTGCGGCGAGCGCCTCCGAGAGGCCGCTGAGCCCCGGGTCGTTGGCCAGTTTCGAGTCGACCGCAACGACTGGTCCGCCGAGCCGGACGATGAAATCGACCCGCTGCAGGCCATCCGGCCCGGGCCGCGCTTGTCGATCGAAATCCCGCCCTTCCTCGAGGCCGAGGGAGATCAGCTGGTTCCGCAGAGCGAGCTCGCCGAAGGCGCCGCGGCCCTGCGGGTTGGCGATTTGGCGAGTCCAATCCAGCAGCGTCGTCTCGATCCGTTGGTTGCTCCCCGCCGCTTCAAGGGTCTGCTTGGTCAGCTGATCCTGCTTCTCCCTGAAGTCGTCGATCGCCTTCTTCATCACCTTCAGCTCGCCGGCTTGGTCGGCGACCGTCTCGCGGTCTTTGGCTTGCTGCTTGCGGGCCTCGGAAAGGTCGCGGTCGCGGTCGGCGACGATCCTCTTCTCGGCTGCGAGCTGCTCGTCTCTACCGCGCAACTCGACCTTCAGGGCTTGCAGTTCGGAGCCCCGTTCCGCGGCGCTTCCGAGCTCTTCCTCAGCGACTTGCAGCTTCCCTTCGGCGGCCCGAGTAGCGGCCTGGCGCTGCGCGGCGAAGGCGATGGCGACGCAGAGACCGAGGATGCAGATGAGCGCGAGGGCGATCATCCACCCAGCATTGCAATCGGACCGGCGGCAGAGTCAAATCTGCAAGGGCGCTTGCTCAGGGAAGGAGAACGTCGTTCTGGGACGACGTCCGGAACGGGCCGACGACGAGCCTTGCCGGCTTGGCGCTCGGGATGTCGGCGGCGCTGACGCGGTAGACGCCGGTCGGCAGGATCGCCTGCATGTTGATGTTGTTGTTGGCGTAGAGCGGCTTCGAGGTGAGGTCTTTGCCGCTGCCCCGCACCCGCAGGTGCGAGTCGACGGTGGTCAGGTTGGCGGCGACGAAGACGACGTCGAGCGGCCCGCCGGAGCGTACCGGCGGCTGGCTCGTGTGGGCGTTCTGCGGGATCTGCTGGGTCGGTTCGGGCCCGACCGCGATCCGCGGCGGCTGCACCCTGACCTCGCCGTCGCTGACCGTGACGCTGACCCGGGTGGGCGGCTGGGGCCGCGGGTCGTTGGCGTGCGTTTCGGTCCCGCAGCCGGCGCCGAGCAGGGCGCTCGCGCCGAGCCCGAGGGACACGGCGGCCACCGACACGCGCGGCGCCGCGAACAGTCGCCTGCCTCTCCAACGACCCATCGCTGCGGAATCTAGCCGAACGGCAGGTCGATGACGCGAGCCGTAACGCCATCTTCACCTACGGCGAGCTCACCGCCCGGCTCGGCCTCGCGGCGAACGACCGCCAGCGCGATCGGCCCGCGGGCGGGGGAGAGGGCGGCGCTGCCGACCCGCCCGACCTCCTTCTCGCCCAGTCGCAGGCTCTCTCCCGGCGCTGCGGGCGCGCTCAGCTCGAGCCCGCGAAGGTGGCGGTTCGGCCGGCCCTTGTAGTGGAGCCGGGCGACCGGCTCCTGGCCGATGTAGCAGCCCTTGGTGAAGCTGACCGCGCGCTCGACGATGCCGGCCTCGGCGGGCATCGTCTCGGCGCTCATCTCGGCGCCGAAGCGCGGCGTTCCGGCCTCGATCCGCAGCACCTCGGCCGCCCCGGCGCCGACCTCCGCCGCGCCCGCGGCGAGCAGCGCCTCGCGCAGCTTCGCCGCGTCGGCCGCCTTGGCGATCAGGTCGATCCCGGCGTCGGTCCCCACGGCGAGGCACTCGACGCCCTCGATCGCGGTCGGCTCGCAGGCGAACTCGGGCAGCGCCGCCGTGCCTGCGACCTCGACGCTGCGCGGCCCGAGCAGCGAGAGGATCGCCCGCTCGCCGCTGACGTCGGCGACGGTGACCTCGCGGCCGATCTTGTACATCTCGAGGTGGCGCAGCGCCGCCGCCAGCGCGACCGCCTCGGTGTCGATCCAGAAGTCCTCGCCGGCCGTGCGCAGCAGCCGCATGTCGGCCTGCATGTGGCCCTTGCGGTCGAGCAGCGCCGCGTACTGGCCCTCGCCGGGCGCCAGTGCCTCGACGTCGTTGGTCAGCTGGCCCTGCAGGTAGTCGGCGGCCTCCGGGCCGCTGAGGATCAGCTTGCCGCGCTCGGAGCGGTCGAGCAGGCCGCACTCCTCGCGCAGCTGCCGGTACTGGGCGTCGAGCTCGACCGCGATCGCATCGCTCATGTGTCGATTGTAGGAACCCACCCAGGGCGCGGTCGAGGTTTGAACCGCATAACGGCCCAAACCTCTACCGCGGCCGGGTGGTGGGCGCCTGTTTTAGATATGTCAAACTCTTTTAGGCATGTCTAAACCTTCCGAGGCGATCGAGGACTACGCGAAGGCGATCTACGCGCTCTCGCGCGACCGCGCCGGGCCGGTGCTGAACGGCGAGGTGGCGGAGCGGCTCGGCGTCGCGCCGGCGACCGCGACCGCGATGCTGCAGAAGCTCGACGGGCTCGGCCTGGTCGAGTACCGGCCCTACCGGGGGGCGACGCTGACCCCGGCGGGCGAGAAGGTGGCGCTCGAGGTGATCCGCCACCACCGCCTGATCGAGGCCTACCTCTCGGAGGCGCTGGGGATGCCCGACGACATGGTCCACGCCGAGGCGGAGGTGCTCGAGCACCACATCTCCGAGGAGCTCGAGGAGCTGATCGCGGCGAAGCTCGGCGAGCCGAGCCACGACCCGCACGGGATGCCGATCCCCGGGCCGGACCTGCGGCCCCCGCCCGAGCCGCGATGAAGCTGCCCGAGGACCCGCCGCTGGTCGAGAAGGCCCCGACGGTCGAGGATGTCCTGCCCGGCGAGGCCGCCGTGGCGCTGGCGGCCCGCCGCTCGCTCGAGGGCCGCTCGCACGGGGTGCGCCGCATCTGGCCCTTCCTCGGGCCGGCCTTCGTCGCCGCCGTCGCCTACATCGACCCCGGCAACTTCGCCACCAACATCGCCGGCGGCGCCAAGTACGGCTACCTGCTGCTCTGGGTCGTGCTGGCGGCCAACCTGATCGCGATGCTGGTGCAGACGCAATCGGCGAAGCTCGGCATCGCCACCGGCAGCAACCTCGCCGAGCTCTGCCGCGAGACCTTCTCGCGCCGCACCTCGATCGGCCTCTGGCTGCAGGCCGAGGTGGTCGCGATGGCGACCGACATCGCCGAGGTGGTCGGCGCCGCGCTCGGGCTCAACCTGCTGTTCGGCATCCCGCTCTTCCCCGCCGGGCTGATCGCCGGCGCCGGCGCCTTCGCGATCCTCGCCCTGCAGCAGATGGGCTTCCGCCGGCTCGAGGCGGGGATCACGGCGCTGGTCGGCGTCGTCGTCGCCTCCTTCGTGATCGAGCTCTTCCACGCCAAGCCCGACGCCGGCGAAGTCGCCAAGCACCTCGTCCTGCCCGGCTTCTCCGGCACCGAGAGCATCCTGCTCGCCACCGGGATCATCGGCGCGACGGTGATGCCGCATGTCGTCTACCTGCACTCCGCCCTGACCCAGCGGCGGATCGTCGGCCGCGACGACGCGGAGAAGAAGCGCATCCTCGGCTTCGAGAAGGTCGACGTGGTGATCGCCCTCTCGCTCGCCGGCCTGGTCAACCTCTCGATGATGATCGTCGCCGCGGCGCTCTTCCACGCCGGCGGCCTGACCGGGATCGACTCGATCGAAGGCGCCTTCGAAGGGCTCGAAACGCTCGTCTCCGGCAACGCCGCGACGATCTTCGGCGTCGCCCTGCTCGCCTCCGGCTTCGCCTCCTCCTCGGTCGGCACGATGGCCGGCCAGGTGGTCATGCAGGGCTTCATCCGCCGCTCGATCCCGCTCTTCCTGCGCCGCTCGCTGACCCTGGCGCCGGCGCTGGTCGTGCTCGCCGTCGGCTTCAACCCGACCGACGCGCTGGTGCTCAGCCAGGTCGTCCTCTCCTTCGGCATCCCCTTCGCCCTGGTGCCGCTGCTGATGCTGGCGCGGCGCCGCGACATCATGGGCGCCCTGGCGAACCCCGGCTGGCTGACCGCGCTCGCCGGCATCCTCGCGGCGCTGATCATCGCGCTCAACGTCTTCCTGATCGCCGACCTGTTCCTCTAGGCTTGCGGCGATGGGCCTGGCCGCCGACTTCAAGCAGCTGCTCGACTCGCTCCCGCCCGACTGGACGGACCTCGAGGTCGACCTGCGGATCGACGACGAGAGCCACTACGTCGACACGGCGGTGGCGCTGAGCCAGGTCAACGCCCAGCCCTACTCGGAAGCCGATTGGGACTGGCGGCTGCTCGTCGCCCACAGCTTCGGCCACGCCGCCGCGGCGCAGAGCGTCGCCGGCGTTCTGGAGAAGCTCGACGCCGAAGGCACGACCGGCGAGATGCAGGTGCGCGAGGTGCGCGAGGGGCGCTCCGAGGTCGTGCAGATGTGGGGCCGCCCGGAGAGCGTGCGCGAAGAGTTCCGCCAGCGCCGCGCGATCTAGTGGCCAGAGTCGTCGCCGTCGCGCCCGACCTGCTGTTCGGCAGCAAGATCGAAGCGATGCTTTCGGCGGCGGGCCACGAGGTGACGCTTGCGCCGGCTCTGGCGGAAGCTCCGCTCGAAGCGGCAGATCTCCTCGTCGCCGACCTCGACAGCGAGAACCCGGAAGCTCTCGTGGGCCTCGGCATCCCGGTCCTCGGCTACTACTCGCATGTCAACGTCGAGACCAAGCGGGCCGCCGACGCGGCTGGCATCGACCTGGCGGTTCCGCGGTCGCGTATGGCCCGCGAGCTGCCGCAGCTGGCGCAGAAGCTCCTAGCCGCTTAGCCGGAAGGCTTCGTTCACATCCAGCGGTCGCTTCAGCAGGCCGTGCTCGAGGTCCCAGGCCGCCCATTCGCGCAGCACCGCCGGGTCGAACGGCGCCGGCCTCAGGTCGGGCAGCAGCGCCCGCAGCTGCGCCGCCTGGTCGCCGCGATCGAGGCTGGGGACTTCGGCCAGCAGGTCGTCGAGGCCGCGCCGCGGATGCGCCGTGACGAATTCGTAGCCTTCGCTCGTCGCGGCGAGCATCGAGTCGACGAGGCCCGCTTCGCGTTCGATCGTCTCCTGCGAGGCGGTCAGGACGAGCTCGGGGTAGGGCGGTGCCCCGTAGTGGTCGAGTTTGAAGATCCGCACCGGGACGCCCTGGCGCCGCAGCGCCACGCCCTCGGCGTTCCAGAATCCGGTCGCCGCGTCGACCTTGCCGGCGGCCAGCGAGGCGACCGCGTCGAAGCCGATCGTCACCCGGCGCACGCGGCTCGGCTCGCCGCCGTCGGCGCTCACCTCGGAGTCGACCAGGGCTTCGTCGGAGGGCAGGCCGGTGACGCCGGCCGTGCGCCCCGCGAGGTCGCGCGGGCGCCGCACCGGGCCGTCGGCGCGGGCGATCAGCGCCGCCAGCGGTCGCTGCACGATCGGCATCGCGCCGACCACCTCGAGGCCGCGCTCGCGGGCGATCCCGAGGTCGTGGAGGTCGAGGATCGCGAAGTCGGCGCGGCCGGAGGCGAGCAGCTTCGGCGCGGCGGTCGATTCGCCCGGCTGGCGGATCGTCAGGTCGATTCCGGCTTCGCGGTAGTAGCCCTGGCGCCGCGCGGCGTAGATCCCGGAATGGACCGCGTTGGGCACGAAATCGAGCACGAGCGTCGCGCCCTGAGGCGCGCCCGGTTCAGCGCCATCCCCGCCGCAACCGGCCGCGCCGGCGAGCGACAGGGTGGCCGCCAGCAGCGCGACAACCCGTCTCATTCGAAAGGGAAAACTATTCAATCCCAGTTCCGGATACACTGCCGCCCCGGAAATCTGTACTAGGGAACGGGAATCAGAGGAGGCATAACCAGTGCAGCAACGAGGACTTGCGGCATATCTCGCCGAGCTGATCGGCACTTTCTTGCTGGTGTTCTTCATCGCCAGCGTGGTCGTCCTGTTCGTGGCGACCGGCAACCAGGCTCAGTTCGGCTCCGACTATGCCGTGGTCGGCCTTGTCCAGGGGCTGGCGCTGTTCGGCGTGATCGTCATGTTCGGCGCGGTCAGCGGCGGGCACTTCAACCCGGCGGTGACGCTGGCGGCGGCCGTGATCAAACGGATCTCGCCGGTTGACGCGCTGATCTACATGCTCGCCCAGCTCTCCGGCGGTGTGCTCGGCGCGCTGCTGGTCAAGGGGCTGCTGGTCGACGAGGGTCGTGCGTCGCACTACGGCGCACCGGAAGTGACCGGCCTGCTCGGCGGCAACTTCCAGGGCGCGATCATCGAGGCGATCGGCGTCTTCTGCCTCGTCCTCGTGATCCTCGCCGCGGTCTACTCGAAGAAGAGCCTCAAGGACTGGGCGCCGCTGGCGATCGGCACGACCTTCGTCTTCATCGTCATGGTCGGCGGCCCGCTGAGCGGCGGCTCGTTCAACCCCGCCCGCTGGTTCGGCACCGCCCTGGTCGGCAACGAGTGGGGAGGAGTCTGGCCCTACGTCGTCGGCCCGATCGTCGGCTCGCTGCTTGCCGCGGGCGTCTTCCAGTTCATCCTCGAGCCGGGCGGCAAGTCGCCGACCGAGCCGCCCGAGCGCGTCAAAGCGCCCGGCGCGCCGAAACCCGGCTCGGCTGCCTGAGCGCGGCCATCCTCTGATTCTCACGCCGCCGGGCCCACGTGGCCCGGCGGCGGCCTGCCCGCAGTAGTAGCTTGAGCCCCGTGCGCCGGGTCACCTTCTCGCGGAACTACACGCTCTCGCTGTCCCGTACCTGCCAGTGCTACTGCAAGTACTGCGCCTTCGCGACTCGGCAGGCGCATATCCACTCGCCCGAGGCGGTCGAACGCAAGCTCGACGAGGCCGAGCGACGCAACGCCAAGGAGCTTCTGGTGCTCACCGGCGAGCGCCCCGAGGTCAACCCGGAGGTGGCCGCCAAGCTCTCCGAGTGGGGGCACGAGGACTTCACCTCCTACGTCGTCTGGAGCTGCGAGCGGGCCTTGGAGCGCGGCATCCTGCCGCACACCAACATCGGCGTGCTCAGCTCCGAGGACCTGGCGCGCCTGCGGGAGGTGACCGCTTCGCAAGGGCTGATGCTGGAGTCGACCTCGGAGCGGCTGATGGACACGGTCCACGCCGGCTCGCCGACCAAGCATCCGGCCAAGCGCCTGGCGACGATCGAGGCCGCCGGCGAGCTCAAGATCCCGTTCACCAGCGGCATCCTGGTCGGCATCGGTGAGACGGACGACGAGCAAATCGAGTCGTTGGAAGCCCTGGCAGACCTCCACCGCGAGTACGGCCACCTCCAGGAGGTCATCCTGCAGAACTTCGTCCCGCATCCGCGCTACTACGGCCAGGAAGTGGCCGACATCGCCGACCACGCTTCGCGCTTGCGGTGGGGGGGCGCCGGGGACCCCTCCGCCGGAAACCGTACGTTGGGCGGGGGTTCGGAGCCGGGGGGAAGGCAATACCCAGAGCTTCCGTCGGAGGGGTCCCCGGCGCCCCGTCCGGCGTGGGCCACGCCGATCTCCGTGGGTGACATCAAGCGGTTGATCAAGGAGTGCAAGAGGTTGATGCCCGATGTGGGCATTCAAGTACCGCCGAACCTTTCGGAGGCGTGGGCAGAGCTCGTAGAGGCCGGGGCCACCGATCTCGGGGGGCTGTCGGCGAACGGCGATCACATCTCTCCGGAGGACCCGTTCCCGTCGCCGCACCAGGTGCGCAAGGAGCTGGCGCCCAAGGGCTACGCGCTGACCGAGCGGCTCTGCGTCTATCCGCAGTACATGGACCCCGAGTGGATGGAGCAGGGCGTGCTGGATGTCGTGAAGCTGAAGTACTGGAGCTTCATCCCGCGCAGAGGGTCGGGCCGGCGGAGCGAGGAGAAGATCGACGGGAAGCTGGCGCCCCGCGCTATCGAGAAGGGGCGCGAAGGCGAGGAGCTGACGGAGGACGAGCTGACCGCGCTGTTCGCCGAGACGCGGCCGGAGGCGATCGAGGAGATGCGGGTCGCGGCCGATGAGCTGCGGCAGGAGCTCGCGGGGGAGACGGCGACCTTCGTCGTCAACCGCAACATCAACTTCACCAACATCTGCGTCGTCGGCTGCGCCTTCTGCGGCTTCGGCCAGGGCAAGCGCTCGCCCGACGCCTACGAGGTCTCGGAGGAGGACTTCGCCGCGCGGATCCGCGAAGCGGTCGAGTTCGGCGCGACCGAGCTCTGCATGCAGGGCGGCATCCACCCGGACCTGACCCTGGAGGAGTACGGCAAGTGGCTGCGCCTGGCGAAGGAGGTGGCGCCGCAGCTGCACCTGCACGCCTACTCGCCGATGGAGGTCCACTACATGTGCGAGCGCTCGGGCAAGCCGCCCGAGCAGGTGTTCGAATACCTGGTCGAGTGCGGGCTCGGCTCGACGCCGGGCACCGCGGCCGAGGTGCTCGACGACGGGGTGCGCCAGCGGATCTCGCCGAACAAGCTGCCGGCCGATCGCTGGGTGGAGATCGTCGAAGCCTCGCACCGCGCCGGGCTGCGCTCGACCTCGACCGTGATGTTCGGCCACATCGAGGAGCCGCGCGAGCTGGCTCGCCACATGCGCGTCGTGCGGGCGCTGCAGGAGCGCACCGGCGGGATCACCGAGTTCGTGCCGCTCAGCTTCATCCCCTTCAACACGATGCTCGGCCGCACGCACGGGATCGAGGAGATCTCGGCGAGCGAGAACCTCAAGCACACGGCGGCCTTCCGGCTCGCGCTCGGCCGCACGATCCCCAACCTGCAGGCGAGCTGGGTGAAGATGGGGTTGGAGGCGGCGACCGAGGCGCTGCGCTGGGGCGTCAACGACCTCGGCGGCACGCTGATGGAGGAGAACATCTCCCGCATGGCGGGGTCGCAGCATGGCGTGCGGCTCGAGCCCGAGCAGCTGATCGGGGCGGCGCGGGCGGCGGGCAGGACGCCGGCCCAGCGGACGACGCTCTACGAGGTCGTAGAGACGTACTGAGGCGGCGGGCCGAATTGCCCCTGGCCGGATGTTCGATCTGGCGCTAGAGTGCCCGCATCGCTTCGCGTTCCGCAGCGGCGGGGAATGGGTTCCCGGGGCTGGCGATCGTCTCTCTGATCGCCCTGCTCGTCGCGCTCGCGCTCGCTCTCCTGGTCGCCCTGCAGCCCTGGAGCCCGACCCTTGTCGCGCCACGACTCGGTCTCGCGCCGGGCATCGGCGTCGGCCTCGGCGACGCGTCTCCTGTCGCGTCCGGGCGGGCGCTCACCGTCTCGCCGGCGCACCCGGTCGCCGGCGGCGGGACGGGCGCGCTCGTCTCGACCGCTGCGACCGCGGGCCAGGGGCCGCATCTCGTTGCCGGACTCGGACGCGCTCGGGCGGTCGGTCAGGCGGCGCCGGCCGCGCCGGTCGAAGCGACGCCCGAGGCGCCCGAGGCGCCGCAGCCCGTCGCCGAGCCCGAACCGCCGGCTCCCGCGCCCGAACCCGTGGCGACCCCGATCGCCGCACCCGTGCCGCAAGCCGCGCCGCAGCCCGTCGCCGTGCTCCCCAAGAGCCCGTCCGGTCTCGGCGGCGCCCCCTCGGGCCCCAGCGCCGCCGGCGCCGGTGGGCTCGGCGGGGTCGAAGGCGAAGCGCCCGAACTCGAAGAAGAAGAAGAAGCGGTCGAAGAAGAAGCCGAAGAAGAAGCGACCTCCGAAGGGGAAGGCGAATGCACGCCGCCCTTCTCGCTCTCCCACGAGGGCGCCGAGCACGAAGTCGCGCTCTGCTTCGAGGCCGTCGGCGGGGAAACGCGGCTCTACCTGCTGCTCGACGGCGCGCTGATCGACGTCGACGTACCCTGAGCCGATGCGGGCGATGGTCCTGGAGCGCCAGGGCGAGCCGCTGCGGCTCGCCGAGCTGCCCGACCCCGAGCCGGGCCCCGGCCAGGTGCTGCTCGCCGTCGCCGCCTGCGGCGTCTGCCGCACCGACCTGCACATCGTCGACGGCGAGCTGAGCGAGCCGAAGCTGCCGCTGGTGCTCGGCCACCAGATCGTCGCCACGGTCGCCGGCGCGGGCGAGGGCGCGGAGCGCTTCGCGCCGGGGCAGCGGGTCGGCGTGCCCTGGCTCGGTTGGACCTGCGGCGTCTGCCGCTACTGCACCGGTGGCCGCGAGAACCTCTGCGACCGCGCCCGCTTCACCGGTTACGAGATCGACGGCGGCTACGCCGAGCTGGCGGTCGCCGACGAGCGCTTCTGCTTCCCGATCCCCGAGGGCTATGCCGACGAGCGGGCCGCGCCGCTGCTCTGCGCCGGGCTGATCGGCTACCGGGCGCTGCGCCTCGCCGGCGACGCCGAGCGACTCGGCTTCTACGGCTTCGGCGCCGCCGCCCACATGCTCTGCCAGCTCGCCGTGCATGAAGGCCGGCGCGTCTTCGCCTTCACCCGCGAGGGCGACGCGGAGGGGCAGGCGTTCGCCCGCAGCCTCGGCGCCGAGTGGGCGGGCGCCTCGGGAGAGGAGCCGCCGGAGCAGCTCGACGGCGCGATCGTCTTCGCCCCGCTCGGGCCGCTGATGACCGAGGCGCTGCGGGTCAGCGCCAAGGGGGCGCGGATCGTCAGCGCCGGCATCCACATGAGCGACATCCCGTCCTTCCCCTACGACCAGCTGTGGGGCGAGCGCTCGCTCTCCTCGGTCGCCAACCTGACGCGCCGCGACGGCGAGGAGTTCCTCGCCCTGGCCCCGCAGGTGCCGATCGAGACCCGGATCGAGGTCCACCCGCTCGAGGACGCCAACGAGGCGATCGACTCGATCCGCAGCGGCGCGCTCGAGGGCGCCGCGGTGCTGAAGATCTAGCGGAAGAGGTCCTCGCCCTTCGGCCGGTTCAGCGCCACCGCCCCCGGGCCATCCTCTGCGGTGATGTGGCGGGCGAGGCCGCGGATGACGACGGCGGGGACGCGGCTGGCCTTGTTGCGGACCAGGTCGGCGGCGGCGGCGACCTCGTCGGCGATCGCGATCAGGGTGCCCTCGAGCTCGCGGCCGGAGGCGTCGGCGCGGCCTCGCCAGTCGTCGAGCGGGGCGATGCCGGCACAGCCGATCGCCGCCTCGGCCTGGCCGAGGCGCCAGGCGCGGCCGAAGCTGTCGGCGACGATCACGGCGGGCGCGACGCCGGCCTCGGCGCGGATCTCCGCCCGGATCCGGCGCGCCGAGGCGTCGGGGTCCTCGGGCAGCAGGCAGACCGTGCCCTCCTCGGGCAGGTTGGAGCTGTCGATGCCGGCGTTGGCGCAGACGAAGCCGTGGTGGGTCTCGACGATCAGCACGCCGCGCTCCGCCCGCAGCACCTCGCGGCTCTCTTCGAGGATCAGCTCGACCAGCGCCGGGTCCTTGCCCAGCACGGTCGCCAGGCGCCGCGCCTCGCCGCCGGGGATCGCGCTGGACATGTGGCGCACGCGCCCCTCGGCCTTGGAGACGATCTTCTGCGAGATGACGACCACATCGCCCTCATGGAGCTCCAACCGAGCGGCGATCTCTCCACCCACCGCCATTCCCTCGCTCACCTCGGGCAGGCCCGGGACGCCGATCACGCGCAGCTCGTCCATCAGATGCCCAGCGCCTTCGCCGTGCGGCGCGCCCGGCCCGGCCGTTCGGCGAGCTCGCGGGTCAGCGCGACGACGTCTCCCGGCGTGTCGAGGTCGAGCGCCAGTGAGGCCAGCTCCTCGACCGCGAAGGGGACGCCCGCCTCGCGCGCCGCGGCGACATGGCGGGCGCAGCTGTCCTCGCCGAAGGCCGGGCGGATCGCCTCCGGCGGGCGGAGGACGAGCGCGTTGGTGCCGGTCCCATGGCGGTCGGGGACGATCGCCACGTAGCTTGCCGGCAGCCCGGTCAGCAGCCGGTCGAGCTCGCGCGGGTCGAGCAGCGGACAGTCGCCGGGCAGCAGGACGACGCACTCGGCGCCGTCGGCCTCGGCGCGGGCGATGCCGGCCAGCGTGGCGGTGACATGGCCCTCGTCGGCCGGGTCGGGGACGACCTCGCAGCCGGCCGCCCCCGCCAGATCCTGCGCCCGCGGCTCGCCGCTGACGACGATCGTGCGCTCGACCGAGCGCGCCTCGCCGATCGCCTCGAGCGAGTCCTCGAGCATCGCCGCGACCAGCCCGCGGCGGCGCTCCTCGTCGAGCCCGATCGCCAGCCGCTGCTTCGCCGCGGCGAAGCGCTTCACCGGCAGGACGGCGGTGGCCTTCACGCGCCGATGAGTTCGGCGGCGTAGTCGAGCACGATGCGCGCCAGGCGGGCGCGCCCGGCCGGCCCGTCCATCAGCGTCGGCGCCGCCAGCGTCGGAATCTCCTCCGGCGGCGGGTCGGGGTCGGCCTCGTCGACCACCATCGCGCCGACCAGCCCCGCGTACAGCGAGGCGACGCCGGCGGCGGTCGAGGGCCGCCCGACCGCGGCCATGAAGCGCTCGGTCGGGCCCTTGACGACCTCGCCGGCGACGTAGGGGCTGACCGCGAGCACCGGCGCGCCGGAGGCGACGATCGCCTCGCGGATGCCGGGCACGGCGAGGATCGGGCCGATGCTGATCACCGGGTTCGACGGGCCGATCACGATCGCCTCGGCGTCGGCCAGCGCCGCCAGCACCTCGGGGCTCGACTCGGCCTCGGCGATCCCTTCCAGCTCGACCGCGTGTACCTCGGCGGCGCCGCCGTCGAGGATCAGGTACTCCTGCAGAGCGCGCCGGCCCGCCGCCGTCGTCACCCAGGTGCGCACCGGCGCGTCGCTCATCGGCAGCACCCGCGCCTCGACCCCGAGCCCGCGGGCGATCTGCGCCTGCGCGTCGGTCGGCCGGCCGCCCTCGGCGAGGAACTGGCGCCGGTAGAGGCAGGCGGCGAGGTCGCGGTCCGAGAGGCTGAACCAGTCCGGCGCGCCGAGCCGCGAGAGGCGCTCGAAGACGGTGAAGCTGTCGTCGCGCAGCCCCCAGCCGCGCTCCGGGTCGATTTCGCCGCTCAGCCAGTAGGTGACGAGGTCGGGGTCGGGGGAGACGTGGACGCCGAGCACCTCGACGTCGTCGGCGGTGTTGGCGATCACCGCCAGCTCGGCGCCGATCTCCTCCTGCATCCCGGCGGCCAGTTTGGCGCCGCCGGTGCCGCCGGCGAGCAGCGCGACCCTCATCGCGGCATCACGCCCAGTGGTCGCCCTCGGGAAGCCCGGTCAGCTTGATCCCGGCGTGGGTCTTGTAGCGGACGTTGACCGAGATCAGCAGCGGCGTCAGCTGCTCGACTATCCGCGCCGTCTCGAGCGGGCCGGCGTTGACCGGGCGCAGGCCGGGGATCAGCTCGATCAGCCGCGCGACCCGCGCCTTGTCGGCCTTGCGGTCGCCGCAGACGAGCACATCCTCGTCGAGCGTCGCGTCGGGGTCGCCGAGGCCGGCGGCGCCGACCGAGTGCAGGGCGGCGACCACGGTGACGCCGTCGGGGACCATCTCCTGCGCCTGCTGCGCGGCCGAGCCCTGCCAGACGCCGAGCGTGCGGGTCGCCTTGCCGCTGACCGCGGCGGCGAGCGGAACCGTGCAGTCGACCAGGATCTGGCCCGGCCGCAGCGCCTCGCGCAGGTTGTTGAGGTTCTCCGACTGGGCGCGGAAGGGGACGGTGAGGAAGACGACCTCGCCGCGCTGCGCGGCATCCTCGTTGAGCGCGCCCTCGACCGCGGCCCCGGGGACGGCCTCGCGCAGCTTCGCCGCCGCCTGCTCGGCGCGCTCGGCGGAGCGCGACCCGATGACGACGGGACGGCCGGCCTGCGCCCAGCGCAGCGCCAGGCCGGCGCCAAGGGCGCCGGTGCCGCCGACGATCGGTATCGGTTCAGGCTCGCTCGACATCAATGGATCGCGCTTCGCTCCCTCACGAAGAATCAGATATGGACGTTCGGTCGCTCCGCGCTCACGGTCGCGGAGTCTATGCTGAGCCGCCTATGAGGCTGGAGGGACGCAAAGCGCTGGTCACCGGCGGCGCCAGCGGAATCGGCGCGGCGATCGCCGCGCGGCTCGCCGCCGAGGGGGCCGAGGTCTGGATCGGCGACGTCGACTCCGAGGGCGCGGCGCGCGTCGCCGGCGAGGTCAACGGCCACTCGCTGACCCTAGACGTCACCGACCTCGAGTCGGCGCGGGCCGCGGTCGAGCAGATCGGCGTGCTCGATGTGCTGATCAACAACGCCGGCACCGACGAGTTCGGCTTCTTCACCTACACCGCGCCCGAGCAGTGGCAGCGCGTGCTCGCGGTCAACCTCGTCGGCGTGCTCAACTGCACCCACGCGGCGCTGCCCGGCATGCAAGAGGCGGGCTACGGCCGGATCGTCAGCATCTCCTCCGAGGCGGGACGCGTGGGGTCGAAGGGCTCCGCCGTCTACTCGGCGGCGAAGGGGGGCGTGATCGCCTTCATGAAGGTGATCGCGCGCGAGAACGCCCGCTACGGCGTCACCGCCAACTCGATCGCCCCGGGGCCGATCGAGACGCCGCTGCTGATGGGCGCCGAGGAGTTCGGCGAGATCGGCGCCAAATTGATCGAGAACATGAAAGAGGGCACGCAGATGAAGCGGCTCGGCCAGCCCGACGAGGTCGCCGCCGCGGTCGCCTTCCTCGCCTCCGACGA
The DNA here is from genome assembly GCA_035266685.1 of Solirubrobacterales bacterium. Classification (GTDB taxonomy): domain Bacteria; phylum Actinomycetota; class Thermoleophilia; order Solirubrobacterales; family 70-9; genus VRUE01. The sequence continues at coordinate 19,364 of DATFMX010000142.1, forward strand.
CGCCTCCTACGTGACCGGCGAGACGCTCGGCGTCAGCGGCGGCCTCGGCATGGTCTGAGCGCATCCGACATTGACCACACCAGGGTGGGGTCAATGTCGGATACGCCTAATCTCTCGCCATGGCCGAGTTGCCCAGCAGCGTGCGGATCCGTGAGGTGGGGCCTCGCGACGGGTTCCAGAACGAGCCGGAGACGATCCCGACGGCGGCGAAGGTGCGGCTGGTCGACCTGCTCTCGGCGAGCGGGCTGGGGCGGATCGAGGTGACCTCGTTCGTGCGGCCCGATGTGATCCCGCAGCTCTCCGACGCCGAGGAGCTGCTGCGCGGGGTGCAGCGGCGCGAGGACGTCTCCTTCTCGGTGCTGATACCCAACGAGCGCGGGCTGGAGCGGGCGCTGGGGTTGCGCGAGCGCTTCGACGAGGTCAACGTCTTCGTCTCCGCCTCCGAGACGCACAACCGCAAGAACGTCAACCGCTCGGTCGAGGACTCGCTGGCCGGGCTGGAGCGGACGCTGGCGACGGCGGGCGAGGCGGGGCTGCGGCGCGAGGGCGTCATCTCGACCTCCTTCGGCTGCCCCTACGAGGGCGAGGTGGCGCCGGAGCGCGTCTTCGCGATCGCCGAGCGGCTCGCCGCCGCGGGCTGCGAGGAGATCGGCTTCGGCGACACGACCGGGATGGCCAACCCGCGCCAGGTCGGCGAGTTCTTCGCCGCGGCGCGCGAGCGGCTCGCCGGGGTGGAGTTGACGGCGCACTTCCACAACACGCGCGGGCAGGGCCTGGCGAACGTGCTGGCGGCGTTCGAGCGTGGCGTCGACTCCTTCGAGTCGAGCTTCGGCGAGCTCGGCGGCTGCCCGGTGCCGCCCGGGGCGACCGGCAACGTGGCGACCGAGGATGTGGTCTCGATGCTGCACGAGATGGGCATCGAGACGGGGGTCGACCTGCCGCGCCTGCTCGAAGCCTCGCGGGCGGCGCAGGAGGCGCTCGGCCGGCCGCTCGGCGCCCACGTACTCACCGCCGGCCCGGTCGACTGGCTCGGTAGCCAGTCCGCCGAATAGGCTCCCGGCCGTGAGCGAGTTCGAGCAGGCACTGGAGGCGGCGCTCTCCGGCGGGCCGCAGCGCCACCACGAGAAGACCGCCGAGCAGGGCAAGCTGCCGGTGCGCGAGCGCGTCGCGCGGCTGGTCGACGAGGGCTCCTTCGCCGAGGAGGCGCTGCTCGCCAACTGGAACGAGGACGGGCTGGGGGCCGACGGCGTGGTGACCGGGCTCGCCACGATCGACGGCCGCCGCGTCGCCCTGATGGCCAACGACCCGACCGTCAAGGCGGGCTCCTGGGGGCCGAAGACGGTGGAGAAGATCCTCCGCATCCAGGAGCGGGCGCTCAGCCTGCAGATCCCACTCGTCTACCTGGTCGACTCGGCCGGCGCGCGGATCACCGACCAGGTGCAGATGTTCCCCGGCCGCCGCGGCGCCGGGCGGATCTTCCACAACGAGGTGCGGCTCTCGGGCCAGGTGCCGCAGGTCTGCCTGCTGTTCGGGCCGAGCGCCGCCGGCGGCGCCTACATCCCCGCCTTCTGCGACGTCGTGATCATGCGCGAGGGCAACGCCTCGATGTACCTGGGCTCGCCGCGGATGGCCGAGATGGTGATCGGCGAGAAGGTGACGCTGGAGGAGATGGGCGGGGCGAAGATGCACACCGGCGTCTCCGGCTGCGGCCACTTCCTGGTCAAGAGCGACGCGGAGGCGATCGACCTCGCGCGGCGCTACCTCTCCTTCATGCCCGGAAACTGGCGCGAGCGCCCGCCCGCCGCGGAGCCCGCCGCTCCCGCCTCGGACGCGGCGATCGCCGAGCTCGTCCCGGCCGACGAGAACCGGCCCTTCGACATGCGCGAGGTGCTCGACGCGCTGCTCGACGCCGGGGGGTTGCTCGAGGTGCATAAGCGCTGGGCGAAAGAGCTGATCGTCGGCTACGCGCGGCTCGACGGCCAGGTGGTCGGCGTCGTCGCCAACCAGCCGAAGCAGAAGGGGGGAGTGCTGTTCGTCGACTCGGCCGACAAGGCGGCGCGCTTCATCCAGACCTGCAACGCCTTCAACGTGCCGCTGCTCTTCCTCGCCGACGTCCCCGGCTTCATGATCGGCGCCGCGGTCGAGCGCCAGGGGATCATCCGCCACGGCGCGAAGATGATCAGCGCCGTCTCCGAAGCGACCGTGCCGAAGCTCAGCGTCATCGTCCGCAAGGCCTACGGCGCCGGCCTCTACGCGATGGCGGGCCCGGCCTTCGAGCCCGACTGCTGCATCGCCCTGCCCAGCGCCTCGATCGCCGTGATGGGGCCGGAGGCGGCGATCAACGCGGTCTTCTTCAACCAGATCCAGAAGATCGACGACGAGGCCGAGCGGGCCGAGTTCGTCGCCCGCAAACGCGACGAGTACGCGGCCGACATCGACATCCTCCACCTCGCCTCCGAGCTGGTCGTCGACGCGGTCGTCCAGCCCGAGGACCTGCGCGCCGAGCTGATCCGCCGCTTCGCGATGGCGACCAGCAAGGACCGCCGCTTCGCCGAACGGCGCAACCCGGTGACGCCGGCCTAGAACGATGACGGGCCCCGCGGCGATCGTCGTCGATGGGCTGCGGGTGAAGCGCGGCGGACGGGCGGTCCTGCACGACCTCTCGTTCGCGGTGGCGAGTGGCTCGGTGACCGGGCTGCTCGGCCCCAGCGGCTGCGGCAAGACGACCCTGATGCGGGCGATCGTCGGCGTGCAGATCGTCGAGTCGGGCCGGGTCGAGGTGCTGGGCGCGCCCGCCGGCTCGCCGCCGCTGCGCGCCCGCGTCGGCTACGTGACCCAGGCGCCCTCGGTCTACGGCGATCTCAGCGTGCGCGAGAACCTGCGCTACTTCGCCCGCGTGCTCGGCGCTCCGCAGGAGCGGATCGCCCGGGTGCTCGACACGGTCGCGCTCGGCGGCCAGGCCGATCGGGTCGTCTCCAGTCTCTCGGGCGGGCAGATGGCGCGGGTCTCGCTGGCGACGGCGCTGCTCGGCGAGCCCGAGCTGCTGGTGCTCGACGAGCCGACCGTCGGCCTCGACCCGGTGCTGCGGCGCGATCTGTGGGCGACCTTTCGCGAGCTCGCCGGCGCCGGCACGACGCTGCTCGTCTCCAGCCACGTGATGGAGGAGGCCGAGCACTGCGACGAGCTGCTGCTGATGCGCGCGGGCGAGCTGCTCGCCGCCGAGTCGCCGGGCGAGCTGCGGGCGCGCACCGGGTGCGAGCGGCTGGACGAGGCGTTCCTGGCGCTGATCGAGCAGCGGGGACCGGCCCGGTGAGCGCCCGCGTCACCTGGGCGACGGCGCTGCGGGTGCTGACGCAGCTGCGCCGCGACCCGCGCACGATCGCGCTGCTGCTCGCCGTGCCGCCGTTCCTGCTCGCCCTGCTCAAGGGCGCCTTCTACAGCGACCCGAGGGCCTTCCAGCATGTCGGCGGGCCGCTCGTCGGGCTCTTCCCGTTCAGCACGATGTTCGTCGTCACCTCGATCACGATGCTGCGTGAGCGGACCACGGGGACGCTGGAGCGGCTGATGTCGTTGCCGCTGGCGAAGCTCGACCTGCTGTTCGGCTACGGGATCGCGTTCGCCGTCGTCGCGGTGGCGCAGGCCTGCGTGACCGGCGCCGTCGCCTTCGGCCTGCTCGGCCTCGAGGTCGCCGGCTCGACCGCCGCGGTGGTCGCCCTGGCGGTCGGCAACGCGCTGCTCGGCATGTCGCTCGGCCTCTTCGTCAGCGCCTTCGCCCGCACCGAGTTCCAGGCCGTCCAGTTCATGCCGGCGATCGTCTTCCCGCAGCTGCTGCTCTGCGGCCTCTTCGTCGCCCGCGACCAGATGATCGGCATCCTTCAGATCGTCAGCGACACGATGCCGCTGACCTACGCCTACGAGGCGCTCGACAGCGTCGCCACGGAGGGCTCGCTCGGCTCGCGCGGGGCGCTCGACGTCACCGTGATCGCCGGCGCGACGCTGCTCCTGCTGGCGCTCGGCGCGCTCACCCTGCGGCGGCGGACCGCATAGGCGGTCGCCTTTCTCGCCGGCTGCCCGGAAAAGGCGCCTTTAGGCTGCGTCGTTACGTTGGTGAGATGCCGGGGAACGTCAAGCTGCCGTTGGCGGCCTGCTTCGCCTGTGCGGTGGGCCTGGGCCTGCTTGCGTTGCTCGCGATCGGAGTCGAGGCGGGTCGCCATCTCGATGTGCGCCTGTTCGCGCACCTGGTCGAAGACCCGCGCTCCGAAGGAGGCGGGCTGCCCGACCTGATCGCCTCGATCGCCGATCCGCTGCCGACGCTCGGGCTGCTTGCCGGCGCCTGTTCGATCGCGCTGCTGCGCCGGCGGCCGTCGGACGCGCTGGCTGCCGTCCTCGTGGTGGCCGGCGCCAGCGTCACCACCGAGCTGCTGAAGTTCGTCCTCGCGCACCCGCGGGTGAAGACGGCGATCGGCGCCGACCCGTTCGAGCCGAGCACCTTTCCCAGCGGCCACACGACCGCGGCGGCGTCGATCGCTATCGCCTATGCCTTCGCCGCGCCGGATCGGCTGCGCGGCACGGTCGCCGCGGCCGGGGCGCTGTTCACGCTCGCGGTCGGCGCCTCGGTGGTCGTGATCGGGTGGCATTACCCGAGCGACGTGCTCGGCGGGCTCCTGGTCGCCTGCGGCTGGGGCTGCGCCGTGCTGGCGCTGATGCGCGTGCTGGCGGCTCGCGGGGAGCGCCGCTCGGGTTTCAGGTTTCGAGATCCGCTGCCATCGCGCTGAACCAGTCGAGCGCCGCCGGGTTGGCGAGCGAGTCGCGGCTCGCGGCCTGCGCGGCCGGGGTGCCCATGAGAATCCGCTTGACCGGCACCTCGAGCGCCTTGCCGCTGAGCGTCCGCGGCACCTCGGTGATCGCGTAGACCTCGTCGGGGATGTGGCGGGGGGAGCACTGCGCGCGCACCCGGCGGGCGATCTCGCGCCGCAGCTCGTCATCCAGCTCGGCGCCCTCGCGGAGGACGACGAAGAGCGGCATCCAGCCCTCGGTGCCGGGGCGCGGGATGTCGACGACGAGCGCGTCGACGATCGCGTCGACGCCGAGCACCGCGCGGTAGATCTCGCTGGTGCCCATGCGCACGCCGGAGCGGTTGATCGTCGAGTCCGAGCGGCCGTAGATCACCGCGGTGCCGCGCGAGGTGATTTCGATCCAGTCGCCGTGGCGCCAGACGCCGGGGAAGAAGTCGAAGTAGCTGGCGCGGTAGCGGCTGCCGTCCTCGTCGCCCCAGAAGTAGAGCGGCATCGAGGGCATCGGCTCGGTGACGACCAGCTCGCCGACTTCGTCGATCACCGCGTTGCCGCCCTCGTCCCAGGCCTCGACCGCGGCGCCCAGCGCCCGCGCCTGCAGCTCGCCGCGGTAGACCGGCAGCAGTGGCGTGCCGCCGACGAAGGCGGTGCAGAGGTCGGTGCCGCCGCTGGTCGAGAAGAGCCAGGTGTCGGCGCCGAGCTGCTCGTAGATCCAGTCGAAGCCCTCGGGGGAGAGGGGGGAGCCGGTCGAGCCGACCGCGCCGAGGCGCGAGAGGTCGCGACCCGCGCCGGGCTCGACGCCGGCCTTCATGCAGGCGGCGATGTAGGAGGCGCTGGTGCCGAACATGGTCACGCCGGCGCGCGCGGCGAGCTCCCAGAGGACGCTCATGTCCGGGTGGCCCGGGTTGCCGTCGTAGAGGACGATCGCGGCGCGGGTCAGCAGCCCGGAGACGAGGAAGTTCCACATCATCCAGCCGGTCGTCGTGAACCAGAAGAGGCGGTCGCCGGGGTGCGCGTCGACATGCAGGTGGAGCTTCTTCAGGTGCTCGAGCAGGATGCCGCCGTGGCCCTGGACGATCGCCTTCGGCAGGCCGGTCGTGCCGGAGGAGTAGAGGACCCAGAGCGGCTGGTCGAAGGGGACGCGCTCGAAGGCGAGCTCGGCGCCCGCGCCGGCGGCGAGCAGCTCGTCCCAGCGCGTCGCGTCGCGCAGCGTGGAGAGGTCGGGGTCGCTGTCGAGGTAGGGGAGGACGACGGTTCCGACGAGGCTCGGCATCGCCGCCTGCAGCTCGGCGAGCGTCTCGCGGCGGTCGAAGTCCTTGCCGCCGTAGCGGTAGCCGTCGATCGCGAAGAGCACCTTGGGCTCGATCTGGGCGAAGCGGTCGATCACGCTCGCCGGGCCGAAGTCGGGCGAGCAGCTCGACCAGACGGCGCCGATCGAGGCCGTGGCGAGGAAGGCGACGATCGCCTCGGGGATGTTCGGCAGGTAGGCGACGACGCGGTCGCCGCGCTCGACCCCGAGCCCGCGCAGCCCGGCGGCGAGCGCGGCGACCTGGGCGCGCAGCTCGCCCCAGCTCAACTCGCTCAGGTCGCGCAGCTCGGAGGCGTGGAGGATCGCCGGCTCGGCGTCGTCCTTGCCGGCGAAGGCGTGCTCGGCGTAGTTGAGCCGCGTGCCGGCGAACCACTCGGCGCCGGGCATCTCGCGGCTGGAGAGGACGCGGTCGTAGCCGCCGTCGGCCCGCACCTCGAAGAAGTCCCAGATCGAGGACCAGAAGCCCTCGAGGTCTGTGACCGACCAGCGCCAGAGGTCGTCGTAGCCGTCGAGCTCGAGGCCGCGCTCGGCGGCGAGCCAGCGCATGTACTCGGTCATCCGCGCGCGTTCGACCAGCTCGGCCGGCGGCTCCCAGAGCTTCTCCGGCTCGGCCCCGCTCACTCGCTTGCGGACGCGGCGCCCGGCTTCGCCCGCTCGCGCTCGAGGTAGTGCGGGTCGTGGGAGCAGATCACGGTGACCTCGTCGCCGTGGCGGGCGGCGAGCTCGCGCAGGCGCTCGCGGTTGGCCTTCCGCGCCTTGTTGTCGGATGCGGTCAGGTTCTGGAAGAGCCGCAGCATCGGCGGGCAGCCGGGCGGCGTCCGCATCTCGGCGTGGTGCATGTAGGCGTCGCCGCAGTGCAGCAGCCAGCCCTCGGCGGAGCGGATCGCGACTCCGGTGTGGCCGCGGCTGTGGCCGATCAGCGGCACCAGCAGGATCTCGGCGTCGATGCCGGGCAGGATGCGGACGCTCTCGAAGCCGTGCCAATCGTCGCCGCCGGCGTCGTGGGTGACCCACTTCGGGTCGTGCTTCCAGTGGGTTCCGTCGATGTAGCGCAGGCGGTCCGAGAGCGCGGGGTGGAGGGCGGCCTCGAGCTCGGCGGACAGCAGGTGGACCTCGGCATCGGGGAAGTCCGGCAGGCCGCCGGAGTGGTCGAGGTCGAGGTGCGTGGTGACGATCTGCCGCACATCCCCGGCTCCGAAGCCGAGCGCCTCGAGCTGGCGCAGCGCCGTCGTCTGCTCGCGCGGCTGCGGGTTCATCGTCAGGCGGAAGGCGCCGCCGAGCTGGCGCGGATTGCGCGCGTCCTCGATCCCGAACCCGGTGTCGACCAGGACCAGCCCGTCGCCGGTCTCGATCGCCAGGCAGTGGCAGATCACATCGGCCGTCTCCAGCCAGCCACCCTCGCCGTTGACCAGCCGCCTCCCGTGAGGGCAGAACGACCCGCAGTTGAGGTGATGCACCCTCATCCCGGCGCGGAGTCTAGTGCGGCGCCGAGTGCGTTCGCTCTTTGTCGGGCATAGGCCTACAAACAGCGAACGCGTCGGCGTCTATCGTTCATGCGGCGCCGGAGTGGTGGAACGGCAGACACGATTGATTCAAAATCAATTGCCCGAAAGGGCGTGTGGGTTCGACTCCCACCTCCGGCATCGAAGGCGCCTGTCGATCAGGCGGGCTGCGGCGCGTCGGCGCGGGGACGGCTAATTCGGAGCCAGCCGTCCGGGCGGGGCGCCGGCGCCGTAGTCCTCGCCGGAGCCGAGCGGGCGCTCCTCCTCGACATGCCAGTCCTGACTGAAGCCGTAGAAGCAGGCGACGGCGAGGACGATCTGGACCAGCAGCAGGATCACGACCAGCAGGCCGATCGCCGTGACCGGGATCAGCGCTTCGTCGAAGCCCGCCTTGTCGCGGGCGAACCAGCTGTTGGCGCCGACCGCGCAGAAGATCGCCAGGATCGTCGAGAGCGAGGCGGCGACCGGCAGGATGCCGCGGCTCCAGCGCACCACCAGGTAGGAGAAGAACGCGTAGAGCAGGGCGAAGATCAGGCAGACGGCGCCCATCACGTTGCCGCCGTTGATCAGCGAGAAGCCGGTGATCGTGACGATGCCCGCGATCACCGCGGTTACGAGCATCAGGAAAGCGATCACGAACTTGGTCGTGACCACCTCGGGCTTCTCCCGATTCGGGTGCCAGAGCTCGTATCCCGGCGTTACCTCTCCTACCGCCACGCCGACGATCATAGAATCTAGAAGCGACGAAGCGGCATTGGCCGCGCGTTAAGCGAGAAGATTGGCTGGCCGCGCTTCTACAATTGGCGTCGGCGCGGGCGTGGTGAAACTGGAAAAACACGCCGGCTTTAGGTGCCGGTGCTCGAAAGAGCTTGGGGGTTCGAGTCCCTCCGCCCGCATAGAATCTCTTCCCTTGGGGCAGTGGCCCAACTGGCTAAGGCACCGGTCTCCAAAACCGGCGATTCCAGGTTCGAGTCCTGGCTGCCCCGCTCTCCGGATCTGGCTTGAGGAGCCGCAATCCCGCTTGACGAGCGGGTTTGCGGCGGCTCGGCCTGGCCTCGGCCGGAAGGTCAACGAAAGTCAGCGAAGGTCAAAAAAGGGCTGTTTTCGACCCCTTTCATTCCCCTGGACATTCCCCTGAGGGCGCAAAGCGCTTCCTCGGCATCGCCGGAACCCGCTCGGGAGTTCGTCCCCGTGCGGCTCATCGCTGCGCCTGGGCACCCAAAGGCGTCAAGCCTTCCGATCGCTCATCCTTGAGGGCGTGCGGAGCGCAAACCTAATCCTCTGGATCGCTGATCTTTCTGCCGCTGATGGCGAAGGCCGCCTGGCGTTGCAGGATGGTCGCGAGTTGACCTCCCGAGCTTTTCGCGAGGAGCTGATTGAGCCTGGTGAGACCGGATCGGAGGCGCTCGCCCGCGCCTTCGCGGAGGCACTCGAGGATGACTGGCTTGCCTGCGACTATGAAAGCTGGCCGGGCGACAGCGAAATCCCACCGCGCCAACGGTTCCGCCATCACAACTTGCAGCGATGTCGCAACATCAGGATCACCCGATCCGGTTGGCAGTCGATCCCGGCCCTTCGCGAATCATTCGCCTCCAAGCAGTCACCGCCCCCCGCCGGCCTCGCGGTGCAGGCGAAG
>DATFMX010000143.1:0-10351 GCA_035266685.1 Solirubrobacterales bacterium
CAGCGCCACAGCGACTGCGGGCGGTCGGGGTCGATGACCGGGAACTCGACCCGCAGGAGGCTGACCGGCTCGCCCGTGGGACTGCGGCCCTCCTGGGGGTCGGCGCTGAGCCTGCCGGTGAGCACGGCGTGGTTGATGTCGGGCGGTCCTCCTGAAGGAAGCGCCGCGCTGGAGGCGCTCACTCGGACTCCTCCCGCCTGCGGATCTCGAGCAGCACTTCGGCGCCCGCGTCGAGGACCAACTCGTAGCGCTGACGATTGGCCTCGTCGGCCTCGCGGGCCTCATGCTCGTCCGCCGACTCGACCAGGGCGCTCTGGGCGTCGCCGCGCAAGCGGTTCATGATCGCCGTCAGTTCCCCGGGCGGGATCGTCAGCGGGACCGCAATGCGCTCGTCCGGTCCCCAGCCGATGTCATCGAGCAGGCGGAAGTCCTCGGCGAACTCCCTGGCAAGCCGCCTGGCGGTTTCAATGTCCCCGCGGTCGATTGCCATCCGCACGTCGCCGAGGCCGCCCAGATGCTCGACCAGGAGCTCATGGACGGCGTCTCGTTTGGTGCCGGTGATCACGGCAACCACCTCGGTCATGGCGTTTCTCCCTTCGGTCTTGGCACCGAAAGAGCCGCCGTGCCGGATGCCGCCGCCCTCAAGGGCTGCGGCGGTACCGTCTCTCCCGCATCGAAGGCTTCTGCTTCGGTGCCGGCCCCGGGGCGTTAGCGCGCCGCCGGGGCGCTTTCTTCAGTTGTCGCAGCCGAACGTAGGTGGACGGAAGCGCCGTCTCAAGGCCTGCCGCCAAACCTCGCTCGGACCTCATGTTGCCCCAGGCGTTGCCCCAGCGGCAATCTCGCACTGTTCGAGTGACCCCCGAAACGCCGGAATCCGGCTTCACAAGCGGGATTCCGCCAACGCGCCTGACAGGATTCGAACCTGTGACCTTCGGTTTCGTAGACCGACGCTCTATCCAACTGAGCTACAGGCGCGGGTTGAGGCGGACGGGCGCCTCGGGGGCATTCTAATGAGACGCGGGCTGCGGCTCGCGCCGCTCGGCCGGAACTGGGCGATTGCGGTCAGCGGCCCTCGAACTTCGCGTGGCCAGGGCCCTCGGCCAGGAAGGTCTTGACGGCGTTCTGGAGGTCCTCGGTGGCGAAGAGGTCGGCGGCTTCGTCGCGGACGGCCTGGTCGGCTGCCGGGATGCCGCCTTCGCGGAAGCGGCGGAGGATGTGCTTGGTCATCGCGTGGGCCTTGGTCGGGCCGGCGGCGAGGTCGGCGGCGTAGGCGCGGGCTCGCTGGTCGAACCCCTCGTCGTCCCAGAGCAGGTTGACGACGCCCCAGCGCTCCATCTCCTCGGCGCCGAAGAGGTCGCCGCTGATCACGAAGTGGCGGGCTCGGCCGCTGCCGGCGCGCTCGGCGAGGCGCTGGGTGCCGCCCATCGAAGGCGTCAGGCCGACGACCTTCTCCACCAGGCCGAACTGGGCCGAGCGGGCGGCGAGGATCAGGTCGCAGCCGAGAGCCAGCTCGAAGGCCGCCGTCAGGGTCAGCGCGTGGGCGGCGAAGACGACCGGCAGCGGCAGCGCTTCGACCCGCTCGACCGTGCCGATCAGCTCGTCCCACAGGGCGCTCCCCTGCTCCGGCGTCAGGCCGTCGAACTCATGCACATCGACGCCGCCGGAGACGGCGCGGCCCTCGGCGCGAAAGAGCAGCGCCCGCGGCGGGTCGGCCTCGACCGCGGCGACGGCCGCCTGCAGGTCCTCGAACAGCTGCCGGTTGAAGAGGTTTAGGGGCGGGCTGTCGAAGCTGGCGACCGCCAGCCCGGACTCCTCGCGCTCGAGCCTGACCAGGCTCATGCGTCGGCGGGCGCCGGCTGGTTCAGCCGCACGTGCCACTGCACGGTCGCGGTCGCGACCCGCGTACCCTCGCCGTCGAAGAGCTCGATCTCACAGGGGAACTGGACCTTGCCCTCGGCGTCGAGCGTCGCCAGCGCCTCATCGGCGGACACACCGAGCTTCGCCCGCGCCTCGATCGGCCCGCGGGCGATCTTCTCGTAGGAGACCTCGGCGGCGCGCGCCAGCGGCGTGACGTCCGCCATCCGCTCGGCGAAGGCGCCGACGAAGGCCGCCCCCGAAGCCGTCTCGGCGGCGGTGAAAAGCGCGCCGGCGTGCTGGGAGCCGACATGGTTGTTCAGCTCGGGACGCTCTGGGAGCGTCACCTCCGCCTCGCCCTCCGCGATCCGCGAAATCTCCAGCCCGAGGTGCCCGGCAAAGGGCACCGCCTGCGTCATCCCCTGCGCGATCGCCTCGTAATCCGTCATCGGTCGAAAACCCTACCGCGCCACTCAGGGCACGCGGTGAACCTCAAATAGATTCGTCCCCAGCTCTTGGTCCGGCATTCCGGCGACGATCGCGATCAGGTCACCGGACCGGGCGACGCCGTGGCGCACCGCCAGCGAGGCGCAGTCCTCGAGCAGCCCGCGCACCTCCGTCTCGTGCTCGCTGTGGATCGCCCGCACGCCGAACAGCAGGTTGAGCCGGCGCACCGTCTCGGCCCGCGGCGAGATCGCCAGCACCGGCACGTTTGGCCGGTGGGCGGCGACGAGCCGGGCGCTGCGGCCACTCGTCGTCGGCACCACCAGCGCCGCCAGGCCGAGCCGGTAGACCGCGCCGACGGCGCTCTGAGCGACCGAGTCGGCGACGTCCTGGGTCGCCTGGTCGGTGCGGCTGAACAGCCAGTCGCCATAGGGAAGGTCGGGCTCGGTCGCCCGCGCGATCCTGTCCATCACCCGCACCGCCTCGACCGGGTGCCGGCCGACCGCCGTCTCCTCGGAGAGCATCACCGCGTCGGTGCCGTCGAAGATCGCGTTGGCGACGTCGGTCACCTCGGCCCGGGTCGGGCGGCGCGCCGTGACCATCGAGGCGAGCATCTGCGTCGCCGTGATCGCCGGCTTGGAACGCCGCCCCGCCTCGCGGATCAGCCGCTTCTGCACGACCGGAAGCTGCTCGAGCGGCAGCTCGATGCCGAGGTCCCCCCGCGCGACCATGATCCCGCCGCTCGCCGCGGCGACGATCTCCTCGGCGTTCTCGGCCGCCTGCTGCTTCTCGATCTTCGCGATCAGCGGGATGTCGGAACCGAGCGAATCGAGCCGCTCGCGCACCGGCTCGAGGTCCGCCGCCGAGGAGACGAAGGACATCGCGATCAGGTCGAGTCCCTGCTCGACCGAGAACTCGACCCAGCCCAGGTCGCCCTCGGTGGCGGCGCGCACGGTCGCGCCGGGGATGTTCATCCCCTTGTGCGAGGAGAGCGTGCCGCCCACCTCGACCTCGGCATCGACACCGCCGTCTTCGGGCTCGCGCACCCGCAGGCGGATCGAGCCGTCAGCCAGGTAGACGACTTCGTCCTCGCGCAGCGAGCTGACGCCGGGCCAGTCGACCGGGATCGTCTCCCTGTCGCCCTCGACCTGCTGCGGCGTCAGCTTCACGTGCATGCCCGTCTCCAGCTCGGCGACGTCGTCGCGCAGCTCGCCGATCCGCAGCTTCGGCCCCGGCAGGTCGCCGAGGATCGCCACCTCGCGCCCGGCGCGCTCGGCCGCGGCGCGGATCGCCTCGATCGTGCTCGCGTGGCGCTCGCGGTCGGCGTGGGAGAAGTTGAGCCGGAAGACGTCCGCGCCGGCCTCGACCAGGCCCAGCAACACGTTGTCGTCCCAGCTCGCCGGGCCGACGGTCGCGATGATCTTGGTGCGCCTGCCGTGCATACGTCACATTGACTCTAGAGGCTGCAGTCCGTGACATCGATCTCTGTAACACTGCTCACATGACTCAGCTGGCAGAGCCCGCGGCGCCGGTCGAGGCTCCGCCCGCGAACGGGCTCGTCGGCGAGGCGGCACCCTCCCCCGCCGGCCCGATCGAGGCCGCCGAGGCGACCGCCCTGCCGCAGCCGCCGAAGGTCGCGCTGCCACGGCCGCTTCAGACCCTGCGCTTCAACCAGCGGCAGATCGAGTTCGTCTTCCGCGCCCGCCGCGAGCTCGGCGAGACCTTCCGCATGCACGGCATCATTCCCGAGCCGACGACGATCGCCAGCCACCCCGACCATGTGCGCTCGCTGTTCACCGCCAAACCCGAGCAGGCGCCCTCGCTGACCGGCGAGTCGCCGCTGCGGCCGATCGTCGGCCCCAACTCGGTCCTCACCGCGGTCGGCCCGCGCCACATGCGCCAGCGCAAGCTGCTGCTGCCGGCCTTTCACGGCGAGGCGATCGAGCAGTACACGCAGATGATCGCCGACGCCGCCGAGCGCGAGATCGACCGCTGGCCGGTCGGCCAACCGTTCGCCCTGGCGCCGCGCATGCAGGCGATCACGCTCGATGTGATCATGGCCGGGATCTTCGGCATCGAGGGCAAGCCGGCCCGCGGGACGCGCGAGCACCGGCTGCGACAGGTGACCAGAGGCCTGGTAAACGCCTCGACCTGGCCGCTCTCCAACCTCGCCGAACTGATCAACCTCAATCGTGAGGAGCCGGTCGGCACGATGAAGCTCGGCCTCGACATCCTCGACCGCGCGACCTACGCGGTGATCGAGCAGCGCCGCGGCGCCGACGACCTCGGCGAGCGCCGCGACATCCTCTCGCTGCTGCTGCAGGCGCGCACCGAGGAGGGCGAGGCGCTGAGCGACAAAGAACTGCGCGACGAGCTGCTGACCCTGGTCCTCGCCGGCCACGAGACGACCGCCAACTCGCTCGCCTGGGCCTGGGAGCGGCTGGTCCGCACGCCCGACGCCCACGATGCCCTGCGCGACGAGGTCCGCGGCGAGGGCGACGCGAGCGACCGGATCGAGGCGACGATCGTCGAGGCGATGCGCTCACGCCCGGTGATCCCGGTGATCGGGCGCCGCGTGATGGCGCCGTGGCGCTTCGGCGAGTACGCGGTGCCCGCCGAAGCGGCGGTGCTGATGAGCATCCTGCTCGTCCACCACCGCGAGGACCTCTACCCCGAGCCGTTCGAGTTCCGCCCCGAGCGCTGGACCGGTGGCCGCAAACCCGGTACCTACGCGTGGATCCCCTTCGGCGGCGGCATCCGCCGCTGCCTCGGCGCCGCCCTGGCGATGGCCGAGCAGCGGGTCGTGCTCGAGGCGATGGCGCGCCGCCTCGACCTCGAGGCCGACGACCCCGCCCCCGAGCACGCCGTACACCGCAACGTGACGATGATCCCGGCGCGCGGCGCCCGCGTCGTCATTCGCTCACGCCGCGACTGAACCGGCGTCCGCCGATCGCCTAGTGCCGGCCGCGCTTGCCGCGCCCCGGTCGGGCGACGTAGCGGTGGCCCGCCCTCAGGTTGAGGTTCCTGCCGAGCGTGTCGTCGTGGACCCTGACCACGCCGCGGCGGACCGCGAACAGGGTCGAGAGGTCGCAGCGGTCGCCGACGAACCAGATCGTGCCGCGCACGCTGGCCGAGCCGTAGCGGCCCTTGGTGCGGAAGTGCCCCTTGCCGCTGCCCCAGAGGCCGCGACCGCCGCCGTGGCCCTTCTTGTGCCGCCGGCGCGAGGCCTGGGCGCGGTGTCGGGAGCCGCGGTGGCGACGAGTGCGGCGCCGCCCATTGCCGCCGCAACCCAGCGGGCCGCGCAGCGCGAGGGTCGTGTAGGGGAGACGGCCGCCGGTCTGGCCGACGCGGAAGAGGCCGTTCCAGAACTTCGCCGTCTGGGTGCCGCCGCCATGCCCCGAGGCGGAGGTGAGCACGACGACGCCGTGGCGGGTGTCGACCAGGCAGCCGAGCGGGATCCGCGCCCCCGCCGCCAGCGGCCTGAACCTGCGCTGGCCTTTGCACCTGATCTTGACCACGCCCTTCGCCGGTTCGACGTCGACGCTCTTGCCGAGCACCGGAGGCGGCAGGGTACCGCGGCCGGACGAGCCGCCTGAGCCGGCCCCGCCGCCGGAGCCCGAGGAGCCGGTGGAGCTCGCCGAGGAGCCGGCCGAAGAGCCGCCACCCTCGCCCCCGCCCGACGAGCCTCCCCCGCCTTCTTCGGAAGGGGCGCCGGTTGCCCAGTAGACCGCGCGCGCCGGCGCGCCGCCACCGTTGTCGGCAGTGAAGGCCGCAAAGGCTTCGTATTCGCCACCGGCGACGACGAGCGGTTCCTCCACCCCGCTCAATCCAGTGCTGACCGTCTCAGGCGCCTGCCAAGCGCCCGCTGCGCCGGGCATGCGGATCCGCGACTTGACCGCGTCTGCTTCGTCGTCCTGGTAGACGACGAATGCGTTGCCGAGCGCGTCGACAGCGAGATCGAGGGCACCGAGGGTCCCCGTCGCCACCGTCTCTTCCGCACCCCAGGTCGCGCTCCCAGCCGGCCGGAAGCGAGCGCGAATCGCGTTCGGATCGCCGGGACCGTTGGAGGGGTCGTACCAGATGACGATCGAGTTGCCCGCCGCATCGGTCGCGACCTTCGGCTGGGATCCGTCCTCGTCCCCGCTGACGGGGATTTCGACCAGCCCCGTTCCGCTCGCACCGCTGGCGCGGCTTTTTGAGAAGTCCGCGACGAAGATGCCGCCGCCCGTGCCCGCCTTACGCTCGAACGCCGCGACGACGGACGCGTCGGGCATCCGCGCGACCGAGAGTCCGCTCGGGTTGGTCAGAGCACCGCTGCCGTTGCCGCTGCTTGCATCGATGGCCGCCCCATTGGACGCGCTCCCGCCGTTCTCGATCACCGCGGGAATGATTTCGCGGAAGTTGAGGCCGTTGTCCGACTTGAGGAGCAGCACGGTGGACCCGTCCGCCGCAGTGGCGACGGCGGAGTTGTGGGTGAACGGCTCACCGGTGCTGAAGTTTTCGCCACTCGACCAGGTGTTGGTGGCCGGTTCGGTCAGAAGCCGACCCGTGAACTGGCTGCCGAAACCGAACGTCTGGTCTTCGATCCCGTGGAAGAGTTGGGCGGTGCCTTCATCGTTGACCGACAAGATCGGGCTCTTCATGCCGGTTTCGTTGGGCGGTCCCTCGATCTGCGCCGCGGCGCCAAAGGAACTTTCGGTGCCCGGCTTGCTCGCGGCGAAGATTCCGTACGGCTGCAACTGGAACGCCAGCGCCCCGACGCTGTTGCCGCCGACCCCGACGGTCGGCGACCCGTAGCTGCCGGCGTAGGTCTGCGGCGCCAGGGGGCCGCTACCCGCAGGGGAGACGACGGTGGCGACGCCGGAGGTGCCGTATTGCCAGGCCGCGACACCGTCGCCGGCGGGGTTGGCGTCGATGTCGAGGCTGCTCGCGTTCCGCGTCCCCGCTTCCGATATCTCAACCGGAGCCGCCCATTCGGCTGCGGCAGGCGCAGCAGCGATCAGCGAGGTCAGCACTCCAATCGCAAGCACGGCATGCCGGCAACCAACTAAAAAGGTCGTCATTGTCTCCCTATTGCAGGTGCGTTGAGGGCGCCGGAGGCCCCGGGACTTGTTCCAGCCGGCCATCGGCGTGGATTGGAACAGTCCGAGCAGCGATCTGGAGAGGACAGCGGGAAAGATGGGCCGATCGGCCCAACCGACCGCGAAAGCGGAGAGGGAGGGATTCGAACCCTCGAGAGAGCTTGCGCCCCCTACTCGCTTAGTCCGCCCGGTCTACTGCCGGGAGCTGCGGCGAGCTGCGATCTCATGGACGGATGCGGGTTTGCCCGGATCGGCGTTTGCCGTCTTCTGCCCGTTGCTTCGCTCGTCTGTTTCCACGGACGTTTCCAGAGCGCCGCCGAACAAGCCCTCGATCCGCGCTCGCCTCTCATCGCTCCGGGCAGCCCGTTCGAACTCATGGCTGTAGGTGCTGGCAGTGATTGCCGGGGAGGCATGGCCAAGGTGGCTCGACAGCTCGACAAGATCGCCGCCCGCCCCGATGAACGCGGACGCGAAGGAATGGCGGAATCGTGAAAGCTCTCGCACGGCGAGTACGTCACCGATTGCTCTGTCGCCGCTGATCGCCTCCGCATCGTCGCGTTCATTCCAAAAGGGGAGAAGGTGTCAGACGCCCTCCGTCACGGCGAAGCGCCACCGGCATTGTCAGATGGGAACGGGAGCGCATCGAGGCCATCGACCAGAACGCAGAAATCCTCTCCCAAGGTCCCCTCATCGCCGAGCTGGAAGCGGCTCAGCAACGCTTGCGATTCCTTACCGGGACTTCCGGCGCGGTCGGGATCGGCGTAAAGGCCGAGCAGGTAGCGGCTGCGGGTGGCGACTGGCGAGCTGTGCTGGAGCGCTCGGCTGCATAGCCTCGACGGCCTCTCAAGCGCGCTGGTAGAACCGCTCGATTCGCCCGCTGCCCTGCATCGTTCCCGCAGCTTCAATCTCACCTGTCCGCTCTAACGCTCCCAGGTGATAAGCGATTTGAGCAATCGGCTGGTCAACGGCTCCGGCGATGCCTGTTGCCGACCACATGGCGTCAGGGTCGGCCAGCGAGTCGAGAATCTTGGTTCGTAGCGGATGCGAGTCTTCCCGTGCCACTACGTATCACCCCCGTTGTCGGTCGCTGTATGCGCGTCGAAAACCGCGCGGATCGGGTAATCGTTCATTGGGGGTTGGATCCACCTTCACCGGCAGTTCCAATCTTCATTCCCCAAAGCGCCATGTGGCTTGCCGAGCCTGGCATTCAAATAGAGGCGTAGGCGCACCCTGGCCGAACCCCGACACAGCGTTTCGCGCCGACCCCAGCCCGAGTAGCGGCAGCGATACAGCGAGCCTCGCAGGTGACGACAGGCCGCTTCTGCTTCAAAGCCGTAGCGATTGAGGACATGAGTTTCGACGGCTACCTCCGCTCGACAGGCCGGACCGGAGCAGGCACCGCCGCTCGGCTTCTGTATGGCCTCTGAACCGCTGACCGCGACCAGGCAAAGCAGAGCGATGGATACCGCGATGATCGTCCTCATGACTTCGACTACCTCCCGTTGACGTTCCTGAGCGTTCGGAGGCTACTAGACCGCCATGCTCCCTACCCGGCTGCTCCCGGCCGCTATGCTCTGGTCCGGTAGGTCGGGAGCCGCCACGCTCTACCTGATGGCTGACCCGCTCTACGCCGATTCCGACCGCGCAAGCCGAGCCTTTGGCGAACGGATGCGCGAGCTGAGGGCAAGGGAAGGCGTCTCGCAGGACGGCTTGGCCCGCGAGACTGATGTGCATCCAACCTCGATAGGGCGGCTTGAGCGCGGCGGCAGAGAGCCGAAGCTGACGACGATCCTCCGCCTGGCGCACGGCCTCGGCGTCGAGCCGGGCGAGCTGATAGACGGCCTGGAAGGCAGCGACACCCGCGAGGCGGGGTAGGGCCAGGGTCGGCCCTTTGAGCCGACCCCTTTTCGGCCCTTTGGGCGCTACGCGCCCTTCTTGATCAGGTGCGTCGGGATAGACGCGGTATTCACGAGCTGCATTGACCCTCACCCCCTTTCACGACTCAGCCCCGGCGCGTATCGCCGAGGGGAGAGGGTCAATGCTAAGGATTTATTCTTGTTTTAACGGATACGTGAACAGCGTTGATTGCGTGGGCGTTCACGTTTCCCTGTAAGACCAGTTGGTCTTTATGCTTGGTCCTCGCTTGAGTTATCTATTAATGACAAGCAAGCTGAGGAGGCCAGGGTGGTACAGGCAATCGCCAAAAAGGCAAAGAAAGGGATCGCGGAAGTCGTCCAATATGCGGTCGGGCATAAAATCCGCGTCCACGCTCTGATAGTTCTGAACGAGGGAATCTACACGGCATCAGAGATCTCAGAGATCATCGATGTGCAGGTCAACACGCTCCACAACCACCTTCGCCGGATGCTGGAGGACGGGTCGATCGAAATCGCCCGCGAAGAGAAGAAAGGCAACATGACCCAGTATTGGTACAGGGCTGTTGAGGTGCAGACCTATACCGTCGAGCAGTTCAAGAAGTTGCCGTTCCCTTTTCAGCAGAACATCGTTGGCGCGATTGTCCAATCTGGCTTTGCCGAGGTTTTGGCTGGCCTCTACGCCGGGAAGCTCGCCGACCCGAGATCAACCGTTTACTGGGATTGGTACAACCTCGATGCCCAGGGGCGACAAGATGCCGATGCGCTTACCGAGCGCTACATCGAGGACATGCGGGAGATCGAGTGCGAAGCGACCAACCGGGCCGCAAAGACCGGCGAGGAACTGGTCTCGATGCTTCTCGATCTGTTGTTCTTCGAGCGACCGCGCAAGGGCGGCCTGCGAACTCATCGCTTGTTCACGAAATAGTGAATGAGATGCGATTTGCGATTGACGACAGCCCAGTGACTAGAGAAAACTATAATTACTCGAATAGATACAGATCGAGACGCCGGGGGAGTTTCGCTTGAACTAACCTCCCAGGTTCAGCAACAGCGAAGGCTCTCCCGGCGTGTCGGTCTAAGCCACCGATGCGACTC
>DATFMX010000144.1:0-29665 GCA_035266685.1 Solirubrobacterales bacterium
CTCTCGAAGCCCGACGTCGTCGCCACCGACTGCGGCGTGACCAGCTTCTTCGCCAGCCGTGAAGGCGCCTCCTGGCGCTTCTGCGGCACCTCGGCGGCCACCCCGCACGCGGCGGGCGTGGCAGCCTTGATGCTCGATCACGAATCGGCTTCACCGAGCCAGGTCAGAAACGCACTGCAGGCCGGCGCGGCGTCGGTCAGCCCGCTGTCGCAGCACGCCGCCTGCGCGGAAGGCGCCGGCCTCGTGGAGGCCGTCGGCGCGATCGAAGCGCTGGAAAGCCCGGGCGAACCCCTCGAATCGGCCTGCGAGACGCCCACGACCGAAGTCTCTCCCGAAGAAGCGCGCGCCCCGGGGGACTGGGGATCCGAATCGCCGCCGGTGCCGCCCGCGCCTCCCGCACCGCCCGCACCCCCAGCGTCGCCAGCACCGCCGATTCCCACGCCTGAAGCGACCCCGATCCCGCCGCCGGCCCCGCCCAAGACCTCCCTCCGCAGGCGCCCGCCGCGGCTGACGCTGACTCGCCGCCACAGCGCCAAGCTGACTTTCCGCTTCGGCTCCGACCAGGGCGCCGTCACCTTCGTCTGCAAGATCGACCGGGGGCGCTTTCATCGCTGCCCGGCGCGGTTCGTGCGGCGCTACCGGCTCGGCCGGCACGTGCTGCGGGTGAAGGCGCGCCGCAACTCGGATCGAGCGACCGACGCGACGCCTGCCGTCTACCGGTTCCGGGTCAAGCGAGCGCGGCGCGGCCTGATCAAGCGCCGCCACTCGCGCCACCACCACCGCGGCTGACCAGCCGGAAAGAGGGAAACAGGAGACGAGGGGCGGCCCTCGCCCTATTCCCCGACTTCGCGCGCATATAGACGCTCGTCGACCGCGAGGCGCCAGGGTCCCCGGGCGGATTCGGTTGCCCGGAAGTCGCGGAAGTCGAAGGTGAAGATCGGCAGTTCGTGGCGCTCGGCGATCGCCATCACACAGCCGTCGACCACGCCAAGGTTGAGATCGGCATAGCGCCGATCGAGCTCCACCGCCCTCTGCATCAGACCCGCGGTCGGGTAGGCGACCTCGTGGCTGCCACCGGCGATGTGCTTGAGGAACGTGCGGGCGGCGTGCGCGCCGACGCGCTCGCGCACCAAATGATCGACCTCGATCACAACCGGGGAGGGAACGATCGCGCTGCGCCCGAGTCGTCCCAACGCCGCAATCGACATGGCGTACGCGGGATCCCTCCTGTCGATGGCCGAAACCAGCGGGCCCGTGTCAATCAGGATCGCCATCGCCTGGCCCCTCGCCGGGACCCCATGGCTTGAGGCCCAGGTATTTCTCTGCGTTGATGCCGAGGTCTCCCGGTCCTTCCCCTGCACCGAAGTAGTCCAGCGGCGCATAAGGCTCCTCCTCGCGCGCGCCGCGTTCGATCAGCCGCACGACCGTGGCCGAAAAGGACTCTCCCTCGCGAGTGTGCTCCTCCACCAGCTCCGTCGTGCTCTCGGGGATATAGATGGTCTTGCGAGGCATTGTCTGCAAGCTTGCCATACAGAGAAGTATGACATTAGAAATCATACATAACAGTGCAGAATCTAAATCTCCTGCAACGTCAGTCGCGCGAGTCGGCGACTTTTGGCTCTCCCCCGCCCCGCCGCATCACCCAGTGGCCGACGAAGAGCAGCGCCAGCAGGGCGGCGGCGCTGCCGAGGACGAGCGGGTCGGTGAGGCTGAGGCCCTCCAGCCGGGTGCCGAAGTAGACGGCGAGGGCGGTGATCGGCAGGTAGCCGACGACGGTCGTCCAGGCGAAGCGCCAGACCGGCACCCGCGCGGCGCCGGCGGCGTAGGAGACGAGGCTGAAGGGGACGATCGGCAGCAGGCGGACGGCGAGCAGCAGGGTGGCGCCGCCGCGCTCGATCGCCGCCTCGGTGCGCTCGAAGCGCTCGGCGCCGAACCAGCGGTCGAGCAGCGGCCGGGCGACCGAGCGGCCGACCGCGAAGCAGAGCAGGCCGGAAAGCAGCCAGCCGAGCATCATCAGCGCCATCGCCGGGAAGAAGCCGTAGACGAAGCCCGCCGCGGCGTCGACGATCTCGGCCGGGTAGAAGACGACCGAGTGGATCAGCGCCAGGGCGACGATCAGCAGCGGGCCCGCCACCCCCAGCCCCTTGACATGGCTGCGCACCCCCGCCGTGTCGCCGTGTACGGCCGCGTCGAAGGCGCCGCGCAGGTCGGGGATCGCCAGCACCAGCAGTGCCAGCAGCGCGAGGCCGCCAAGCGTGATGCCGACGGCGGCGAAGGAGGGTCTCGGCGGCGCGTTCATCGCAGCATTGTGGGGCCTATGGACCCCCAAATGCTGCGATCAGCCACTGGGCTCGCGCAGGCGTTCGGCGAGGGCCGAGTGGCGGGCGCCGCTGTCGTCGTGGGAGATCGCCCGCTCGAGCGCGGCGCGGTCGCCGATCAGCACGCAGTCGCGGCGGGCGCGGGTGATCGCCGTGTAGAGCAGCGGGCGGGAGAGCATGCGGGCGTGCGAGCGGTGGCAGACGCCGACGACCACCGGCACCTCGCAGCCCTGCGCCTTGTGGACCGAGATCGCGTAGGCGAGCCGCAGGGTCGCGGTCTCGCCGTAGGGGATGACCAGCGAGCCGCCCTCGTCGGTGTCGACCCGGATCGTCTCCTGCTCGGGGTCGTCCTCGCGCAGGAAGACGATCGAGCCGTTCATCAGGCCGAGCTCGTGCGAGTTGCGGGTCTGGATCAGCCGGTCGCCGAGCCGGAAGCGCTCGCTGACCGCCGGCGCGCCGTCCGGGTTGAGCCGCGCCTGCAGGCGCTCGTTGAGCGCGTCGATCCCGACCGCCCCCTTGTACATCGGCGCCAGCACCTGCACATCGCGGATCGGGTCGACGCCGAAGCTGGACGGCGCCCGCTCGGCGACGACCTCGACCACGGTCTCCAGCGCCCGCTCGGGGCTCGGCCGGTCGACGAAGAAGAAGTCGCGTTCCTGGCCCTCGCCGGGCTCGAGATGCGGCGCCCGCCCCTGGTTGATCTCGTGCGCCGCGGTGGTGATCATCGAGCGCGCCGCCTGGCGGAAGATCTGCGTCAGCCGCACGACCGGCGCGACGCCGGAGGCGATCAGGTCCTCGAACGGCTTGCCGGCGCCGATCGGCGGCAGTTGGTCGGCGTCGCCGACGAAGACGACATGGGTCGACTCGGCGAGCCCGCCGAGCAGCACCTCGATCAGCCGCAGGTTGAGCATCGAGGCCTCGTCGACAATCGCCAGGCCGGCGGGCAGCGGGTGGCCGGCCCGGAAGCCCGGCTCGCGCCCCGGCATCCACTCGAGCAGCCGGTGGATCGTCTGCGCCTCGTGCCCGGTCGCCTCCTCGAGCCGCCGCGCCGCCCGCCCGGTCGGCGCGCAGAGCGCGACCGCGACGTCGGCCCGCATGGCCTCGGCGACGATCGCCCGCGTGCAGGCGGTCTTGCCGACGCCGGGTCCGCCGGTCAGCACGGAGATCCGCGCCCCGAAGGCGCCGCGCACGGCCGCCCACTGCTCGTCGGTCAGCCGGCGCTCCTCCTCGACGTCCTCCGGCGGCTGCTCGCCGGGGTCGTGGTCGAGGTGCGGCGCCGCCGCGGCGCGCTCCGCCAGCGTCGCCGCGACCCCGACCTCACTCGCATACGTCGGCTCGCGGTAGGCGCGACCCTCGTCGATCGTCAGGCCGCGCGCCCGCGCCGGCACATCGGGGTCGGGACGCAGGCCGATCAGCTTCGCCGTGCGCCGGTTCAGCTCCTCGACCGGCAGGAAGGTATTGCCCTGCTGCTCGGCCTCGCCGAGGGCGAAGACCGCCGCCGCCTGGGCGCGGCGCTCGGACTCGGGCGGCACATCGGCGGCGAGGGCGATCCTGTCGGCGCGGGCGAAGCCGACCCCGGCGACCTCAGTCAGCCGGTAGGGGTCCTCGTGCAGGACCGCCATCGAGCGCTCGGCGAAGCGGGCGTGGATCGGCGCCGCGAGGTGCGCCAGCCCGTGCGGCGCCAGCTGCACGTGCAGGTCGCGGATCGCGCGGGAGGCGTGCCAGGACTCGGCCGCCGCGGCGGCCTGCGCCGCGCTGACCCCGCTGAGGCCGCCGAAGACACCCTCCGGGTCGGCGCCGATCGCCCCCAGCACCCCCTCCCCGTGCTCGTCGACGAGCCGCTCCGCCCGCGCCGGGCCGATGTGGCGCAGCGAGGTCAGGTAGGCGATCCGCCCCGCCCGGTCGGCCGGGTCGAGCGGCAGCGCCCCGCGCGCCTTCAGCTGCCGGCCATAGCGCGAGTGGGTCTGCCAGTCGCCGCTGACTTCGGCCCGGTCGCCCTCGTTCAGGTGCGCGACGGGGCCGACGAGCGCGAACCCCTCCCCCGCTTCGTCCTGCACCTCGAGCACCGCGTAGCCGTCCTCCTCGGCGCTGAAGATCACGCCCAGCACCTCGACCGTGCCGGTGAAGGCGGCCGCGTCGGCATCGAAGAGGGCAGCAGCGTCGCTCACGCCTCAAAGCTAGCCGCTCGCGCAGCGGCGGCGGCTTGCTTTGAATTCCCAAGTACGGCAAGATGCCGCACTATCCGGCCCAACCGGGGCCGCCGAACAGGGAGGAAGCTGGATGAGCGATTACGCAGTGAAGAAGATCGACGAGATGGAGACCGTCTTCGGCGGCGCCTTCAAGCGGGCGCGCGCCGAGCTCGGGGTCGAGTCCTTCGGCATGCAGATCATCGACATGCCGCCGAACTACGAGGGCTATCCCGAGCACGACCACGCCGAGGACGGCCAGGAGGAGGTCTTCATCGCCCTGCGCGGCGGCGGCGAAATCGAGATCGACGGCGAGCGCTTCCCGCTCGACGACGACCACATCGCCCGGGTCGCGTCCCGCACCAAGCGCAAGGTCTGGCCCGGCGACAGCGGCATCCGCATGCTCGTCCTCGGCGGCAACCCCGACGGGACGTACGAGCCGCCCGAAATCAGCGAGCTGGGCGCACCGGACCCGATGGCGAGCTGACCCTCCCTCCCCCGGCGCGGTAGAGCTTTGAGCCGCATAGCGAACCAAAGCTCTACCGCACTGCGCAGTTAAGCGCAGTCAACTCATCCGCGGTCGAGGTTCGAATCGCATAGCGGCTCAAACCTCGACCGCGCCGGATGGGCGACGCTGTTCTCGGCGCTGTTGGAGAAGACGGGTCACGCGCTGGATCACCTCTTTCGGTTCGCGATCGAGGCGATGGCCGGTGACGCGGGTCATCTCCACTCCGGCCAGCTTTAGGTCCTCCTGGCGCACACGGTCATCCTCGAAGGACTGACGCGAGCCATGCGTCTCATAGACATCGAGTTCGACTGCGAAACGCTCCTCGGGCCAGTAGACGTCAAGCTCGCACCCCGCCTCGACGAAACCCATCACCGGACGAGGCAGGCCGGCCTCGAGCACCAACTCGCGGAATCGCCGCTCCAGGCCCGAGCGGCTGAACGGCGCCGGGCGGTATATCTCCAGGGCGCGACCCAGGCAGCGGGCCCCGTGATGGCCGCCCGCACGGCGCAGAAGGTCTTCGAAGCGGCGCAGATCGAAGAGGTGGAGCTCCTCTGCCCGCTCGAGCAAGCGGAGGAGTTGGGCGGGGCGAAGCTCAGCGGCCAGGTCGAGGGCAACCCGAGGAACAGCCGTAACGGGGATGCCGTCTATCGCGTCGCGATCGTCCGCCGTGAGAATGCGAGAGCGGTGCAGCCTGATCGGCGCCCTGGGACCGCGGGGACTGGGCGAAGTCACCGAGACCGGAATCGGGGACCAGCGGGCGATTCCCCAAAGCCATGCCGCCGAGCGATGACTGAGCAGGGCGTCGGGGCCGCTGGCCAGCACCGCGGCGAGGCATCTTCCGTGCAAGGACAGGTCGGTGTGGCCGACGGCGTACACGCTGCGGTGAAGGCGGTGGAGATGCCTGGCCGCAGCGGCACGCGTCACGGCGCCACGCGAATACCCCAGCGGACCGAGCAGCTGCTCGATCGAAACCACCCCGTACTGCCGCTTCGCCAACTCCGCCAGCGCCGCGTGCGCGGGTTCGGCGGGCGCCGCGCCAGCGGTACGCGGTTGACCCTTGGGTTGCATAGCGGTTCAAGGCTCGACCGCACCCATTCTCTCCCCCCTCTTCACGCACTTTCCGAGCATTTCCCGCCGCCCCCAGCCGCCCCCAGCCGCCCCTCCCCGAGCGTGGTCGAGGTTTAGGCCGCATAGCGATTCAAACCTCGACCGCGCCTGTTGGGAAGCGGCGGGCGGGCGGGGTAGCCTGGTCGTCAGCGGTTTGGCGAGCTAGGCGGGCCTGGCGAGCTAGGCGGGCCTGGCGGGCTTGGCGGGCCTGGCGGGCTTGGCGGGCTTGCCGGGCCTGCCGGCTCGAAGCCGGGGCAGCGTAGGACCGGGACGCGTGGGTAGCGCGGGTACGCCCGGTCCTCGCGCGAGCGGCGGCAGAGGCTGAACACGGAGCCCCGCGTGTTGGGGACGAGCTGCTGGTGGATGCAGGCGTCGCAGAGCCCGTTGCCGCCGGCTGCCATGCAGCTCAGCCGCGGACGACCACGACGACGATGAAGGCCAGGTAGAGGCCGAACCAGCCGAGCACCGCGGGCAGCTCGAAACGGCCGCGCCGGTGCAGCGCCTCGTAAGCGAGGAAGCCGCCGGCCAGGCCGAGCACGACGGAGAACGCCGCGTTGAGGCTCAGCGCCCAGTCGGTGAACAGCAGGCCGATGCCGAACGGGATCGTCGACTGGAAGACCATCGCCCCGGTGATGTTGCCCAGCGCCAGCGAGTCCTTGCCCTCGCGCACCCAGAAGAAGCTGTTGACCTTCTCCGGCAGCTCGGTCGCCAGCGGCGCGAGGATCAGGGCGAGGACGACCGCGTCGACGCCGAGGTCGCCGGCGATGTTGAGCAGCTCGTCGACGAACAGGTGGGCGCCGCCGACCATCGCCCCCAGCCCGACCAGGAGCTGCAGCGCCGAGAGCAGCAGGCTGGGGTTCATGCGGCGCTCGGCGCGGCGCTCGAAGAGCAGCGGGTCGAGCGTCCCGTGCTCCTGGACGTCCCCCCCGCGCCTCAGGGTGCGGCGGATGTAGAGCGGGTAGGCGAGCAGGGCGAGCACGCCGATCGGGATGCGCAGCGCCGCCGGCGGCCCCCAGGCGAGCGCCAGCGAGAGGGCGAAGAAGCCGAGGAAGAAGAGCAGGTCGCGCTCCAGCGTCTCGCGGTGGGCGCGCAGCTCCAGGCCCTGCGTGCGGCGCTCGCGGTAGAGGTAGGCGAAGAGGCCGACCAGGCCCATCGCCAGGGTGCCGAGCAGGAAGGGCGCGCCGACGATCGCCCCGATCGCCACCTGATCCCCGCCTTCCTTGGCGCCGATCAGGGCGACGATCGCGATCAGCGTCTCCGGCATCGCCGTGCCGACCGCGGCCAGCACGCTGCCGACCGCGCCTTCGCCGAGCTCGAGCCGGTGCCCCAGCCACTCGACGGCGTTGGTGAAGAGCAGCGCCCCCGCCAGGATGACGGCGAAGCTGACAGCCAGCAGAAAAAGGCTCAAGGGCCGTTACTGGCTCGCGCCGCCGGCCAGACCTTCGAACAGTTCGCCGAGGCTTTCGCCGCTTTCTTCGCCCTGCAGGAGCCCGAGCAGTTCGATCGGGTTGATCCCGAGCTTGAGGAAGAGCTTGCTCAGCGGCCTGGCGCTCTGCGGGGCGGAGATCGTCTGTTCCTCGTTGACGCCGGTGAGCTTCAGGTCGAAGCCCGCGGTGACGCTCTTCGGACCCTTGCCCCCGTGCTGCGGCTCGACCGTCAGGTCGGCCGAGATGCGGCGCACGATGTCGTCGTCGCCGACGTAGACGGAGACGCGGGGCTTCTTCACCGCGCTCGAGATCTCGCCCTCGGCCTTTTCGATCTCCGCCTGCGAGGGCAGCGGCCCGGCGGCGGCGAGCTGGCTGCGGCAGGGCCGGCTTTCGAGCACTTCGAGCAGCGAGTCGATCGCGCCGGAGACGTTGAGTTCGCCGCTGACCTTGGTCGTGCTCGTGCCGCCGACGTCAGTGGCGCCTTCGTTCTTGCCGCCTTCGAGGAAGTCGGCGACCTTCAGCTTGCCGAGTTCTTCCTGGCAGCCGGCGACGCCGGCCGCGCCCGTTTCGGCGCCGCTTTCTCGCTGCGCCTGCTTCAGCGTCTGTTCGACGAAGCTGAAGGTCGTCGGGTCGACTTCGTACTCGGTCCCTTCGTAGCGGACGTAGGCCGTGTTGGGAAGCAGCGTCAGGCCGCCGTCGAAATCGACCTTCCTGCCGTCGAACTTGCCCTGCGCCGTCGCGGTCATCGAGAGCTGCGGCAGCCTGCCCTGGCCTTCGCCCTGGAAGGGGCCGGAGAGGGCGATGTCGACCTTGCCGCCTTCGGAGCCGGGGGCGCTGAGGTTGAGCGTCAGGTCGACGTCGCCGCTTTCGATCCCCTGCAGCGTCGCTTCTTCGAGCACCGTCTGCGGGCTCTCGCCGCTCTTGTCGCTGCTGCCGCCGCAGGCGGCGAGGAGGGCGCTGAGCGCGAGCACGGCGGCGAGGACGAGGGCGATGCGAAGTCGTCTCATGGCGTGATCCTAGCGACGGCCCTCAACGGCTCTTAAGCTGCGGCGGCGTCGATTCGGTCAGGTTGAGCGCCAGCGGGAAGGCGAAGGCGCCGAGGAAGATCAGCACGATCCCCGCGGCGACCAGCCAGCGCACGGCGCTGAGGTGGCCGGTGATCGCGACGGCGAAGCCGATCGCGACCAGGGCGATGTAGGGGCCGGCGCTGTGCGGCAGCAGCGTCGCGAGAAGGAGGGCGGGGTCGGGGCAAGGCACGGGCGACGATTATCATCGCCCGATGGCTGAAGCGCAGGCACCCGAGTCCGTCGCCGCAACCAAGCAGGCGCTCGCAGAGGCCGCCTACCTGGCCGACGAGTCGGCGGCGCTGGTCGCCTTCCTCGCCCAGCGGCTGGGCAAGCCGATCCTGGTCGAGGGACCGGCCGGCGTCGGCAAGACCGAGCTGGCGAAGGCGCTCTCGCGCGCCAGTGGTCGCGAGCTGGTGCGCCTGCAGTGCTACGAGGGCCTCGACGAGGCGAAGGCGCTGTACGAGTGGAACTACCGCAAGCAGCTGCTGCGCATCCAGGCCGGCGGCGAGGACGGCTGGGAGGACGTACACGGCGACATCTTCAGCGAGGAGTTCCTGCTCGAGCGGCCACTGATGCAGGCGATCGCCAGCGCCGAGCCGGTCGTCCTGCTGATCGACGAGATCGACAAGACCGACCAGGAGTTCGAGGCGATGCTGCTCGAGCTGCTCTCCGACTTCCAGATCACGATCCCCGAGCTCGGCCAGGTCTCGGCCAGCTCGATGCCGATCGTCGTCCTCACCTCGAACAACTCGCGCGAGCTGACCGAGGCGCTGAAGCGGCGCTGCCTCTACCTCTGGCTCGACTACCCGGAGCTGGAGCGCGAGATGGAGATCGTCCGCCTGCACGCGCCGGAGCTGCCGGAGACGCTGGCGCGGCGCCTGGTCGAGGTGGTGCGGATGGTGCGCGAGCTCGACCTGAAGAAGCCGCCCTCGATCGCCGAGACGATCGACTGGGCGCGCACGCTGCTGCTGATGGGCGCCGAGGACATCGACCGCGAGACCTTCGAGCAGTCGATGTCGATCATCGTCAAGCACCGCACCGACATCGACCTGGTCGCCGAGCGGGTCGGGATGAAGCTCGCCGCCCCCACGCAGGCGGGGTGAGCCCGACGGCCTCGCCCTACGGGCAGCGGGCCGACGCCGGTCCGCCCGGGCTGGCGGCGAAGCTGCTCGGCTTCTGCGAGGAGCTGCGCGGCGAGGGGGTGGCGGTCGGCACCTCGGAGATCCTCGACGCCTTCGCCGCGCTCGAGCAGGTGCCGTGGGAGAGCCAGGACGACTTCCGCGAGGCGCTGGCGACGACGATCGCCAAGTCGCAGGAGGACCGGCGGCTGTTCGAGCTGCTGTTCGAGCGCTGGTTCTTCCGCGCCGCCGAGGCCGAGGCGATCGAGCGCGAGATCGGCGAGGGCGCCGAGGGCGAGCGCCACGAGGGCGCCGAGCGGCTCGACATCGACGAGCTGCGCGAGCAGATCCGCCAGGCGATCGTCGCAGGCAACGACGGCGAAATGCGCGACCTGGCGCGGCTGGCGATCGCCGCCTTCGGCCGCCAGGGCGAGGGCTCGGGCGTGGTCGGCGTCGATGTGCAGAGGATCCGCCGCACGCTGGAGCTGACGGCGGGGACGCAGCCGCGCGACGGCGCGGCGACGGACGGCGCGGCGGAGCGTCCGCCGATCGAGCGCGAGCAGCTCAACCGCTTCGAGCGCCACCTGCGGCGCGAGCTCGAACGCCAGCTGATCGAGCGCACCGAGACGCTCCCCCCCGCGCGACCGCTGGCCGAACTCGACCGGGCGCTGCCGACCAGCCCGACCCAGGACCTGGCGGCGGTCCACCGCGCGGTCTCGCAGATGAAGCGGCGGCTGGCGACGCTGGGTCACGAGCAGCGCGGGCGCAAGCGGGCCCACACGGTCGATGTACGGCGCACGATGCGCGCCTCGCTGGAGACCGGCGGCGTGCCGATGCACCTGCGCTACCGGCCGAAGCGCCCGCGGCGGCCGGAGATCTACGTGCTCTGCGACGTCTCGACCAGCGTCACCTCGGCCAGCGTCTTCTTCCTCTCGGTGCTGCACGCGCTGCACGACTCGTTCCGCAAGCTGCGCAGCTTCGTCTTCATCGAGCGGATCTCCGAGGTGACCGAGATCTTCGAGCACGAGCGCGACTTCCGCGAGATCGCGCGGCGCGTCTCCAGCGAGGGCGGCGTCGCCGACGTCTCCGGCTACACCGACTACGGCCGCGTCTGGCTCGAGTTCCTGACCGAGATCTCCGACGACCTCGACCCGCGCTCGACCGTGATCGTGCTCGGCGACGCCCGCACCAACGGCCGCGAGCCGCACGCCGAGGTCTTCGCCCAGGTGGCGGAGCGCGCCGGCCGCCTCTTCTGGCTCAACCCCGAGCCGAAGCTCTACTGGAACTACGGCGACTCCGTGATGGCCGCCTACGAGCGCCACTGCGACGGCGCCTTCGAGTGCTGGACCACCCGCCACCTGGAGAACTTCGTCAACGTCGTCGCCGGAGGCGTGCCGGCGGCGGAGTGAGCCGGCTGATCCCTTAAACGGGCATGACGGGAACGGTCTCGTCCGGCTCGACCAGCGACTTCATGCCGTCCACATCGGAGGTCGCGACGGCAGCCTCGCGCTCAACGGCGCAGCAGACGACATGTGCGTCTGCAACATCGCTGCCCCCACGATCGCGGAGCCGGATGCCAACCTCCTTTGCGCGCCGCTCATCCAAGGCGTCGACCTCCGAAGCCTCAACCAGCCTGGCCAATCTGGCCGCCGTCGGCCCACCCCGCCACACCTGACCCAACGCACTCGCCGGGATCACGACGGCGTCCCCGCGCTCGTCCGCCTGCTCGATCAAGACAGCCATCATCTGACTGCCGCGCTCGAAGCCGATCAGCGCTCCCGCGTCGAGGACGAGATTTCGCTCCACGCCCTCTCCAGTTCCCTGCGCGCCCATTCCCTCGCCTCCTCCTTGATCGGCCCGAACTCCTCTTCCCAAAGGGCGATGGCCTCCCGCATCGCCTGATGTCTCTTCTCTCTCGTAAGCGCCTTTTCCACCGCCGCCGAAAGATTCGGCGCCCTGCCCGCCTCGACGGCAGCCCGCGCCCCCTCCAGCGCCTCCGGCTGGATCGAGATCGTGACCCGTTCTTTCATAAGCAGCATCATACGTTCCTGAATCCTGGAACGAGCCTACGGAGCGCGGTCGCGCGGGTGGCGCGCAGGATCTAAGAATTCAGCGCCGACTTCGTGCCGAAATTCCGCCGCCGCGTGGGCGATGATCGTCCCTGCAAACTCGCGAAAGGGGAGCAGCGATGGAGACCTCGTCCTTGCCGGCCGAACCGCCGGCCCAGCCGCCGTCCTACCCGGTCACCTTCTCGGTCGACTATCCGGAGCGCGAGCTCAACCGGCTCACGACCTTCTTCCGGATCTTCACCGTGATCCCGATCGCAATCATCGCCGCCCTGCTGCCTGGGTCCGAGGCGGCGACCTACGGCTCCGAAGTCGTGTTCTCACTGGGCAGCATCGTCTTCGCGCCGCTGGTGCTGATGCTGCTCTTCCGCAAGAAATTCCCCCGTTGGTGGTTCGACTGGAACCTCGAGCTGATGCGCTTCCTCAACCGGATCGGCGTCTACTTCGTGTTGATGGACGACCGCTATCCGTCGACCGACGAGCAGCAGGCGGTCCACCTCGACTACCCGCTGCCGGAGACGCAGGGGCTGGAAAGGGCGCTGCCGCTGGTCAAGTGGCTGCTCGCCATTCCCCACTACGTGGTGCTCTTCTTCCTCGGCATCGGCGCGTTCTTCGCCGTGATCGGCGCCTGGTTCGCGATCCTCTTCACCGGCCGCTACCCGCGCGCGATCTTCACCTATCTCGAAGGCGTCGGCCGCTGGCACAACCGCGTCACCGGGTACGCCTTCACCCTGGTCACCGACGAGTACCCGCCGTTTCGGCTCAAGCCCTGAGCGCGGTCGAGCTTCGGACCGCCACGCGAACCAAACCTCTACCGCGGTCGATGGGACAGCCGCCTAGCGCGGGGCCCAGGCGTCGGGCTCGGCGGCGAGGACGCGGATTGCGGCGGGGAGCTCGCCGCTGACCAGGTCGGCGAGGGTGACATGCTCGAGCACGGCGCGCAGGTTGGCGCGGACGGCGATCCAGACCTCCTGCAGGTGCTCGGCGTTGCCGCGGTACTCGATCGACTCCGGCGGCGCCGACTGCACGTGGGCGATCGGGCCCTCGACCGCGCGCACGACGTCGGCGATCGTCACCGTGTCCGCCGGCTTGGCCAGCCAGTAGCCGCCCTTGGCGCCGCGGCGGGCGCGGACGATGCCGTGGTGCTTGAGCTCGAGCAGGATGTGCTCGAGGAACTGCAGCGGAATGTCCTGCGAATCGGCGAGCTGCTCGCCCTTGATCGGCCCGTCCTTCGCCGCCGCCAGCTCGGCGGCTGCGCGAACGGCGTAATCGGCCTTGGCGGAGACGCGCATGCCCGGGAACCTACCCGCTGTACTCCGTAGCGACCTGACCGGAGCGCTCGCGGCGCCGCTGCTCCTCGCGCTCGCGGCGCCGCTGCAGCCAGTGCGGCGCGGCGAGGATCGCGCCGAGGCTGATCGCGGCGATCAGGGCGGCGATCGGCCAGACGACCGGGTCGCCCTTCTGGATCGTGACGATGCCCGAGCCGATCAGGACGACGCCGAGCGCCGTGCGCAGGAAGCGCTGGGGCGCCCTGTCGGACAGGGCGGCGCCGATCACCACGCCGGGCACCGAGCCGAGCAGGATGTTGCCGGCGAGCACGAAGTTGACGTTGCCGCCGACCCAGTGGGCGATGCCCGCCGCCCAGAGCAGCACCGCGGCGTGGAAGACGTCGGTGCCGACGACCTTCTTCGGCGCCAGCCGGTAGACGGCGATCAGCAGGATCGCGATCACCGTGCCCGAGCCGGCCGAGGTGATGCCGATGACGAAGCCGGTGGTCGCGCCGATCACGACGGCGGCGACTTTGTGACGCCGCTCGACCTCGAAGCGGTCGCGCTCGTTGACCAGGTTGCGCAGGATCAGCGCCCGGGTCAGGGTGATGATGCCGACCATCAGCAGGGTGCCGCCGAGCACCGCGTAGACGAGCGAGTCGAGCCGGTCGGGGTTGACATGCTTCTCGAGCACGGAGACGAGCGCCACCCCCGCCACCGCCGCCGGCACGCTGCCCAGCGACAGCCACTTGACCAGGTCCATGTTGACCGTCTTCATCCGCAGGTGGCGCCAGCCGCCGACGGTCTTGGTCACGGCGGAGTAGAAGATGTCGGTGCCGATCGCGGTCGTCGGCTGGATGCCGAAGAGCAGGATCAGCAGCGGCGTCATCAGCGAGCCGCCGCCCATCCCCGTCATCCCGACGAGGATGCCGATTCCGAGCCCGAAGACGATGATCGCTGGATCCATGATTGCCGCCGCGCAGACTGGTTATCGACTTTCTTGACCTTCTTAGTCAGAAGCGCGGAGTGCGCCAGGATAGCAATGTGAGCGCGGAAACTGGGCAATTCGCCGCCGAGCCCGCATCGCCTGCCGCCGGCGCGGCGCTGGCGATCGAGGGCCTGACCCACCGCTACGGCGAGCTGACGGCGATCGAGGGCCTCGACCTGGCGGCGCCGGCGGGCGGCGTGCTCGGCCTGGTCGGCCCCTCCGGCTGCGGCAAGTCGACCCTGCTGGAGCTGGTCGCCGGGCTGCGCGAGCCCAGCGAGGGGGCGATCGAGGTTGGCGGCGCGAGCGGCGCCGAGGGCCGCCTCGCCCACTGCGCCTTCATGCCGCAGCGCGACATGCTGCTGCCCTGGCTGAGCGCCGTCGACAACGCGGCGCTGGCGCTGCGCAACCGCGGCGCGCGGCGCGGCGCGGCGCGGGCGGAGGCGGGGCGGCTCTTCGAGCGCTTCGGCCTGGCGGGCTTCGAGCGCGCGCGGCCGGCCGAGCTCTCCGGCGGGATGCGCCAGCGGGTCGCCTTCCTGCGCACTCTCGTCGCCGGCAAGCCGCTGCTGGCGCTCGACGAGCCCTTCGCCTCGCTCGACGCGATCACCCGCGCCGAGATGCAGGCCTGGCTCGCCGCGGCGCTGGCGACCGACCCGCGCACCGTGGTGCTCGTCAGCCACGACGTCGAGGAGGCCCTCTACCTGGCCGACCGCGTCGCCGTCCTCTCGGCCCGCCCGGCGCGCGTGGTCGCGGAACTGAGCGCCCCCGCTCCGCGCGCCCCCGACCGCGACGCCGCCGTCACCGACCCCGCCTTCGTCGCCGCCCGCGAGCGCGCGATGGCGGCCCTGCACAGGGGGTCCCGATGAGCTTCCGGTGCGCCTTTCCTACCCCACAGGTAGAAAAGGCGCACCGGAACGGATGGGCGGGCCGGTGAGGCGCTGGGTGCTGCCGGCGCTCGTGCTCGCGGCGCTGGTCGGGCTCTGGCAGGTCCTAGCCTCGAGCGGGGCGCTCGCCGACGTCTTCAACGTCGAACCGTTCCTCGTCCCCTCGCCGGCCGAAATCGCCTCGGCGCTCTGGGACAACCGCTCGCTGCTCGCCGAAAACGCCTGGGTGACGCTCAAGGAGATCGTCCTCGGGTTCGCGATCGGACTCGCCGCGGGCCTCGGCTTCGCCGTCCTGCTGCGCCTCTCGACCACGCTGCGCTACGCCTTCTACCCCCTCCTGATCGCCTCCCAGGCCGTGCCGATAGTCGTCTTCGCCCCGATCCTCGTGATCTGGCTCGGCTTCGGCATCGGGCCGAAGCTCGCGATCGTCGCCCTGATCTGCTTCTTCCCGGTCGCCGTGGCGACGCTCGACGGCCTGCGCGCCGTCGATCCCGAGGCGACGAAGATGATGCGCACGCTCGACGCCGGCCGCGGGCAGCTGCTCTGGCGGGTGGAAATGCCGTCGGCGCTGCCCTCGCTGTTCAGCGGCGCCCGCATCGCCGCCGTGTTCGCCCCGATCGGCGCCGTGTTCGGCGAGTGGGCCGGCGCCGACTCCGGCCTCGGCCACATGATCCTGCTCGACAACGGGCAGCTGGAGACCGCGCGCGAGTTCGCCGCGGCCTCGCTGCTGGTCGCGATGGCGCTCGCTCTCTTCGCCCTGATCGCCCTCGCGGAGCGCCGCGTCGTCACCTGGCGGTAGAACTCAGGGGATGAAGCGCCCCCGCCTGCCGGCGATCGCCCTCGCCGTCGCCCTCCTCGCCGTCGTCCTCGGGCTCGCCGCCTGCGGCGAGAAGAGCGAGACGACGACCGGCGGCGCGCGCGAACCGCTCAGCCTGACGCTCGACTTCTACCCCAACCCCGACCACGCCGGCATCTACATGGCGCAGAAGCTCGGCTACTTCGAAGACGCCGGGCTCGACGTCTCGATCCACACGCCCTCCGACCCGGCGGCGCCGATCAAGCAGGTCGCCGCCGGCCAGACCGACCTGGCGATCTCCTATGAGCCCGAGGTCCTGCTGGCGCACGAACGGGGGCTGAACGTGCTCGCCGTCGGCGCGCTCGTCGACCGGCCGCTGACCTCGCTGATCTGGCTGAAGAAGTCGGGCATCAAGGGCGTCGGCGGGCTGCGCGGCAAGACGATCGCGACCGCCGGCATCCCCTACCAGGACGCCTACCTGAAGACGATCCTCGCCCGCGCCAAGCTGACGCCCTCCGACGTCAGCACGGTCAATGTCGGCTACGGCCTGCTGCCGGCGCTCGTCGGCGGGCGGGCGCAGGCGATGCTCGGCGGCTTCAGCAACGTCGAGGGCGTCGACCTGAAGCTGCGCGGCAAGGACCCGGTCGTCACCCCCGTCGACCAGCTCGGCGTGCCGACCTACGACGAGCTCGTCCTCGTCGCCAACCGCAAGCAGCTGGAAGAAGACCCGCAGCCGGTGCGGCTCTTCCTCGGCGCCCTGGCGCGCGGCACCGCGGCGGCGGTCGAACGACCCGGCGCGACGACCGACGCGCTGCTCGCCGCCAACTCCGACCTCGACCCGAAGCTGACCCGCGCCGAGGTCGAAGCGACGCTGCCGCTGCTCTCGCGGAGCGGCGCGATGAACGCGGGCGAGTGGAAGACGTTCATCGCCTGGATGAACGAGAACGAGCTGATCGCCGGCCGGCCGGCGACCGCCGAAGTGCTGAGCGACGAATACCTGGCCGGCAACGTGCCGGGCTAGAGGCGCTCAGCCGGCGACCTTCCGCGCGACCTCGCCGATCAGCTCGAAGCCGTCGTCGCGCAGCAGCGCCGTCACCTTGTCCGGCGCCAGCGGTCGCGAGAAGAGGTGGCCCTGGGCGAAGTCGCAGCCGAGACGGCGCAGCTCTGAGAGCTGCTCCTCGCTCTCGACGCCCTCGGCGATCGCGTCGAGCGAGAGCGCCCGCGCCATCCCGATCACCGCCTCGACGATCGCCGTGCGCTCCTGCTCGAGCCCGAGCCCGTCGACGAAGGAGCGGTCGATCTTCAGCGCGTCGAAGGGGAAGCGGTTGAGGTAGGCGAGCGAGGAGTAGCCGGTGCCGAAGTCATCGAGCACGAGGCGGACGCCGAGCTCGCTCAGCGCCTCCAGCGTCGCCATCGCGCTCGCCGACTCCTCGACCAGCACGCTCTCGGTCACCTCGAGCCGCAGGTTGACCGGGTCGAGCCCGGTGCGGGCGAGGACCTCGCGGACCTGGCCGGCGAGGTCGCGGTGCGCCACCTGACGCCCCGAGAGGTTGACGGCGACGTCGAGCGGCCGTTGGTCGGGGCGCAGCTCGTGCCAGCCCAGCGCCTGGCGACAGGCGGTTTCCTGCACCCAGCGCCCGATCGGCTCGATCAGGCCGCTGCCCTCGGCGATCGAGACGAACTCGCCGGGATCGAGCAGGCCGCGCTCGGGGTGGTTCCAGCGCACCAGCGCCTCGAGCCCGACGATCTCGCCGCTGCCCAGCGCGACGACCGGCTGGTAGTGCAGCTCGAGCTCCTTGCGGTCGAGCGCGTGGCGCAGCTCGCGCTCGGTCTCCAGCCGCCGCACGGCGCGCGCCCGCATCGCCGCGTCGAAGACCTCGCAGCGCCCCCGCCCGCGCTCCTTCGCCCTGTACATCGCGGCGTCGGCGTCGCGGATCAGCAGCTCGGCGTCGACCGGTTCGCGGCCGGTCGAGCGGGCGACGGCGATGCCGATGCTGGCGGTGACGAAGTGGTCGGCGCCGCCCATCGAGTAGGACTCCGAGAAGGCGCCGGCGACGCGATCGGCGATCGTCAGCGCCTCGTCCTCGTCGGCCAGGCGGTCGACGAGGATGCCGAACTCGTCGCCGCCGAAGCGGGCGACGATGTCGCCGGGGCGCAGGTGGGCGCGCAGCCGCGGCGCGACCTCGCGCAGCAGCTCGTCGCCCGCGTGGTGGCCGATGCTGTCGTTGATCAGCTTGAAGTGGTCGAGGTCGAGGAAGAGGACGCCGACCGGCGAGCCCGAGGCGAGGCCGCGGCGCAGCGCGTCGCGCAGCGAGTCGACGAAGCTGAGCCGGTTGGGGAGCCCGGTCAGGGCGTCGTGGAGGACGCGGTGGCGCAGCGCCTCGTCAGCGCTGTGGCGCTCCAGCGCGTCGGCGAGGACGTTGGCCGAGGCCTGGACGAAGTGGACGTCCTGCGGGGTGAAGCGGCTCGGCTCGGTGGAGTGGATGTCGAGCACGCCGTAGGGGCGCTCCTTGCCGGCGATCGGCACGGCGAGGCTGCTGCGCACCCCGAGCACCCGCAGGGCCGGGGGCATCGTGTAGCGGCGCTCGCTCGACCAGTCGTCGACGATCACGTGCAGTCCCGACTCCAGAGCGGCGCCGGCGTGCGAGTCGCGGGCGGCGGAGGCGCGGCGCTCGCCGCCGCCGCGCTCGCCCAGTCCGGCCCGCAGGTGCAGGCGCCGGCCCTCGCGGCCCGCTTCCCACACGCAGGCAGCCTCGACGCCGTCGATCTCGGTCATCAGCGGCACGACCTGCTCGGCGAGGCGTGCCGGGTCGCCGTCCTGCAGGGCGTAGCGCCCGAGCCGCGCGACGGCGGCCTGCTGGGCGGCGGCGCGGCGCAACTCCTGCTCGGCGAGCTTGCGCTCGGTGATGTCGTAGAGCACCCCGTGCCAGATCGGCACGCCCTGCCCGTCGGGCTCGAGCACCGCCTCGTCGAGGATCCAGACGATGTCGCCGTCGCGGGTGATCATCCGGTAGTCGATCGGCGATGCGCCGTTGCCCTCGCCGTGCGCCTTGCGCGTCTCCTGCTCCAGGGCGCGCTCGCGGTCCTCGGCGTGCAGGCGTTCGGCCCAGAGGCCGGAGTCGGCCATCCACTCCTCCGGCGAGTAGCCGAGAATGTCCTGGATCTGCGGGCTGACGTAGCGCCAGCGCCCGCGCTCGCCGAGCTCGCAGGAGTAGACGATCGCCGGCAGGCGCTCGACCAGGCGCCGGTAGTCGTCGCCGGCCGAGGAGATCTCGTCGATGAACTCGGCTACGCGCTCTTCGGGCCAGCCGTCGGGCCGGCCCTCGCCCCTGGAACGCTCGCCCGCGGGATCCATGCCTGCCTCATCGGCAGTCGCCCGCGTTCCTTGAAGCCTGGCACTACCTATACAGACCGATGGTCCAGAGCCCCGCCAAGCCGCGGTAGGGCTCGTACGGCGCGTAGAACTCCTCCACCTCCTCGATGCTGGCGCGGCGGCCGAGCCGCGCGAGGCGGCCGACGAGCTTCAGGTAGATCAGATCGCCGGCCGGCAGCGAGTCGGGATCGCCGCGCCCGAACAGGCCGAGGCACTGGACGGTCCAGGGGCCGATTTCGGGGATCGCCAGCAGCCGCGCGTCTGCGGCGGCCTCGCCGGGAAGCACCCGGCCGGCGGCGATCTCGCGGGCGACCGCGCGCAGGGCGACCGCGCGGGCCGGCGAGAGGTCCAGCGCCGCCAGTTCGGCCGGCGCCCGGCCGGCGATCGTCGCCGCATCCGGCACATCCTTCAGGGCGCGGTCGAGGTTCGGTCCGCTATCCGGATCAAACCTCGACCGCGGGGCGGGGGACTGGCCGCCGAGACGGACTCCCCAGCGGCCGACGATGCGGCGCTGGATCGCCGCCGCGCGCTCGCTCTCGATCAGCTGCTTGACGACGGCCCAGGCGAGCGCCTCCCAGGCCCACGGCCGGCGGCGCGGGCGCAGCCAGGGCCGGCGGCGCAGCGCCGGCCCGAGCAGCGGGTCGCGGCGGAAGCGGCGGTAGAACCCGGTCAGGTCGTCGTCGACGCCGAGCGCGAAGCGCATCCGCTCGAGCGCGAGCCGCAGCTCGACCTCGCCGGCGGGGCGGCTCTCGGGCGCCGGCAGCGAGCGCGGCGCGCTCAGCGCCGCCGGGTCGACCGGCTCGGCGCGCAGCGCGACCCGCCCGCGACCCGGCTCCCAGGCGCGGACGAGGACCGGGCTCTCCCCCACCCGCAGCAGCCGCGAGAGCACGCCGTCGCGCACCGACATCGTCCGGTCCTCGCTGCTGTAGGAGGGGAGGCGGAAGGGCGAGGGCGGCGCGAGCTCGAGCTCGAGGCTGCCGCTCACTTACCCAGCAGGTGAACGTCCACGAGGAACGAGCGGCTGGCGACGACCTTGGGGCGGCTCTTGCGGCCGGGCAGCAGCCGCCCCTGCGAGCTCTTCGCCGCCGCGCCGACCGCGCGAACCGCGGCCACCGTCACGGCCCCGAGCACGACGCCGCCGACGGCGGCGATCGCGGCGGTCCGCGCCTCGTCGCGCAGGGCGAGCGCGGAGGGCGCCTCGTGCGGGAGGACCCTTACGCGAACCGGCTCGAGCTCGAACTCGCTCACGGTTTCGACTGTAGCGATGCGATCGGCTTCTCGTAGACCCGGTACTTCTTGACGATCTCGGCGCTCATCGCTTCCAGGCCGCGGTTCATCGCCTCGTTGGTCTCGAGGATCCAGCCCGCCTCGCCGCCTTTCTGCGGCATCCGGGCGGCGGTGTCGAAGTGCTCGACGTAGAGCGAGGCGGCGACGCCGGTGTGCTGGTGCTCGGGCTTGACGCCGAGGAAGCCGACGCGAACCCGGTCGGCGATCCGATTGCGGTTGAGGTAGTGCCACCAGCCGAACGGCAGCAGCCGTCCCTTCATCCGCTTCAGCACCTGGTTGATGTCGGGCAGCGTGATCGCCACGGCGATCGTCTCGCCGTCCTTTTCGGCGACCATGAACCATTCGCGCGAGAAGATCAGGTGCATGTCGATCGTGTAGGTGTCGAGGTCGGCCTTGGAGTAGGGGACGAAGCCCCAGTTCTGCGCCCAGGCGGCGTTGTAGATCTCGGCGAAGCGGTCCATCTCCTTGCGCAGGTGGCGGCGCGACATCTTGCGGATCCGCACGCCGTGCTCCTCGCGCGCCTTCTCGTCGAGCTCGAAGAGGACCGGCAGCATGTCCTTGCGGTCGGAGATGTCGAGCGCCCAGGAGTAGAGGTCCATCGCCTTCTCCAGCCCGGCGCCCTCGCAGAGCCGCTGGTAGTAGGGCGGCTGCCAGGGCTGGCGGACCAGCGGCTGTAGGTCGAAGCCCTCGACCAGCACGCCGCTCTCCTCGTTCATCGAGAAGTCCATCGGCCCGACCATGCGCTCGCAGCCGCGCTCGCGCAGCCAGCCCTCGGCCGCCGCCAGCAGGGCCGCCATCGCCTCCTCGTCGTCCTCCAGCTCGAGGAAGCCGAACATCCCCCAGCGGCTGTCGTGGAACTCGTTGAAGGCGCGGTCGACCTGGGCGCTGGCGCGGCCGACGACGCGCCCGCCGCGCCGGGCGAGGAAGTACTCGGCCTCGCCGTGCTTGAAGTAGGGGTTGAGCCGGCGGCTGAGGAACATCCGCCGCTCGAGCTTCAGCGGCGGCACCCAGGGGGTGCCCGCGTGCAGCCGGTAGGGCAGGTCGACGAACTGCTTCAGCTCGCGGCGCGAGCGGACGGGGCTGATTTCGACGCCGGGCACCGGATTCATAAATGGTTCACGTTTCGCTCACGGCGCGAAGAATCAGATATGCACGCTTGTTCGCTCCACGTTCACGGAACCTACACTTTCGGCATGAGCGAAACCGCGAGGACCCCCGTTGACGTATTCGAGAAGGCGCGCAGCCACGACCGGCTGGAGCAGCTCGAAGCGGCCAAGCAGCACGACCTCCTGCCCTACTTCCGCCTGCTCACCTCAGAGGCCGGTCCGGTGGTCGAGATGGAGGGCCGCGAGACGATCATGCTCGGCTCCAACAACTACCTCGGCCTGACCGGCGACGAGCGGGTCAAGCAGGGGGCGCGCGACGCGCTCGAGACCTACGGCACCGGGGTGACCGGCTCGCGCCTGCTCAACGGGACGACGCCGCTGCACCTCGATCTGGAGCGCGAGCTGGCGGAATGGATGGGGACCGAGGAGGCGATCGTCTTCACCACCGGCTACCAGGCCAACGTCGGCTGCATCGGCACGATCCTCGAGCCCGGCGACACGGTGGTCTGCGACTCCGGCGACCACGCCTCGATCCTCGACGGCTGCAAGCTCTCCGGCGCGAAGCTGCGCCCCTTCCGCCACAACCGCATGGACAAGCTGGAGAAGATGCTGCAACGGGCGGGCGAGGACGGCGGCGGGGTGCTCGTGGTGGTCGACGGCGTCTTCTCGATGGAGGGCGA
This sequence comes from Solirubrobacterales bacterium, assembly GCA_035266685.1. Lineage (GTDB taxonomy): Bacteria > Actinomycetota > Thermoleophilia > Solirubrobacterales > 70-9 > VRUE01. The sequence goes on from DATFMX010000144.1 coordinate 22,177, forward strand.
CGTCTGCGACCTGCCGCGGATCGTCGAGCTCTGCAAGGGCTACGGCGCGCGGCTGATGGTCGACGAGGCGCACGGCGCCGGGGTCCTGGGCGGGCGCGGGGCCGGCGCCTGCGAGCTGTTCGGGCTCGAGGACGAGGTCGACCTGCGGATGGGGACCTTCTCCAAGAGCCTCGCCTCCTGCGGCGGCTTCATCGCCGGCCCGGGGGATGTGGTCGAGTACCTGCGGATCTCCTCGCGCTCCTTCGTCTTCAGCGCCTCGGCGGTGCCGGCGGCGGTCGGCGCGGCGCTGGCGGCGCTGCGGGTGATCCGCGCCGAGGGCCCGCAGCTGTTCGAGCGGCTGCTCGGCAACGCGGAGTACCTTCGCGAAGGCCTACGCGAGCTCGGGCTGAAGGTGGTCGAGCCCGGCGAGCTGGCGGACGGCTCGGTCGCCACCACTCCGGTCGTCCCGGTGGTCGTCGGCGACGACTGGCAGGCGGTGCTGCTGTGGAAGGCGCTGTTCGACGCCGGCGTCTACACCAACGTCGCGATCCACCCGGCGGTGCCGCCCGGCGGGGCGCTGCTGCGCACCAGCCTGATGGCCACCCACGAGCGCGAGCAGCTCGACCGCGCACTGGCGACGATCGGCCGCACCATTGAAGACTTTCCTGAGCTTCCACGTACCTGAGCGGCTATCCATCCCCCTGCGGGGGTAGTTTCGGCCTTGTCCATTTCGGGACAAGGCGCGCCGGCCGAGAAAAAGGTGCTCTTAGCGACCGGGGCGTGAACGCATCGATGAATCCGGGTTGACGGTCGGCGCCCCCAGCGCATAGCTTGCCCCCCTCGCCGCGCGTCCGGGACAGGAGGACGCGGCGGGCGCTTCAACTCACCGGGCCGGGTCAGCCACCGGCCGGCGCAGAGAACCAGTCAAAGAACCCTGATAGGGAGGATTCCCAGTGGAAGCTGCTGCAACGATCGCCCCTGCCCCGACGAGCCCAACCGCTGCCCAGGCGCCACAGCACATGCAGGCCCTGGCCCGTGCCAACCGGGTGCGGCTCGCGCGGGCGGAGCTGAAGCGGTCGATCGGCCGGGGTGAGGTCGAGGTGGCAGAGGTGATCGAGGACGTCCCCTGGGAGACGGAGAGCATGACCCTGGCCGAGCTGCTGACCAGCCAGCGCCGCTGGGGCCGCACCCGCGCCCGCAAGCTCCTGCAGACGCTGGCGCTGAGCGAGAACAAGCGGATCGGCACGCTGACCCCGCGCCAGCGGGCGCTGCTGAGGAGCGCCCTGAACCCGCGCTCGCGCGACGCCCTGCTCGTCTGAGGCGTCGGCGAGAGGGCGAATCGCCCTTAACGTGGCCGTCGCGGTCGGGGCGCGGCCTTGAACTACACTTTGGTTGGGTTTATGCCGGAGCTACTTGACCGACATGACGCGGTTCGCATCGGTGGCGACGAGCGGCTGGCGCGAGTGGAGCTGCGGCGGCAGATCGGGCGCCTGGAAGCGCAGCTCGGGTCGCTTTTCGCCGAGGCGTTTCCGCGGGTCGAGGTCGATGCCGCGATAGCTCCCAGCGCCGGCGAGCCGCGGGTGTTGGGGCTCGGCGAGCTGGAGGCGATTCGGGACTCGCTCGCCGATCGGATCGCCGGCGCCCGGATCCAGTTGCGCGAACGGGCGGAGCTCGAGACCCGCAACCGCGAGCTGCTCGAGCGGATGCTCGACGCGCCGGCCGAGCACAAGTGGCTGCAGATCAGCCGCGCCGACGTCGGCGAGCCCGGCTGCGGCCACTGGCACTCCCTCCCCCGCCTCGGTCCGCTGGGGATGCTGATGGGTTGGTGGCGGGTCAAGGTCTCATCTGGATGTCCCTTAGCCGGGCGGCTTGCGGCCGTTGAGCAAGGCAAAGCGCAAGGTCGAAAGGGCGGAGCGGCGACGCACCGCCGACGAGCGCCCGCCGGCGCCCTGGGGATCGTTCCCGCTGGCCGAGCTGTCGGTGCTCGCCGGCATCGTCACGCTCATCGTCGGCGTCGTCAGCCAGAGCCCGACGGCGATCGGCGTCGGCGTCGTGCTCGCCGGCCTCGGCGGCCTCGAGGTCTCCGCGCGTGAGCACTTCGCCGGCTACCGGTCGCACACCACGCTGCTTGCCGGCGTCGTCTTCGTGCTCGTCACCGGCGGCCTCTTCTATCTGGCGGGGCAGATCCTCGCCACCTGTCTGATCGCCGGCGGCGTGGCATTCGCCGTCTCCTTCTACTTCCTGCGCCGCGCCTTCCAGCGCGCCTCCGGAGGCCTCTCGTTCAGGGCCGGCGGCCTACGCGGCTAAACAGCAGCTGGCGTGGTCGAGGTTTGAACCGCATAGCGACTCAAACCTCTACCACGCCCGGGAGAGGGACTGGCTCAAGCGACGCGTGGTCGAGGTTTGAACCGCATAGCGACTCAAACCTCTACCACGCCCTGGGAGGGGGACTGGTTCAAGCGGCGGAGAGGGTTGCGGTGACCATCCATAGGGCCTCGTCGACGGCGATCTGCGGGACGCCGCCGACCTGGATCGCGGCGACCGCTATGCGGCGGGTGTCGCGGCCGACCTCGCGGCCCTGCGCGGTGGTGCCGAAGAGAAGACCGACGGGGACGCGCTCGTCGGCGACCACCAGGGTCCCGTGGGAGAGCTCTCGGGGGCGGCCCTCCAGCGACTCGCCTGGGGCGGAGTCGCGGATGCAGAGCGGGCCGTCGAGCCTCTCCGCGTCGAAGGCGCGCAGGGCGATTCCGGTCTCGATCGTCGCGATCGTCAGCGCGTCGGCGGGCAGGCCGCGGGTCTTGAAGCCGCCGTCGTGCAGACGGTCGAGGGCGAGCTGCTCGACCGGCGTGCGGGTGCGGTCGGGGTCGAGGCCGGTCTGGCGGAAGAAGACCCGGTAGGCCCAGGGGATCGGGCGTTCGCGCATGTGGATCGCGTGGGCGCCGTAGAAACGGTCCGACGCCTCGCGCAGGCGGCGGCCGATCGGCTCGGGGCTGCGACCGGGGCGACCGTCGACCTCGACCCAGGAGATGCCGAGCCCCGGAAACTCCGCCGCAACGTGCGGCGCCACCCAGCCGAGCGTCGGGGCGGGCTTCGATCCCGGCACGGGCGCGCTCATCGCGAAGCCACCGCCGCCAGGCGACTCGCCTTCAGCAGGCCCCTGACCCCTTCGCTCAGCTGCGCCGCGGTCAGTTCGCCGACGCTCGCCGACTCCAGGGTGCCACCCGGATAGACGTAGGCGAAGGTCGGGCAGCCGCCCACGTGGTAGACGCTGGCAACCGCGCCGTCGCGGTCGTAGCCGACCGGCATCTTCCATCTCCGCCGGCGCGCCAAATCGCGGACGGTGTTGCGATCGTCGCGGATATCGAGCGAGAGGAACCGCACGCGCCCACGGTAGCGCGGGAAGACCCGACCGACGACGTCCTGCTGTTCGACGCAGTTGCCGCCCTTGCTGAACCAGAACGAGATCACGAGCGGCCGGTCGAAGAGGTCGCACACCCGGATCGCCCCGGGGGTCTCGATCCGGCAGGCGGGCCGCCGCCGCGAATCCGCCGGACAGGGCAGCTCGCCGACCGAGCAGTCATCCTGGGCGACGTTCGCGTCTCCTTCCAGCGGCCCGGCGGCATCCGGCACGGCGAACTCGGGCAGCGGCCAGCGCGCCTCCTGCCGGTCGAGCCCCAGCGTCTCCCCCCCACCCGGCACGCCGTGGATCAGCGCCACGACGACGATCGCGACGAAGATCAACCCGACGAAGATCGAGTACCGATCCCTCACCCCCGCCCCCTCCCGCCGACGGGCCTAAAACCCACCTTATAGGTGGGTTTTAGGCCCGTCGGCCCCTGCTCGGCGAGGACTAGGGTGGCGGGGAGGGCGATGACCACGCCCAGGAGGGCGACGGCGAGGTCGACGACGGTGACGAGGCCGAACTGGCGCAGCATGCCCACGTCGCTTGCGATGAGGACGGCGAAGCCGGCGATTGCAGTGGCGCCCGAAGCAAGCACGGCGGCTCCGGTGCGGGAGTACGCGACGCTCAAAGCGTCCTCAAGCTTCCGTCCCGCGTTCCGCTCCTGCCTGAAGCGCGCCGCGAGGATCACGCTGAACTCGGTCGCTATGGCGATCGTCAGGGCGCCTAGCGCGGCCGACATCGGGTTGAGCGGCACCCGGGTGAGCCAGAGGACGAGCGCTGACCATCCAGTGGCCATGACGATCGGCACCAACGGGATGAGCGCGCGTGTCCACGAGCGGTAAACCAGCAACAGCACGAGAGCCACCGCCAGCAGGCCGACCCCCGTGAGCAGGTAGCGGCTGCTGTCCAGGTCCGACGCCGCCTGCGCCGCGATAACCGGCAGGCCCGCAAGCTCCACCTCCACCCCGGGCGGCGGCCCGCCTTTCGTCCCCGGCTCGCCAACGGCGCCTCGAATCCGTTCGATCAACTCCTGCTGGGAGTCCAACGACTGCGCCCTGATCCCGAACCCCACCAGGGCCGTGCCGGCGGGCAGTCCCGTCTTCGGATCGACAGTCGCCACCTGCCGCAGGTCGTATGCGGGTATCTGCTTCAGCGCCGCCCGAATGCTCTTCTGCGTGAGCGGCCCTTCTCCGGTGGCGGTCAATCCTCCCCCGCTGACGAAATCCGACAGCGCCGGTCCCGGGCAGACTTCGGCTTCCTGGCAACTCGGTTGGTTGCCGGCGAACCCGCCGGCCTTGAGTGCCCGCCGCTTGAAGACAGCCATCCACCTGATCGTGGCCGGGTCGGTCAGCTCCGGCGCGGTGATCCGGGCATCCAACTCCCCGGAGACGCCCGTCGCGTCCTGCAACTCATTGAGTTCTTCAACGGCTTCGACGTTCTGCGGCGCCAGCTTGCGGATGTCGGTCTGCGTTTCGATCTGAGTTCCCAGGCCCCAGCCGATCACGGCGAGTCCCAATCCAACCGCCAGAACCCTTCCCGGATACGCCCGAGCAACGGCCAGCACTCGACCCATTTGAGGCGGGAGCGTCGGGTGTCCCGGAGCGACGCCGCGTCCCGTTTTTCGCCCCAACCACCTCCCCGGACGGCCGAAGAACCCGGAGGCGAAAAACCCAGCGTCCGGAGGGACACCCGGCGATCCCGCCCGCCTGAGCCCAAGCGCCGCAAAACCTCCGACGAATGCCAGCGCAAAGGCGATAGCCACACCGCCGACGAGCAACAGCCCGAACCCGCGCACCATCGGCGTCGGCGAGAGCTGCAAAGCCAAGAACCCTGCGGCAGTCGCAAGGCACGCCGTCGCAATAGCCGGCCCTCCGCCGGACGCCGCGAGCCGGGCGGCGTCAACCCCCGGAGACGCCCCCAAGGCGACGGCCTCGTCATAACGCGCCTGGAGCTGGATCGCGTAGTCCACAGCGAGGCCGATCAGGATCGGCAGCACGGCGATCGAGGCCATCGTCAGCGAGCCGCCGACGAGGCCGAAGATCCCGAAGGTCAGGGCCGCCGCGGCAAGCGCGATCCCCAGCGGCAACAGCCGCCAGCGGCTGCGGAAGACGAGCAACAGGGTCACCGCCATGACGACGAGCGCGACGCCGAGCAGCACCAGCAGGGCGGCCTTGAGCGCCCTCGTCACCGCGTCGACGACGACCGGCGCGCCGGAGATCACGTACCTCGCGCCGTGCAGCTGGAAGCAGCGCTCCGGCTTGCCCTTGAACTTGCACTGCTTGCGGGCGACCGGGTCGTGGACGACCGCCCTGATCGTTTCGATCGCCCGGTGGCGTTCCGCCTCGCTCAGGCCGGAGCGCAGGCGCAGGATGATCTGCGCCGAGTGCTTGTTCGGGAACAGGTAGGCGAGCTTCGCCTTCGGCGTCCCCCGCGACTGGTTGATGTCGAAGACGATCGCGGCGAGGAAGTCGGGGTTCGAGAGGCTCGGCGCGCTGGTGATCCCGTACTGCGCGGCGATCTGGAGCAGCAGTTCGCGCAGCTTGTCCGGCGGCACGGTGGCGACGAGCCGTTCGAGCTCGCGCTGGACCTGGATCGTCGCCTCGTTGAGGAAGGTCGCCGGCCCGACCAGCGAACGCACCGGGTCCTGCTCGGCGAGTTCCGCGCATGGCCCCGGGATCGCCTTGGCGCCCTTCGGCACCTTCCCCGAAAGGCACCCCTCGAGCCGCAGCAGCCGCCCCAGGTTGGCCGTGAGGACGATCCGCTGCAGGTCGCCCTCGGCGAGCACCACCACCGGTTCTTCGCCGAAGTCCCGCCTGACCTCCTGCGTCGCCCGGTAGCCGGCCGTGTCCGAATCGACCAGCGTGTTCGTCGCCCCGTCCGTCGGCAGCCGGGTGGCGGCGACCCCCGCCGCGACCGCGAGGACGAGCGCGGCGGCGAGCACCGCCCGCGCGTGGCGAACCGCCCAGGCGGCGACCGCGCTCAATCCATCGAGAGCGGGCCGGTTACGTCAGCGTTGAGGAACTGGTGGACGAACTGGTTTTCGGAGTCGAACAGTTCCTCTTTCGGCCCCGACTCGACGATCTGGCCGTTCCAGAGGACGGCGACGAAGTCGGCGATCCGCCGCGCCGTGTTGAGGTCGTGGCTGATCACCAGGTAGCAGCCGCCGTTCTCGGCGTGGACCTCGCGGATCAGCTCGCAGAGCAGCGCCGTGCGCACCGGGTCGAGGCCCGAGTCGGGCTCGTCGAACATCACGATCGCCGGTTCGAGCACCAGCGCCCGGGCGAAGCCGGCGCGCTTGCGCATCCCGCCGGAGAGCTCGTTCGGCATCTTGTAGATCGCCTCGATCAGGCCGACCTCCTTGAGCCGGCGGTTGACGATCTCGCCGATCTCCTCCTCGCCTTTGTCGGTGTGCTGGCGCAGCGGGAAGGCGGTGTTGTCGTAGATGTTCATCGAGCCGAACAGCGCTCCGTCCTGGAACAGCAGGCCGAACTTTTTGCGCACGTCGAACAGTTCGTCGTCGGTCATCGCCGGGATCGATTCGCCGTGTACGAGCACATCGCCGGAGTCCGGGTAGAGCAGGCCGACGATGTGCTTGATCAGCACGCTCTTGCCGGTGCCCGAGGGGCCGAGGACCATCGAGACCTGGTCTTCGGGCAGGCCGAGGTTGAGGCCGTTGAGGATGCGGGCGCGGCCGAACTGCTTGACCAGGTTGATGATCTCGATCGCGTCGGTGCTGCCGTGGTCGCGCTTGCGGCCGGTGTGGAAGCGGTAGGGATCGGTGTCGGCCGGGTCGACCCCGGGGATCACGAAGTCGCGGCCCATCTGCGCCCCGTCCTCGCTGATGTAGGGGCCGGAGGGGCTCGGCTCGGCGGCAGCCTCGGTGGCCGGCGCGTCCTCGCGTTCGGTGTCTCGAATCTGGCTCGGCTCGTCCATCGACATAAGCGTATCTATCCCCCTATCGGAGCTCGCGGATTGGCGCCGTAGAACATGAACGTGCCGAGCATGCCGATGATGTGGACCATGATGATGTTGACGACCATCGACTTCGCCGTCGCCGTGCCGACGCCGACCGGACCGCCGCTCGCGGTGTAGCCGTAGTAGCAGCCG